>NZ_JBQENU010000003.1:0-351319 GCF_052044605.1 Bacillus sp. 22483 | reverse complement strand
TGGGGCCACTGGTATCACAGGTTCAACCGGACCTACTGGTGCTACTGGTATCACAGGTTCAACCGGACCTACTGGGGCAACGGGTATCACAGGTTCAACCGGATCTACTGGTGCCACTGGAATCACGGGTGCAACTGGACCTACTGGGGCAACGGGTATCACAGGTTCAACCGGACCTACTGGGGCAACGGGCAGCACTGGACCAACTGGTCCGACTGGAGCTACAGGAATTACAGGTTCAACCGGAGCGACTGGTGCTACTGGTATCACAGGTTCAACCGGAGCGACTGGTGCTACTGGTATCACAGGTTCAACCGGACCTACTGGGGCCACTGGCATCACGGGTTCAACTGGAGCTACTGGTGCCACGGGTATCACAGGTTCAACCGGACCTACTGGTGCTACTGGTATCACAGGTTCAACCGGATCTACTGGTGCCACGGGTATCACAGGTGCAACCGGTCCGACTGGTGCTACAGGAATTACAGGTTCAACTGGAGCTACTGGGGCCACAGGTATCACGGGTGCTACCGGTCCGACTGGGGCCACGGGTATCACAGGTGCTACCGGTCCGACTGGTGCTACTGGTATCACAGGTTCAACCGGACCTACTGGGGCAACGGGCAGCACTGGACCAACTGGTCCGACTGGCGCTACGGGAATCACAGGTTCAACTGGAGAAACTGGTGCCACGGGTATCACAGGTTCAACTGGAGCTACTGGGGCCACGGGTATCACAGGTTCAACCGGACCTACTGGTGCCACTGGTGTGACGGGCAGCACTGGACCAACTGGTCCGACTGGCGCTACAGGTATCACGGGTGCTACCGGACCTACTGGAACAGGTGGTTTTACGGATACAGCACTATATGCTGCTAATAGTTCTGGTCCTACCATTGTTACTGTAGCCTCGGGAACGAATATTCCATTGCCGAACTTTCAAAACATTACCGGTTTTACAGCAAACGGCACAAGTACGGTTTTTACCGTTCTGCAAACAGGTAAATATTATATTACGTATCAAGTCAACACCACTACAGCACTTTTGATTAATACGCGTTTGCTGTTAAATGGAACAAATACTATTTCTGGTTCTGTTCAATCACCTACTATCTCTACTTCATTTATTAACAATACTGTCATTGTTAATTTAACAGCTGGTAATACTATTTCACTGCAGTTTTTTGGAGTGGTTGTCACAGCTATATTAGTTGGCGATGGTGGTGCGGCCGGAGCAACCTTGACCATCATACGGCTCAGTTAAGCAAAAAAAGAAAAAAGAAAGGCTTTTCAGCCTTTCTTTTTTATGTCTTCTATAACTTTTATACAATGTTCGATATCATTAGATTGTAAGAGGTGAAAAATAGATTGGATGACGGTAAACTCTAAATTCCACCATTCTAACAACTGAAGTTTTTCAATGATATCAGAAGAAAACCGATATTTCATGAGACGCTGCGGGTTCCCTGCGACAATCGCATATGGAGGCACATCTTTTGTAATCAGACTATTTGCTCCAATGACTGCCCCGTTTCCTATCTGTACCCCTGACATGATTGTTGCTCCATATCCAATCCAAACATCGTGCCCTATACACACGTCCCCTTTTGATCGTGGATGTCCTTCAATGTGGGCAGCATCTGTGAAAATTTGATTAAATGGATACGTTGTGACCCAATCTGTTCGGTGTTCACCACCAAGAAAAACTTTTACTTCGTTTGCGATGGAACAAAACTTTCCTACATTCAGCGTTGTTCCTTCTCCCCACGTCAAGACTTGAAAATCTGGTCCAGCATAAGTGAAGTCACCGATATCATACGAACTGAGCTCACTTCTTTGGTTTAAAAACATAGAAGATCAGACCCCCTACAAAGTAATCGATCTTCGTATATATATGCCAGATGATAGGCTCACATTATGATTGGACAAGTGCAACGATCTGCTTTTTCTTCCATACCAGTCGATAATAGCCGTATTGGAGCAATAAGTTTACAAAAAAGGCTGCAGGATATCCTATCCAGATTCCTTTGATCCCAAGCGATGTATGGTGTGATAGCACATAAGCCACTGGTACTTCAACAAGCCAAATGGAACAAATACTAAAGATGGTCGGCCATAGAACTGTTCCACTTGCTCTCATCGTGGCAGCAACGATTTGTGCTGTTCCGAAAATGAGATAGCTCCATAGTGTAATCACGACCAAACTATATGCAATATCAATCGTTGCAGGATCTGTTAAAAAGATAGATAAAATTTGTGGTGCGAAAATATAGACGAAAATAATAATCAATCCGCCTAACGCAAAGTTTAGCCCCAGCCCAATTTTAATGACATCTTTCAAACGATTCATGTTTCCTGCGCCAATGAACTGTGCGGCGAAGATAGAAACCGCAATACCAAGGCTCACTGCGGGCATCTGTACATAACTTACGACTTGATTGACAACGCCATAAGCTGCGGTCGCCTGTGATCCATAATCGTTGACAAAAGAAATGACAGCAATTTCTGATAAAGAAATGAGAATCATATTAATACTAGAAGGGATACTTAACTTTAATAGCGTTTTTAATAAATCCCCTTTCATCAATAAATGCTTTCTAACCGACGCATCAATGCGCAGCGGGTGCTTTGTTTTATAAAGATAGATATGAAGAATGATAAACGTAACGATTGTAGAAATCACAGAAGAATACGCAGCACCATATAAACCAAATGCCGGTAAACCAAGCCAGCCGAATAATAAAATTGGCAGCAATAAAATATTGGTTCCTGTACTAATCATTAAGAAATAAAATGGTGTTTTTGAATCTCCTGTTCCTCGTAAAAAAGTTGTATAGACAAAATAAAGAAATAAGATGGGCATGGAGATGAATAGGATTCTGGCATATGCCGCACTTTCCTCCACAATATTTGCAGGTGTCCCCATCAGATGTAAAATATCTGTGGCAAAAAAACCTCCAATGATAGCTAAAGAAAGTCCGATTAAAAAGGTGAACGAAAGCGTTGTACCGATAATTTCCTTTAACCTCTGCTCATTTTTTGCTCCGTATGCTTGTCCAATCAGGATCGAGCTCCCTGATCCAATCCCAATGGAAAAAGAAACAAGTAAAAAGAAAAGTGGAAAGAATGCAGAAATCGCAGCTACTGCATCCTCTCCAATCCATCTACCGACAAGCACAATGGAAACAAGCTGTCCAATTGATTGCAAAATATTGCTTAATAAAAGTGGAATTAGAAAGATCGACATGGTTTTTACTAAAGATTGATTATTATCTAACGTCATGATGGTTCTCCTTGTCTGTCTAAAGATCCTCAGCTAACATGCTGACAATGCGGTCTTCTATCTCTTTTCCTTTTTCGTCATCAACGAGATGATTCAATAAGATGGAAAAAGCAAGCGTTTTTCCACTCTGCGTTTCAATATATCCAGATAGTGTGCTGACCGTTGATAGCGTACCTGTTTTTGCACGCACTTTTTCTAGTGTAGCTGGTTCTTTCAATCTGTTTCTTAATGTACCTCCCACCATACGCTCACTTGCCCCAGCTAACGGAAGTGCATGGACATAGGTGTTAAACCATTTTTCCTTTTGAATGTTTGTCAAAAATAACGTGAATTGATTTGCAGAAACAAGGTTAATCGGTGATATGCCTGATCCGTCTCTCAACACAGTCATAGATGCATCTATGCCATAGGCAGGAAGACGTTCATTCAGCACGTCAAGCCCTTTGTCAAAACTCCCTTTGTTCTTTACCCGCTTCCCAAGTTCTTTTAACAGAATTTCTGCATGTGTATTGTTGCTTAATTTCATCATCGGAACAAGAAGATCGGATAAAGGCATTGATGTATGGGAAGCGATTTTTTTCGCTTTTTTAGGAACTTGTTTTGTTTTGAGTGGTCCTTTCAGCTGAATCCCCTCAGCCTTTAATGCTCGTTTCATTAAGTCTAAAGCATACGTTGTCGGTTCCCATAATGCGACCCATTGTTTAGACGAGGATGCTTTTAGCGGAATCGTCCCAGTCAGTGTAATTTTGTTTGTACCGTGAGAGCGTTTAAAAGATATTTTCTTCTTTCCACCTTCTGGCACAGTTTTCACTTGATTGACAACTTGAGCGACGTCAGTCTTCGGGATCATCTCATAGCTGGCCTTCTGCCCTGCTTTCTTTCCCGGCTTGACTTCGAGAATGATCGTTCCTGCATCATAATCCTCATTCGGTGAAGCAGTAAGAGCAGATATTTGAGCGCCGTAATATTGATCTTCATCACTCCACGGCAGATCGATGGAATACCTTGTGTCATCAAACCAAGTATCATCAGCTGCAAGCTGTCCACGAATCGTATGTATTCCGGCCTTTTTGACTTGTTTGGCTAATGCGGCAAAATCGCTTTCTAACAATGTCGGGTCTCCAGAGCCTCGGAGATAAAGATTGCCGTGCAATGTTTTTTTGTGAATTGAACCATCTATCCAAACGTCTGTTGGAAAAGTGTGTGTTTCACCCAGTAGATCGAGTGCGATAGCAGATGTGAGTAATTTCATATTAGAAGCAGGAGTCAGACGGATGTCCGCTTGATGTTCATAAAGAAGAGAAGTGTCAGAAGTATCGCGTACGCTGATGCCAGCAATTGCGCCCTCTAAATCAGGTGCTGTTCGAATGAATTCGTCTAAAGAAGTGATCCATTTTGATTGATCATCATGAGCTGTTAGTTGTTCATCTTTCACTGAAAAAGGGAGAAATAACATCGACAAAATACATAGTTGTAAAAACATGACCTGTGAGAAACGTTTCACGCAATCCCTCCTTTTTAGAAAAGCAGCCAAATTTAGCAGATTATGTTCATTATACACAAAAGAACGTTTGTTCTCAAAGGTTTTTTAAACAGAAAAGTCAGCTTTCTTTGACGAAAACTGACAAGCCTCTTTTACCTTTTTTCAGGATTCCAGCCATCGCTTCCGCTAAGCACGGATTGAACGGTGATTTGACTTGCTTCGTTTTTTGTTAATATCGTTGACCACTTCACTCGGTTTGCCACATGACTCCCTGCGCCCGTTGATCCATATTCTTGATATCTAGCCGTTCTTTCGTTGTCTTTGTTATCCCAGTTATGCCATCCCTCAGCTTTAATATGTTCATCCATTTTTGTTTGGAGGAACGTGACAGCCGAATGTGGTCTCCATGGACGGCCTAAGTACACAGATTGAGACGAAGCCGTTCCTTTATTTAATGTGGAATCAATAAAAACGTAGCCATACTTTTGCGCTTCTGTTGTGGATGCCGCTGTAATATACCCATTTCCAAGACTTTTTATTTCAGCTCTTTTAAATACAGCCGTTGCTGAACCAAAGATGAAGTCAACCGTGCCCTCGATATAACAATCTTCATAATATTGTCTCCCTGTGCCAGTGGCATAAAGTGTATCTTGATACCCGAGAACACGTACGTGTTTAAACACAGCCCGGTCCCCGGATACATAAAGGGCAACCGCCTGCCCTGCGTTTCGGCCAGCTGTATTTTGAAACGTGATATTTTCTGCATAAAAATGATTTGCCCGAATCATTGTACTAGAGCTATTGGTTGTGCTCCCGCTGCTTGCATTTGTATCATCATACGTCAGAATCGTCTGATACTGATTTTCTCCAATAAAGGACACATACGGCTTATTTTGCGGAAGGAGAATCTTTTCTTTATACACACCATTTTTAATATATATCGTCGTTTGCTGTTGATTGTTCACTGGTATCGCATCAATGGCAGATTGAACCGTTCGAAATGTCCCATTTCCTTTTTGATCGACAATAAGCACGCGGTTTGTTTGATGGTTGTGTCCAGCTGCTTGCGCATAAGCTGAGTCAAAAAGCAGTAAGGCCAATACCATCATCAGCAGTCGTTTTCCATACTTCATCACACATCTCCCCCTTATATTGTGAACGTTTTCATTGACGTATTCTTTTTGATCCTATTCAGTTATAAAACAAAAAAACACAAAAAAACATCCACTGTGTTAGGTTGTGGATGTTTTTTCATATTTCATCGCATAAATTCCTTCATTTTCAATCCATTCACAAAATAGGACGTCTTTATAGGAGGATATGTGCTGCTTTTTCAATTGCTCTCTCAGCCACGCTTCATCAAATCCAGCTTCCTTTAAATCTTTTTTTAAAATCTCTCCGTCGATAATAAACGTTCTAGGCAATGTGACTTCTTTTCCTTTCACGTTCACATCTTCGGCTGTAGCTGGTGCATATTTCATTTTCGGAAGCACACTCACAGACCCATCCGTTTCCAAAATGGCAAATTCAATTTCATTAAGAGCAAAATGCCCTTTCGCTCGAATCAGCGTCTGCAACTGATTTAAATCGAGCATATTTTTCTTTAATCGATTGTAGTGAATCTTTCCTTTATCAATCACAAGAGTGGGTCTTCCCTCTAAAAAAGCGCGAATGGATTTGAATTTTTGTGAAAGCCATTCAACTGTGTAGATTAAAACGCCCCAGACTGCAACTGCAAAAAGGATATGTAGCACGCTGACTTCTGGATCAAAAATGGCGTTACCGACCATCTCCCCTAAAATCAGTGCAGAAATAAAATCAAACGGCGTGATTTGTGCAAATTGTGTTTTCCCTAATAGCTTTGTAATGGAAAATAAAGCGAAAAATCCGATAAAGAGTTCAATCAAAATATTAAAAAATGGCACACATATACCTTCCTTTCTCACTGCATGTACTTACAAGCATGTACAGGAAAGGAAGGTTCTAAACCATTTATGAAGGCAGTAAAATAAAGACGTCGTCTCCCTCAACCAATGCTTCATATGTTTTCACGCATCCATGATCTGGTTCTTGAACATTTCCTGATGAAAGATTGATTTTCCAATCATGCATTGGACAGAAGACATGATCTCCGCTCACCATTCCTTCAGCTAGTACACCGCCTTTATGAGGACAGCGATTTTCAATGGCTTTGAACTGCTTGTTAGAGGTTTGAAAAACAGCTAATTCAAGTGGACCGGCTGCGACTGTTTTCCCTAGCTGCAACGGGAAATCTGATATTGTACCAATATGAACTTTTACAATTGAAACTGTCATCTGATCTCATCCCTTCAATTGATTTAGACGGAAGCAGTTGCCTTTTGAAATAATTGTCTTGTTTCTGTTTCGTTCTCTCGAATCTCTTGCCACGGTTCTTCATAAGTTGAAAGTGCGATGTCCATTCTTTCGATTAATGCTGCACGTTTCTTGTCATCTAGCAGTACCGTTTGGATATGATTCAATCCAAGCCGTTCAACCCAAGCGGATGTTCTCTCTAAATAATTTGCGGTTTCTCTGTAATATTGAAGGTAGGCTGCGGCCATTTGTTCTACTTCTTCTGCTGTACTTACTTTCATTAATAAGTCTCCAGCTCGTAAATGTGTCCCTCCATTCCCGCCAGCATACAATTCAAATCCCCCATCGATACCTACGATGCCAAGATCTTTAATCCCAGATTCAGCACAGTTTCTTGGACAGGCTGATACGGCCATTTTGACTTTGTGCGGTGTGGCAAGTCCTTCAAATTTCTTTTCAAGTGCGATCCCAAGAGAAATGGAATCTTGCGTTCCGAATCTGCAAAATTGTTCTCCAACACAAGTTTTGACGGTTCTTAATGATTTTCCGTAAGCATAACCAGACGGCATATCTAAATCAGCCCATACTTTTGGTAAATCTTCTTTTTTGACACCTAAAAGGTCGATTCGCTGCCCTCCAGTCATTTTCACAAGCGGTATCTCATATTTGTCAACGACATCCGCTATTTTTCTCAGGTCATTAGCATTTGTCACGCCCCCGTACATACGTGGAACGACCGAATAGGTACCATCGTTTTGGATGTTGGCATGCATTCGTTCATTCACAAATCGCGAGCTTTTTTCATCTTTGTAGTCAAGCGGATACATCATCCCTAAATAGTAATTCAGTGCAGGCCGGCACTTTGAACAGCCTTCTTCTGTTTCCCAGTCAAGTACATTCATCACTTCTTTGACATGCTGCAAACCTTTCTCTTTTATTTCATGAATCACTTCATCTCTTGATAAGGTGGTGCAGGCGCAGATGGTTTCTTTTTGCGCAGTGCGGTTTGCATCATCGCCTAAAGTGTGCCATAAAATCTCTTCCACAACAGATTGACAGCCTCCGCATGACCGAGAAGCACTTGTACATTGCTTGACCTCTTGTATAGTCGTTAGGCCTTCTTTTTGAATAGCTGCCACTATTTGACCTTTTGAGACACCATTACAGCCACAAACGATATGGTCGTTTGCCATTTGTTCAATCGTGTTTTCTTGCGCCAGCTCATTTGATGTTAAGACAGATACTTTTTCCATATCTGACATATCAACACCTTCTCTAATGTACGAGAATAAACGTGGTCCATCGCTTGTTTCTCCAAACATGACGGCGCCGACTAATCGGTTTTGCTGGAAGACTAGTTTTTGATAAATGCCTTGCTGTTCGTCAAAAATCTTAATCGCTTGTTTCTCATCGTTTTCTATAAAATCTCCAGCTGAAAATACATCAACCCCTGATACTTTCAGCTGTGTCGATAGAACAGATCCTTCATAAGGCGTCGGGGCCATATCACAAACATGCTTCGCAAGCACGTTTGCTTGATCGTATAATGGCGCAACAAGACCGTACGTTTGTCCTCTGTGTTCAACACATTCTCCGACTGCGTAAATCCGCGGGACACTTGTTTCCATGAAATCATTGACGATAATTCCCCGGTTCACTTCAATGCCGCTCGTTTCGGCAAGCTTGTGATTCGGTTTAATTCCTGCTGCCATGACCACCATATCTGTCTCTAATGTAGAACCATCTGAAAATGTTAGCCCTTCTACTCTTGTATCTCCTAAAATTTCATTTGTCTGTTTTCCTAATAAAAAGCTCATGCCTTGTTTTTCTAATGCTGTTTGCAGAAGTTGACCTGCCACCGGATCGAGCTGCCGGTCCATTAGATGAGAGCCAAGATGAATGACGGTCACTTCCATACCTAAGTTTAATAGACCACGTGCTGCTTCAAGTCCAAGGAGCCCGCCTCCAATAACGGCTGCTTTTTTGTACATCGTAGATGCTTTGACCATTTCCTCTGTGTCTTGTAATGTACGAAAAGCTGTTACCCCTTTTTTATCGCTCCCTGGAATGGGCGGGATGAACGGGAGGGACCCTGTCGCTAAAATTAAACGGTCATAATGCACGGTCCGTCCTTGATCACTCATAACGGTTTGATTGTCTGGATCGATCTTCACAATGGTCTCATTTGTAAACAGCTGAATATGATGTTCCTTGTACCAATTCCAATCGTTTAACGTAATATCCTCTGTCTTTGTATCCCCTTGGAGAACTTTCGATAAAAGAATCCGATTATAGTTAGGATACGGCTCAGTTCCAAATACAGTCATGTCGAATCGTTCATTGTCTGTTTTTAAAATGTTTTCGAGCGTTCGGATACCAGCCATACCATTCCCTACTAATACGAGTTTTTCTTTCATGAAAAACACCCCTCATGTGATCGTTTTTTAGAAAGTACCATAATCTAAACAAAGATGGAAAATACATGTTAAAATTTCTCACATAGTTTTCAATTCTTGTAGGCTGACAGCTGTACAGGACAATATTTAAAACCTGGCATTTTACTGTGTGGATCTAACTGTTTACCAATTAATAGGTTAATTGATTGATGTTTATTCCAGTGAAATGGAACAAACACAGTATCTTTTCGGGTGGTATCTGTTATGTGGCACCTCATGATGACACTACCTCGTTTTGACTGGATGGTGACGAGTTCCCCGTGCTGAATCCCGTAAGCTTCGGCTGTATCAGGATGAAGCTCTACATAAGCTTCAAACTGCCGGGCAACAAGAGAGGTGCTTTTTCTTGTTTGAACGCCCGTTTGGTAATGAGCCATCACCCTGCCGGTCGTTAAATAGAGTGGATATTCTGGACTGACTGGTTCTTTTGCACCCTGTTGTCCATGTGCAACGACTGCAAATTTTGCTAATTTATCAGGATGTGAGAATTGATGCTCAAATAGTCTTTCTGTTCCTCGGTCTTCCAAATGAGAGCAGGGCCATAATATGCCTTGCGTCTTCCTTAACCTGTCATAGGTCATACCGGAATAATCGGCTTTGGCTCCTTTCGTTGCTGTTCTCAATTCCTCAAAGATGTCTTCTGCAGATGAAAAAGAAAAAGAGCCGCCTTTGCCTAATACTGCTGCTATATCACAAATGATTTGCCAATCGTGCTTTCTTTGGTGTTTGAGTGGATAGGTTGCTTCTCTCAGCGTAACGCGTCCTTCTATGTTCGTCATGGTCCCTTCGTCCTCTAAATATGACGAAGCTGGTAAAATAACATCTGCAAGTGCAGCCGTCTCAGAGATAAATAAATCAATTGCGACAAAAAAGGACAGCTGCTCGATGGCTTTTTTGATAAAACTTGCATGCGGACCTGATTGAACGGGATTAGAACACATTAAAAAGAGCGCTTTTATCTCTCCTTTCTGCATTTTTTCAAACATTTCAAAAGCAGATATACCTTTTCCAGGCAGTTCTTTTTCATCGATATTCCATATTTCGGCCATTTCTTTTCTATGTACTGGGTTTGTGATATCACGGTAACCAGGAAGCTGATCTGCTTTTTGTCCATGTTCTCTTGCACCCTGTCCATTTCCTTGCCCAGTAATGGCACCATATCCACACCCAATCTGGCCAATTTTCCCAGTAACAAGCAGAATATTCAGGAAATTACGAACGGATGCTGTCCCGTCTATTTGCTGCTCAATGCCTCTTGCAGTCAGAATCATGCCTGTTTTTTCGCGTGCGAATTTTCTCGCTATTTTTTGAATGACTTTCATCGATACACCGGTTTGCTGCGTAATGTCAGGCAGGGACATGTGTGAAATATGCTGTTTCATTTCTTGAAAACCTGATGTTCGTTTTTTAATAAATTCTTCGTCTAGTAACTGTTCATGAAGCATGACGTGTAAGATTCCATTTGCGAGTGCAGCATCTGACCCAGGCCTTAAGCTGACATGTAAGTCAGCTAGTTTGGCTGTTGCTGTTTTTCGCGGATCGATCACGATGATAAATGCCCCGTTCTTTTTAGCTTCTTCTAAGTACGGCATGAGGGTCGGCTGACATTCCGCTATATTGGTTCCAACCAATAGTAAAACCCGGGCATGCTTGATGTCACGAAGCGGAAAGGTTAGACCCCGATCAAGTCCAAATGTTTGGTTAGCTGCTGTTGCTGCTGAAGACATACACAGTCTTCCATTGTAATCAATGTATTTCGTTTTAAGGGCGACCCTTGCAAATTTTCCGAGTAAATAAGCTTCTTCATTTGTAATCGATGCACTACCATAAACACTGATAGCATCGTTCCCATGTTCCGTCTGAAGGGTTTGAGTACGTGCTTTGATTTCGTCAAGTGCCTCCTGCCAAGTCACTTTGACAAATTGACCGTTTCTTTTGATGAGGGGGTGATTCAATCGTTCCTTGTGCAGTGCGTGCTGGTGAGCATGCTGCCCTTTCATACAGATCCTGCCGAACGTGGTTGGATTATGAATACCTATCGTCTGGTAGCGTGTTCGCCCTTCTGCGTGCTGCTCGACTAATTGCATTTTGCACTGCATACTGCAAAACGGACATTGAGATGGGAACACCCTTTTTCGCTCTTGCTGCTCTGATGTTTGCTGCACATATTGTAAAAAAGATTGATTCATACATTCACACCCTTTTGTCTACTTTGCTCAAATTGCTCGCAGAGCTCTTCTCTCATTTCCTCATCGAGCAATTTTTCTCGGATGGAAATGCTGCCGTTTTTTTGGATCCAGTCTCCAATAGATTCTTGAAAATATGCACGTTTTCTATAGTCTTCAAGCAGTGCTTTTAAAAAAGGAATCAGCTCATCCGTTCGGCTCACAGAATAAAAAAGCTGACCTGCCTTAGGTTGACGTATGCTGCCTCCTATATAAATGTCCCATTCATCCAGCTGCTTCTTGATGCAGATGTCATAGATGGGGCTGAAATGACATACGCAGGAAGGACCAGCGATATGAATCGATGTGACTGCAGGTAAAAGCGTGTTTTCTAGTTGTCTTTCGATCTCCATGACAAGTGTTGTGACAGATGGATCGTGACGACAATCACATGAAAGAACATGAGAAAGTCTCTTGCTTTCTTGTGGCATGATGTGTCCATGTTCTTTTACAATATGGGCGGCCTCTTGTGAAATACCGATCAGCCGAATTCGTTTATTCTCCGTTAGTTCTACGTGCTGAATTTGCTTTTGCTCTAACAATCCGGTTATCATCTGTAAAAATGTCAGATCAAGACGGCCACCATATAACTGAGGCATTAGTATGTGCTCATGATCTGATGGGCTGTCTTTTACGAAAAGATCTTGAAACTGCTCAAGATAGTATGGAATGCCTGCTCGGCACTTGTCACAGCCGTTATCTGTCATCCAATTAAATTGTCTTCTTACTTGCTCTTCATTCAGCGGATGCTGATTTTTTATATACGAAAAAATGGTCTGTTTCTCTACATTTGTGCACGAGCAAAACGTGTCCAGTGCTTCCGTTAGCTGATTTGATGAGACATGGCAGCAGGCACGAACAAGCTCTTGACAGCCTCCGCAGCCCGTTGCGGCCCCTGTCTGTTTTTTTATCTCTTCTAAATTTGTCAGGTGATGGACCGATATGCTTTTGAATATCGCTCCCTTCGTCACCGTGTGGCATTGGCAGATGAGATCCTCTGCTTTTAATGAATCTAAAGGGGATATCTGCTCTTCATTCAGCGATTTCATGACTACGCTTTTATCACGCCCCACTTTTACATCCTGCAAAAGCTGCTCAGCTCTCTCAAGTTGACCAACTAATACAACGCCTGTGAGCACATCATGTTCAAACACTAGTTTTTTATATACTTCTTGTTCTTCATCTAAGTAAGTCACCACTGAAGCGGAGGGGGATCGGTTTACAATACTGCCAGCAGAATAAATAGATATGTCATTTGCTTTCAATTTTGTTGAATAAATGGCAGGAGGTAAATTCGTGACCAGTTCATCTAATAAATGATTCGCAAGCACGTTTGCTTGTTCATAAATAGGCTGCACAAGACCGTGCACCATCCCCTTATGCTCTGCACATTCTCCAATAGCATAAATATTCTCAACGTTTGTCTGCATGACATCATTTACAACAATGGCTTTTCTTGTATGAATGCCGTGCTGTTTTGCAAGCTCTATATTCGGACGGACCCCTGTTGTGAAAACCACGAGATCAGCATCCACGATGTCTCCACTTTTTAACAGAACGCCTTCTACTCTCTCGTTTCCTAAACATGCAATCGTATGAGCATTTGTTTTTACCTGAATCCCCTTGCGACTTAATTGTTGAGACAAAAGCCCTGCAGCGGTTTCATCTAATTGGCGTTGCATAAGCCAATCCGTGTGATGAATCAAGGTTGTCTTCAGTCCAGCGATCTGTAAACCAGCGGCCACTTCCACACCAAGTACACCACCTCCAATGACTGCTGCACGCTCATAGCGTAAAGAATCAGCGTAAATGGCCTCATAATCGTCAATCGTACGAAAAGCATAGACCCCTTTTTTGGATACGCCTTGTATAGGCAGAAAATGAGGCGATGAGCCTGTGGCGATAACCAGTTTGTCATACGGGATATTCCGGCGTGCTTCTGTCATGAGCAATTGACGCTTTGTATCGATGTGGACAACTGCTTCGCCTGTTTGGATGGTGATGTCATGTTTGGTGTACCATTCTTTTGGCTTTAGTTCAATTTGAGACAACGATTCACTTTTTTGTAAAACTGACGAAAGTTTTATTCGGTTGTAGGCCGGGTGCTTCTCTTTTCCAATGATCGTGATGGAATAGCGTTCTGGCTGTTTCTTTACGATATGTTCGATACATTTCATACTCGCCATGCCGTTTCCGATAAACACGAGTTTACGTTTTGCCATGTGAGATCAACCTTTCTAGCTTTTTGCGCCAAAGCAATGTTTGCCATAGATTATGGCACACATTTGTAAAAAAGTGTTTATCCATGTCATTTTTTCTAACACAACACTTCCATTCCTTCTATCAACTCGCTATCTTTAAGTCAGAAAATTCAAAATAAAGGAGGGGTTTTGTGAAACTCTCAGAATTGACTTCTAGTGGTCATCCTAAGACATTGTTTGGTTCATTTTTATATTTTGACGTGAGTTTCATGATTTGGGTTTTGCTGGGGGCACTCGGTGCTTTTATTGCACAAGATTTTGCCTTATCGACAATAGAAAAAGGCATGATTGTAGCCATTCCGATTTTATCCGGATCTTTTTTTCGAATTGTGCTAGGCCTATTAACAGACCGAATGGGACCTAAAAAAACAGCGATGATGGGCATGATTTTGACCACCATTCCGCTTATATGGGGGTTTTTCGGTGGTACAACCCTTTCAGAGCTAGTACTGATCGGGATTTTATTAGGGGTTGCAGGTGCGAGTTTTGCGGTCGCTTTACCGATGGCAAGCCGCTGGTACCCTCCTCATTTACAAGGGGTAGCGATGGGAATTGCCGGCGCCGGAAACAGCGGAACACTGATCTCGACACTCTTTGGACCAAGGCTTGCGGAGATGTATGGCTGGCATACAGTGATGGGGCTCGCTCTTATTCCTTTAAGTTTCGTCTTTTTGTTTTTTATTTTCACAGCAAAAGATGCACCAAACCAGCCGGCCCCTCAGCCGCTTCGGTCCTATTTTTCAGTCTTTAAAGTAAAGACAACGTGGTTTTTCTGTCTTCTTTATGCAATTACATTCGGTGGTTTTGTCGGACTTTCAAGTTTCTTGAGTATTTTCTTTGTGGACCAATATGCTATTTCAAAAATTCATGCCGGTGATTTTGTGACGCTTTGTGTGGCGGCAGGCAGCTTCTTTCGGCCAGTTGGCGGTTTGATTGCCGATAAAATTGGCGGGATGAAAGTACTGCTCGGTTTATTTGCTTTGATTGGTATCTGTTTAGGGGCAGTGAGTAGTCTACCTGCTTTACCAGTGGTCATTGCGCTTTTATTTGTCGGAATGATGTGTCTTGGTATGGGGAATGGGGCGGTGTTCCAGCTTGTGCCGCAAGTGTTTCATAAGGAAATTGGGATTGTGACTGGAATTGTAGGGGCTGCAGGAGGCATTGGGGGATTCTTTTTACCAAACGTTCTTGGCAGTTTAAAAGAAATGACGGGCTCCTATACGTTTGGCTTTTTGACCATTTCTCTTTTTGTTCTTGCTGTCTTCCTCTGTTTGGTTGTCTCCCAGTTCAAACGTAAAAAAGTCATTATCCAGCCAACCATATCTGAATCATAAAAAGCCATGACCACTCTTTGGTCATGGCTTTTCTCTATATATGGTAAACACCCTTTGTTTGACCTATTTTGGCAGAACCGAACTCCCCATTAAATAACGGTCTACCTCATGCGCCACTTGTCTGCCTTCGTTAATTGCCCAGACAATCAAGCTTTGACCGCGTCTTGCATCTCCCGCTGCAAATACGCCTTCTACATTCGTTGTATATTCCCCATATTTTGCGTCAATCCGATTGTTTTTGCTGTCCACGCCAAAGTGTTTCACTAGCGGCTGTTCAGTTCCCTCAAAACCAATCGCAATAAAGACTAGCTGAGCTGGCCATACCTTCTCTGTTCCTGGAATCTCATGAAATTCAAACTTCCCTTGTTCGTTTTTCACCTTTTCCATTTGAATGGTATGAAGCTCTTTTAACTTCCCATTTTTATCAGCCACAATCTTTGTGGTTTGAACCGAATATTGGCGCGGGTCTTCTCCAAATTTTGCTTGTGCTTCTTCGTAAGCATAATCTAGAGAGAAGACATAAGGTTGTTCTGGCCACATGTTATCCCCTACACGTGTATCTGGAAGCTTTGGATGCTTTCCGAATTGAACAACACTTTTTGCTTTTTGGCGAAGTGCAGTTGCGACGCAGTCAGCGCCTGTATCTCCTCCGCCAATTACAATGACGTCTTTCCCTTTTGCGTCAATAAAGTTTTTATCTTTGAATCCTGAATCAAGCATGCTTTTTGTTGCGAGTGTTAAATAATCCATTGCCAGGTGAATCCCTTTTGCTTCCCTGCCTTCAATTAACAGGTCACGCTGCTTTTGTGCACCTGTACAAAGGATGACCGCATCAAATTGCTCTTTCAGTTCATCAGCCGTGATATCCACACCAATTTCTGTATTGGTCACAAAGTCAATGCCTTCTTGTCTTAAAAGTTTGACTCTGCGCTCAACGACTTCTTTGTCGAGCTTCATATTCGGAATACCATAAGTGAGCAGTCCGCCTAGACGATCAGATCGTTCAAACACGGTTACAGCGTGTCCTGCTTGGTTTAGTTGGTCTGCACTTGCCAGTCCTGCTGGTCCTGATCCGACAATGGCGATCTTTTTCCCTGTACGACTTGAAGGAATTCTTGGTGTAATCCAGCCATTTTCAAAACCTTTATCAATGATCGTCCGTTCGATATTTTTAATCGATACTGCTGGATCATTGATCGCGACGGTACATGAGCCTTCACAAGGTGCTGGACATACTCTTCCAGTAAATTCAGGGAAATTGTTCGTTTTTTGTAGTCTTTCAAGCGCTTCTTTCCATCTGCCCCGGTAGACAAGGTCATTCCATTCTGGAATCAAATTGTAGATCGGGCAGCCAGAAACGCCGCCCCTGATCTCCATTCCAATTTGACAAAACGGTGTTCCGCAATCCATACATCTAGCACCCTGCTGTTTCAATACCTCATCTGTATAAGGAGCTGAATATTCTTTCCAGTCATTTTGACGAGTGAGAGGGTCACGTTCATTTGGCTTTTCTCTTTTATAATCCATAAAACCTGTTGCTTTGCCCATTGTCCTCTCCCCTTTCTTAATGAGCGAGGGCTGCTTTTTGCCCGTTTGCCATTTCTTTATTTTTCGGTTTTGTGTTTGCTTCAAATGCGAACATAACAGCTTCCTCGTGGCTGAGGCCTGCTTGTTTTTGTTCCTCAATGCTTTGAAGCATCATTTTGTAATTTCTCGGAATGATCTTAATGAATTGATTCTTTTCTTGTGCCCAGTTCTCTAGAAGAGCTGCTGCTTTTGAGCTGTTTGTATAATCAAGGTGTTCCTGAATCATTTGCTTCACTTCTTGTTCTTCTTCGTGATCTGTGAGTTTTTCAAACATGATCATTTCCATGTTACACATTCTTTTGAACTGTTTTGCATCAGATGTATGCACATAAGCGATACCGCCAGACATCCCTGCACCAAAGTTTTTCCCGACGTCACCTAAAATGACAACACGTCCGCCAGTCATGTATTCACAGCCGTGATCACCGATTCCTTCAACGACCACATTGACACCTGAATTACGAACCGCAAATCGTTCACCTGCACGGCCGTTAATATAAGCTTTTCCGCTTGTCGCGCCGTAAAATGCAACGTTACCGACAATCACGTTCTCATGTCCATTTTGTACAAAGTGATCAGATGTTTTGACAGCAATTTTGCCTCCAGAGAGTCCTTTGCCGATATAGTCATTTGAGTCACCTGTTAAATATAAGGACATCCCCTTTGGAACAAATGCGCCGAAGCTTTGTCCAGCTGAACCAGTGAACCGAAGTGTGATCGTATCCTCTGGCAGACCTTCTTCTCCGTAGCGCTTAGACACTTCACTGCCCGTAATCGTTCCAGCTACACGGTGAATGTTGCGAATGTTTAGTGACAGATCAACCGGTGTTTGATGATCGAGCGCTTTCTGTACATAAGGAAGAATCTCATTCATATCCAGTGATTCATCAATTTTATGATTTTGCGGCGTTCTGAATGAGCGTGCTCCCTCTGGCTGATAAAGCAGGGTTTCAAGGTTCAGCTGTCCTGCTTTCCAGTGTGCTTTTGCTCTTTCACTTACTGATAAAACATCCGTACGCCCAATCAATTCATCCATTGATGTAAAGCCAAGTTCAGCTAAAATTTCTCTTACTTCCTCTGCAATAAACATCATGAAGTTGACAATGTGATCAGGGTCACCCATGAATTTTTTGCGAAGTTCAGGGTTTTGCGTAGCGACACCGACTGGGCAAGTATCTAAATGACATGCTCTCATCATGACGCAGCCTAATACGACAAGTGGAGCTGTCGCAAAGCCGTATTCTTCTGCTCCTAAAATCGCAGCCATGACAACGTCGCGGCCTGTCATTAATTTGCCATCCGTCTCAAGAACGACTCGCTCTCGAAGACCGTTTAAGACAAGGGTTTGATGCGCTTCTGCCAATCCAAGTTCCCAAGGAAGTCCTGTATGTTTAATACTTGTTTTCGGAGAAGCCCCAGTACCGCCATCATATCCACTAATCACGATAACATCCGCTGTCCCTTTTGCGACACCTGCTGCAATCGTTCCAACGCCCGCTTTAGAGACAAGCTTGACACTAATGCGTGCGTCACGGTTTGCATTTTTCAAATCATGGATCAGTTGAGCCAAATCCTCGATTGAATAAATATCATGGTGAGGCGGTGGTGAGATCAGCCCAACACCTGGCGTAGAACCGCGTACGTCTGCGACCCAAGGATACACTTTATTTCCTGGCAGCTGTCCGCCTTCTCCAGGCTTTGCACCTTGCGCCATTTTAATTTGCAGTTCATCTGCATTGACTAAGTAATGACTCTTCACGCCAAAGCGGCCAGAAGCAATCTGTTTAATCGCACTTCTGCGATCATCCCCGTGCTCATCTACTGTAAAGCGTGCAGGATCTTCCCCGCCTTCTCCGCTGTTGCTTTTGCCGCCAATTCGGTTCATCGCAATCGCTAGTGCTTCATGCGCTTCTTTACTTAATGAACCAAATGACATCGCACCTGTCTTAAAGCGGCGCACAATGGATTCTGCAGATTCAACTTCTTCCAGACGAACTGGCTTTTGTTTTGAATGAAAAGCAAATAGATTTCTAAGGAAACCAATTCGTTCTTCATCCGCTGCCTTCGTATATTGCTTAAATAAATCATAATCTTCGTTGCGGCATGCCCACTGAAGGGTATGAATGGTTTTTGGGTTAAAGGCATGATGCTCTCCATTTTTTCTCCACTGGAACTCACTGCCTGATTCTAGCGTTTGATCAGTTGATGCCTGATACCCAGCCTCATGACGAAGCTTTGCTTCACTTGCAATGGTGTCAAGATCAATACCGCCTAGCTGAGAAGCTGTTCCTGTGAAATACGCTTGGATGACATCTTCACTAATGCCGACTGCTTCAAAAATTTGTGCGCCTCGATAGCTTTGGACAGTGGAAATTCCCACTTTAGACATTACTTTAACGACGCCCTCAGTCACACTTTTCCCAAACTTTGTGACAGCCTCATCAAAGCTAATCGCAATCGCTTCTTCAGCAATAAGCTGTTTGTATGTTTCGTAAACGAGGTACGGATGGATCGCATCTGCACCGTAGCCAATCAGTGCGGCAAAATGATGAACCTCTCTTACTTCTCCAGATTCGACGATTAAGCTCACCTTTGTTCGTAAGCCTTGACGCACAAGATGCTGATGAAGTGCACTCAATGCAAGAAGTGGTGGAATCGGCACTTTTTCTTCCGTCATGTCACGATCGGAAAGAATTAGTAAAGATACCCCTTCACGAATGGCTTTTTCTGCCTCTTCAAACATCGCATCAAGACCGCGTTTTAGGTCATCAGTGAAAAGTGTATGAATCGTTTTGCTTTTAAAGGCGTTATGAACAATTGTTTTCAAGCCGTTGAACTGACCGCTTGTTAAAACAGGTGTATAAAGTTTAATTCTTCGGCATGAATATTCATTTGGATGTAAAATGTCTCCTTCTGCACCTAACCAAGTCATGGTCGATGTAACAAGCTGCTCACGAATGGCATCAATCGGCGGATTCGTGACTTGAGCAAACAGCTGTTTGAAATAAGAAAACAGCGACTGTGCACGATCTGATAACACAGCAAGCGGTGTATCACTTCCCATTGAGCCAATTGGGTCCTTCCCTTCTTCGAGTAAAGGAATTAAATACTTTTGAATGTCTTCGTACGTATAATGGAAAGCACGCTGACGCGTTAACAAATCACTCATTATACTAGAATTTTCTGAATTTTCTTCAGAGCGATTGACGTGAACCATTTCTTCATCGAGCCATTTTTGATAAGGAAGTTCATTCGCAATCGAAGATTTCACTTCTTCATCAGAAATAATGCGTCCTTCTTCTAAATCGATTAACAGCATTTTACCTGGTTCAAGACGGTCTTTATACTTCACATCTTCTTCATTCGTGTCGATGACGCCGACTTCAGATGAGAAAATGATATGATCGTCATTTGTCACATAGTATCTCGCAGGTCTTAATCCGTTACGGTCTAAGATGGCGCCGATTTGTTTACCATCCGTAAACGAAATCGCTGTTGGGCCATCCCATGGCTCCATTAACGAACTATGGTATTCATAAAATGCCCGTTTCTCTTTTGACATGTGCGTATTCTCCGTCCACGGCTCAGGAATCAGCATCATCGCTGTATGAGCAGGAGTACGCCCTGCAAGCACGAAAAATTCAAAGGCATTGTCTAAAATGGATGAATCACTTCCGTCTGCATTCAGCACTGGCAAAATCTTGTCTAGATCTTCTCCGAAGGCTTCAGACACGAATTGTTGTTCTCTTGCTCTCATCCAATTGATGTTTCCTCTTAATGTGTTAATTTCTCCGTTATGAATTAAGTAACGGTTTGGATGCGCTCGTTCCCATGTCGGGAATGTATTTGTACTAAATCTTGAATGAACGAGTGAAAATGCAGAAACAAATGTTTCATCCTGTAGATCAAGATAAAAAGCATCAACTTGATCTGATGTTAAAAGCCCCTTATATACAATGGTTTGACTAGACAGGCTGACAAAGTAAAATTGTTTTTCCTCTGCTGTTCCCCAATTTTCAGCCTGCTTACGGATGACATATAATTTTCGTTCAAATGACAAACGGTCTGTTACGTTGTCGTTTGCTCCGATGAACACCTGCCGGACAACCGGACAGCTCTTCGCTGCAACCGTTCCAATTTTCCCAGCATCAACAGGGACCGTTCTCCAGCCAATTAATGTTTGCCCTTCTTGTTTAATGAAGCCGTTGATCTTTTGTTCGATCGCTTGACGCGTTTTGGCATCATCATCTTTTGAAAAGAACACCATTCCTACCCCGTAACGGCCCTTTTCAGGAAGTGCAAAGTCTTGACAGTTCTTTCTAAAAAAAGCGTCTGGCAGTTGTACCATTAAGCCGGCACCATCACCTGTATACGGATCACTGCCTTGCCCGCCGCGGTGATCAAGCTGGCACAGCATTTGCAATCCCTTTTTGACGATGCTATGTGTCGCCTCCCCTTTTAAATGGGCGTACAGTCCGATTCCACATGCATCATGTTCAAATTCAGGACGGTAGAGACCTTGTGGTTGTGGTAGTTGATTATAAGTCATCGTTTCTCTCCCCCGTTTAAAAGATCCGTTTTTTCACAGTAATAAAATCTCACAAACTCTGTAACTTATTTTAAGTTTTCAAATTGATATAAACAATATATAATTTAGATCAAAACAATCTCTTTTTGAGATAGATGGGTGTGAAGTGCAAAAATGGAGCTTCGTCAATTACGTTATTTTGTAGAAGTTGCTGACCGTGAACACGTGTCAGAAGCGGCTGAAAACTTACACGTTGCCCAATCTGCCATCAGCCGGCAGATTGCCAATTTAGAAGAAGAACTTGGAGTGGCTTTATTCGAACGAGAAGGACGAAATATCAAATTAACGAAAATCGGCAGACAATTTTTGGACCATGTCAGAACCGCCCTAAAAGCGATAGATTACGCCAAAGAACAAATTGATGAATACTTAGACCCACACAAAGGGACAGTGAACATTGGATTTCCTACAAGTCTAGCAAGCCAAGTGCTCCCTTCTGTCATTTCCGCATTTAAGCTGGAATATCCAGAGGTCGATTTTTTACTTCGGCAAGGTTCCTATAAGTTTCTGATTGAAGCTGTTAAAAATCGAGACATTGATCTTGCCTTTTTAGGACCCGTCCCGACAAACGATCCTCAAATAGAAGGAAATATCTTGTTTTCCGAAAGCATTTATGCCCTTTTGCCTATTAGCCACCCCTTTAGCGGGCAAAGAAGTATTCATTTAAGTGATTTGAGAAAAGACCATTTCGTTTTGTTTCCTGAAGGATATGTGCTGAGACAAATTGCGGTTGATGCCTGTAAGCAGGCTGGCTATGAGCCTACTATCTCATCTGAAGGAGAAGATTTGGATGCCATTAAAGGTCTCGTGTCAGCGGGTATGGGCGTTACCTTATTACCCGAAAGTGCCTTTTATGAAACAACACCGCGATTTACAGTGAAAATTCCAATTGATTTCCCTCAAGTGAGGAGAACGGTCGGAATTATTGCTTCTAAATCGAGAGAGATGTCTCCTTCTGCCCATGATTTTTATATGTTTGTAAAGGACTTCTTTTCAAAAATTGAACAATATAAATAATTCATTAAAACAAGACATTTCATTTGTAGAAATAATCCCTCTTTGTATATGATGAGTTACAGAACAACAGACTATATGGAAGAAAGGTAATCGTATGAAATCAATTTTATCGTTTTTAAAGCCCTATCGGCTATCCGTTGTGTCCATTGTGATTCTCACCTTTTTAAGCAGTATGCTCCAGCTGTATTTACCGACGCTTACAGCAGATATCGTTGATGTCGGGATCGTCCAAGGAGATGTCGCTTATATATGGAAGGTTGGGGGCTGGATGGTGGCTTGTTCTTTACTTGCCATCTTGCTCACGATTTGGAAGTCCTACTTGTCATCTAAGACAGCTCTAGGCTTCGGGCGTGATATGAGAAGACAGCTGTTTGTGCATGTCGAACAATTCTCATTAGAAGAATTTCAAAAAATCGGGACATCTTCCTTTATTACAAGATCCACAAATGATGTGAAACAAGTTCAAGATGTCACGATCATGATCTTACAAATGATGACACGGGCGCCTCTAATGCTCGTTGGTGGAATTATTTTGGCTGTATCTAGAGATGCTGTGTTATCTCTCATCTTTTTAGCAGC
The DNA here is from genome assembly GCF_052044605.1 of Bacillus sp. 22483. Taxonomy (NCBI): domain Bacteria; kingdom Bacillati; phylum Bacillota; class Bacilli; order Caryophanales; family Bacillaceae; genus Bacillus; species Bacillus sp. 22483. Next base: position 328,172 of record NZ_JBQENU010000003.1, on the reverse strand, counting down.
TCTTCCCCTTCTTGGCGGGTTCATTTATTTGGTGTCAAGAAAAGCGATCCCCCTCTTTGGCCAGCTTCAGAAAAAAACGGACCGGCTGAACTTGATTATGAGAGAGTCGCTTTCAGGCATTCGGGTCATACGTGCGTTTAACCGAGTAGATGACGAAAAGGAACGTTTTCAAGAAGCCAATACATCGTATAAGGATACTGGTCTTAAGGTCAATCGATTAATGGCGTACTTGTTCCCTTTTATGCTCATTATCATGAACTTCACGAATATCGGCATTGTCTGGATTGGCGCTAATCGGATTGATGCCGGACAGATGGAAGTCGGGAATCTGATCGCCTTCATTCAATATGCGATGATGATTTTAATGGCACTCATTATGCTTTCTATGAGTTTTATTATGGTGCCTAGAGCTCAGGCATCAGCTAAACGGATGAATGAAGTGTTAAATCTAGAACCCAAAATTAAAGACAAAAAAGAAGCTGTCACTAAACTTGATCAGCCAGCCCAGTCCATTCGCTTTGAGGATGTGTCATTTTATTATTCAAATGCTGAAAAACCAGCCGTTCAAGACATGACGTTTGAAGCCAAAAAGGGTGAAACGACGGCGATCATCGGCAGTACAGGTTCCGGGAAAACGACCCTTCTTCAGCTGATGACACGTTTTTACGAGGCAACAGAAGGAAAAATTACATTAGATGGTGTCGATATTAGAGAATTGCCTCAAGAGAAACTGAGAAGTCAGATGGGTTATGTTTCTCAAAAAGCCATTTTATTTAGCGGAACCATTGCTGATAATGTGCGCTTTGGCAAACGCGATGCAACAGATGACGAGATTTGGCAGGCATTGCGGACAGCACAGGCCGAAGAATTTGTTTTGCAAAAAGATGGCGGAATTCACGCAGAGATAGACCAAGGGGGTTCGAATCTCTCTGGCGGTCAAAAGCAGCGTCTTTCGATCGCAAGAGCACTCGTAAGAAAACCTGCATTCTACCTGTTTGACGATAGCTTCTCTGCCCTTGATTACAAAACGGATGCAAAACTTCGGTCAGCGCTAGAAGCTGAAAAAGAGCATGCTGCTTTGATTATTGTGGCCCAAAGAATCAGCACAGTGAAGCATAGCGATAAAATCATTGTGTTAGATGATGGAAAAATAGCAGGTATCGGTACACATGAACAGTTACTGAAAGATAACCTTGTCTATCAAGAGATAGTCGCATCACAGGAAGGTCAGGAGGTGGAGCAAGGATGAGTAAAAAAATGTCTTCTGGAATGGGACATAAAGGCGGTCACCCAAGGGGTCCAGTACAAAAACCGAAGGAATTTAAAAAAACACTTCTTCGTTTAACGGGCTATTTAAAACCGAGGAAATTTCAGCTGATCATTGTCCTGATTGCAGCGATCGGTTCAACCGTTTTTAATGTCGTCAGTCCAAAATTACTTGGGGATGCCACCTCTTCCCTATTTGAAAGTTTTACACAAGGAACTGGCGTTCAATTCGATGTCATTTCACGCATTTTATTGCTGCTTGTTCTATTATATGTCGTAGCATCTCTCTTCTCATTCGTGCAGCAATATGTAATGGCGGGTGTCTCGCAGCAGACTATTGCTGAATTAAGGCAAGAAGCAAATGACAAGCTCACACGTCTCCCCCTTCGTTATTTTGATAAAACAACACATGGAGACACGCTGAGCCGGGTGATGAACGACATTGATAATATTAATACTTCTTTACAGCAGGCACTCACGCAAGTGATCACATCTGTCATTACAGTCATTGGAATTGTCGTCATGATGCTTTTCATCAGTCCGCTGCTGACGCTGCTTGTTTGTTTGACGCTGCCTCTTAGTTTGTTTGCGATTCGAGGCATTACATCATTTTCGCAAAAGCATTTTAAAGCACAGCAAAAAGAACTAGGGATGATCAATGGACATATTAATGAAATGTTCACAGGACATCAGACGGTTCGTGCGTATGGCTATGAAAAGAAAGCCATTGATACATTTGATCAATTAAACGAACAACTATATGAATCTTCAAGAAAAGCACAATTTATCTCCGGCTTAATGATGCCGATGATGACCTTTATTGGGAATCTTGGCTATGTGGCGGTAAGTGTTGCTGGCGGAATTCTTGTCATTAATGGGAATATTCGTGTTGGGGATGTGCAAGCATTTATCCAATACACACAACAAATGTCGCAGCCACTTGTGCAAGCATCCAGTGTTGCAAACTTAGTTCAATCTGCTATCGCTTCTGCTGAACGGGTGTTTGAAATTCTAGATGAGGAAGAAGAACATGCGCAAGAAGATGCAGCGATTGATCTTAAATCCCTTTCCGGAGATGTGGCCTTTGAGCACGTTCACTTCGGTTATGAGAAAGATCAACCCATTATTAAAGATTTGAATTTACAAGTCCGAGAAGGACAAACGGTGGCCATTGTTGGGCCAACAGGCGCTGGAAAAACAACGATTATTAATCTGTTAATGCGCTTTTACGAGCTAGATCAAGGCTCCATTCGCATTGGCGGCGTAAAAACAACCGACCTCAGCCGAGAGCAAGTGCGTGACTTATTTGCGATGGTTCTTCAGGATACATGGCTCTTTGAAGGCACAATTTATGACAACATCGCATATGGCAGACCAAATGTTTCAAAAGAGGATGTGTTGAAGGCCGCTAAACATGCCTATGCAGACGATTTCATCCGCACCCTTCCAGATGGATATGACACACTCTTAACAGAAGATGCCGGCAACCTCTCACAAGGTCAGCGTCAACTGTTAACCATCGCCCGTGCCATCTTATCTGATCCGAAGATATTAATCTTAGATGAAGCAACAAGCAGTGTCGATACACGGACAGAGATGCATATTCAAAAAGCGATGAATCAATTAATGAACGGCAGAACAAGCTTCGTCATTGCACATCGACTTTCAACGATTAAAGATGCCGATCTCATTTTAGTCATGAAAGATGGCACGATCATTGAAAAAGGAACTCATCGTGAGCTTTTGAAAGAAAAAGGCTTTTATGCCGACCTCTATATGAGTCAATTTGCCGAAAACCAAGTCGGTTAAACAGCACCAAAAAGGATAGACAGCATGTGAAAATGCCTGTCTATCCTTTTTGTGATGCCTTAAGCTTCCCGTTTTCTGACTTTCACACTAAGTTTCGTCATGTAATCCGCTTCATTTTTAGACATCAGAGAATGAAGTAAATACTCCTCAAAGACATCACCATCCAGTATCATATCCTCTGCTTCGATTCGATCTAATAAACGTGAATAGGCAGTCTCCATCTCTTCATATGTTCCTTGTTGATACATGACTGCATATAGACCCGCAGGCTTTTTGACTGCATCCGGCCCTTCCATTCGGCAAAACAGCCTATCAGATTGATGATAATGACGCTGCAAAAACTGCTCCTTGTTTAAAACAGAACCATTTGCCGCGGCACCTTTAATACCAATCCCTTTCAGAAATTCTCCTACAATTCGAGAAATTTCTTCTATAGGTGTGTTTGAATCAATCGGGTTTGATGTACTAAGGACGATCGGTTCTTCTGGCAGTTCTTGAAACAAGACCTCCCCTGTTTTCACTGATGATAATTCATTCGTTGTCTCGATCACACGAAAAAGAAAAGATTGAATATCCTGTAGTTTTTGGATCTCCTCCCCGACCTTTTCTGCTTGCTCAACCGCAAGACTTTGCAATTTATCCTGAGAAGGCTCAGTAAAGTATTGTTTTAATTGTTTGATCGGAAATTGAACAGCACGAAGAGATTGAATGGCCATGAAATGATCAAACTGTTCAAATGTATAATAACGGTACCCATTTTCCTGAACACCTGCCGGCTTAAACAAATCGATCTTATCATAATAGAGCAGTGTATCTTTTTTCACTTCAAATAATGCCGCAAATTCTCCAGTTAAAAATGTTTTTTGAACATCGCTCATCATTTTTAGGGCTCCTTTCTTGACTATGGAGTTACTCCATCCTTTATGATAACATGCAGAAACACCACATATGTGGAGAAAGGATTTACACATGAACAAAATCGCACAAGATCAAGTCACATTATCACTTGCAAATCAAGAAGACTTCCCTTTGATGAAAAAAGAACTGCAAGATGCTTTCACAGCTGGCATCATTGATGCATTTGGCGATGCAGAAGGTGGACCAATTCCTCCTGATGAGTCGATTGATGAATCTTTTTATTCGACTGAGAACCTTGTCTATCATATTTTACTAAACGGTCAAAAGGCAGGAGGGGTTGTTTTAAAAATCAACCCTCTCACACACCGCAATTCGGTGGACCTGTTATATATCTCTTCATCATCTCACAGCCGAGGCATTGGTCAGGCAGCATGGAAAGCCATTGAGGCGCAATATCCAGAAACGAAGGTGTGGGAAGTTGTCACTCCTTATTTTGAAAAGCGCAACATTCATTTTTATGTGAACAAATGCGGGTTTCAGATTGTTGAGTTTTATCACTTACACCATCCAGATCCGAGCTTCCCTCATGAGAAGAATCAAGAAAATGACCCTTTAGCACCTGAGACATTTGAATTTTTCAAATTTGAGAAAGTCATGAAAAAAGATTGTTCAAGTTCATAAAAAAACTCCCTCTTATCTGGAATTTCAGATTGTTGACAAAGGGCTAAAATGGACTTTATTTTAGCCCTTTGTCTTCTTTTTCAAGAGTTGTCAGTGCTTCAGCATCGTTTCCATGTCGTTCCCCCTTTTTCTCTCTTCTTTTCTCATACACTAAAAAAACACTACCCCAAGAAGAAAGGTAGTGTTCGTTACATTCATTCTAGCTTCTAATCTGACCATCACCAGATAGAAGCAGCTTTGTTGTTGTCAGTGCAGGAAGTCCCATTGGCCCTCTTGCGTGCAGTTTTTGAGTAGAAATGCCAATTTCAGCGCCATATCCTAGTGCACCGCCATCTGTAAAACGTGTAGATGCGTTATGATAAACAGCGGCCGCATCGACTTCGTTTAGAAAGATTTGTGCGTTTTTTTCATCCTCTGTTACGATGGCTTCTGAATGTTTCGTTCCGTACTGATCAATGTGATGAATGGCGTCCTCAATTGAGTCAACGACTTTCACCGCAAGATCAAGACTTAAATACTCATCTGTCCAATCTACTTCCTCCGCAGGAACCGCTTCGGAAAAGAAAGATTGAGCGTCTTGATCTCCATGCACAGTGACATGGTGCTGAAGGAGTGCTTCATTCAATGCTGCACCATTTTCTTTCAGCCAATCGCGATGAACGATCAGAGTCTCAAGCGCATTACAAACGGCCGGACGATTTGTTTTCGCATTGATGACAATCTGAATGGCTTTTTCTACATTCGCTGTTTGATCAATAAAAATATGGCAGTTCCCTGTCCCTGTTTCAAGAACTGGAATGGTCGATTCTTCTACAACTGTTTTGATTAAAGAAGCCCCGCCTCTCGGAATTAAAACATCAATCCACTCTTTTAGATGAAACATCGCTTGAACCGATGAACGGTCTGTTTGTTCAATAAACTGTACCGCATCACGAGGGATCTTTGTTTGATCCAATGCCTCATGAATGACGCGGACGATGGCTTTGTTGGAAGAAATAGCGGAGGAACCGCCTTTTAAAATCACTGAGTTGCCTGCCTTGAGGGCAAGCCCTGCTGCATCGACAGTGACATTCGGTCTCGCTTCATAGATCATCCCGATCACGCCGAGCGGTACTCTTCGGCTTTTCACATGTAAGCCGTTTTCAAGAGTCCATTCATCCAATATTTCTCCAACAGGATCTGTTAATCTCGTCACAAGCCGCAAACTTTCCGCAAACTCATGAATTCTCTCTTCATTTAACATTAATCGATCCATTAATGCTTCAGAGAAGCCCTTTTCTTTTCCAGCCTCTAAATCCTTTTGATTTTCCTGTAAAATAAAATCACTTTGCTGTTCGAGTGTTTCTGCTATTTTCAGCAGCGCCTCATTTTTTTCCTCTGTTTGAAGTAAACCTAGTTTTTTTGATACGTGCTTTGCTTTTTTCGCTTTTTCTTTGACCGATGTGACAACTTCAGCTGTCAGTGTCATGAAATTCCTCCCTTATGATTAGCAAACTGGTATTGATAAATCTAAATGACAAACAAACGCTTCAAGATCTACGACATGCACCACTTCATCCTGTAGCAAGTCACCGTTCAGTGCGAGTTCGTCGGACGCATAATTGACAATGCCAAGCCCTATTTCTCTTTCATCTTGATCTAAAATACGGACAACATCGCCTTTTTTAAACGAACCCTTTACATTGACTATGCCGTCAGAATCCAGACTTTTCTCACGATGCATGAGAAGCTCCTGTGTTTTCTCTTGAACAACGATTTCGCCTTTTGGGCCAGAATGAAAAGCAATCCACTGTTTTTTATAATTCAGCGGCGCTAAATTTTCGTCAGCTGTAAAATAAGTGCCGTCCTCTGTCCCATTAATGGCTTTGTCTAAAATGTGAGGCGTATCGGCTTTTCCCAAAAAGCCATTGATGCCTGCGGCCATTGAAATTTTAAAAGCATCGAGTTTTGATTTCATTCCGCCTGTGCCAACGCTGCTTCCCGCATCTCCAGCGGCTGCTTCGATGTCTTCTGTGATTTCTGTGACTTCGAGAATTCTCTTCGCATTCGGGTTTGTATGAGGGTTATCTTCATACAAGCCATCAATATCAGATAAAATAGCGAGGAAATCCGCATCAATCAGTCCAGCTACTTTTGCAGACAATGTATCATTATCTCCAAACTTCAAACGATTGATCGTCACTGTATCATTTTCATTAATAATCGGGATGATCCCTCGATCTAATAACACATTCATTGTATTTCGCACATTTTGATAGCGCGTTTCATCTGAAAAATCGCTTCTTGTAATTAATAGCTGTGAAGCAATATAACCGTGCGATAAAAATAAAGTAGAATATGACTCCATTAAAAGCCCTTGCCCTATTGAGGCAGACGCCTGTTTTTCTGGCAGTGTTTTCGGTCTATCAATAAATCCTAATTTTCGGTAACCAGCTGCAACCGCACCAGATGAGACCAAAATGACTTCGTGTCCTTCATCTTTGAGTTTTACAATTTGATTGACGAGGTTTTCTAGTTTTTTTAAACTAATCTCACCTTGAAAGCTAGTAAGAGAGCTGCTTCCGATTTTCACAACAATTCGTTTTCTCTCTTTATCTGCGTACACCTTATCACTCCTGTATTGAGGCTCTATTTATATCGTTACTTTTTGTTTTTGCTGTTCACTTATTTCTTTTGATCGATTGGCGGCATGTTTGACGGCCTGCTTGATGGCTTCTCCTCCGCCAAAATCATCTAATGCATCTAGTCCTGCAGCAGTTGTTCCATTAGGTGACGTAATTTTTTCTCTGAGGACAGAAGGGTTTTCAGCTGTTTCTTGCAGCATCTTCGCTGCACCGAGAAGTGTCTGTGTACCGATTTGACGGGACATTTCTTTTGATAAGCCAGCTTCTTCTCCAGCTTCTTCGATTCTTTCCATTAAGAAATAAAAATAAGCTGGACCGCTTCCGGCAATTCCTGTGAAAATATCCATTTGCTCTTCCTGAATGGTATACACTTCTCCCATTTCAGATAAAAGAGCCCGACTCGTGCTTACATGTTCATTTTTCACATAACGTCCAGCAGATAAAGCGGTCGCCGACGCCCCAATCGTACTTGACGTATTTGGCATTACTCGCATAACAGGCTGCCCTTCATGCAGCATGTCTTCAATATACGATGATTTCACACCTGCAAGTACAGACAGGATGAGCTGATCTTTCTGAATATGAGGTTTTAATGATTCAAGTGCTGTTTCAGCATCCTTTGGCTTCATCGCCAGGATCAACATATCCATTTCTTCAAAAGGAAATGAATCCATTGTGGCTGTTTGGATTCCGTAGCGTTTCGTTAGTTCGTTTAATCGCTGCTTATTTTGCTTGTTTGTTGCGTAAATTTGGCTGAGCGGCATCTGACCTGATCGCACAATACCTGCAATCATTCCTTCCGCCATAGAACCTGCTCCAATGAAAGCAACTTTCTTTTGATCAATGATATTGATCCTCTCCCTTGTTCGCTTTTTGTTCGTGTTTTTCGCACGTTAGTTATCGTAACATGATGAGAAATCGTGTCAAGAAAGAGCCAGCGCTTTTCAAAAGTCCCGAATACCAGCTGAACAGCTTGCGGTATGTATGTTAGCCGTGTTTTTTTAAATCATCAATTTAGATCAAAAGAACTATACAGATTTGAATCATAGTACCCTTTCGTTCGACTGAATTCACCATTTTATTTTTGGTTTCGGTGACTTCAATTCTAGTTTTTAGAAAGCGCTATCATTTTTGATGACTTTCTATTTTCCTATAGGATGAATGTGTTTGAATCTTTCGATTAGACTATTGACATATTTTAGAAAACATGTCCGTTGAAATGCGTTTTTCGTGGTGATACCGTGAAAGGGAAATCAAGTGAAAAAGGAGCGTTCATAATGAAAGTAAAAGAAAATTACGTCAATGTCATCCCAATGAAAGAAATCCGATCTACTGATGACCTTCTTTTCCCATTCCCTATCTACAATGAATTACGATCGCAGGGTGATATTCGATACGATGAAACGAGAAAGTGCTGGGATCTCTTTCGATATGCTGATATTCAGTCCGTTCTGAAGCAGCCAAAAGTGTTTTCATCACAGCGAGGAAGAAGTACATCTAAAACGAGTATTTTAACAATGGACCCTCCAAAACATACCAAAATGAGAGCACTCGTCAATAAAGCCTTCACGCCAAAAGCGATCAAACAAATAGAAGAAAAGATCAAAGACTTGACCCATGATCTATTACATCAAGTAAAGGATCAACGGACCTTCGATATTGTGCAAGATCTGGCCGCTCCCCTACCTGTCATGATCATCGCCGAGCTTCTCGGTGCAGAAGTGAAAGACAGAGAGCTGATCAAAAAACATTCAGATGCTCTAGTTGCAGGAGCCAAAGATGATTCAAAAGAAGCTATACAAGCCGTTGTCGACATGCAAAAACAAGCAGAAAAAGAGCTGTCAGCATACTTTGCTCATTTGATCCAAAAACGAAAAGAAACGCCAGCCGATGATTTAATCTCCCTTCTCATCCAAGCGGAAATTGACGGTGAGCGTTTATCAGAAAATGAACTACTTGGCTTTTGTATACTCTTACTCGTTGCTGGTAATGAAACAACGACGAATTTAATCACAAATGCCGTACGACTTTTAACAGAACAGCCGCATATCGCCGAATCAGTGCGGCAAGACCTGTCTCTCATTCCTCAATTGACGGAGGAAACGCTGCGCTATTATCCGCCTGTTCAAGCGATTGGGCGAGTTGCAGCAGAGGATGTTCAGATTGCCGGTTCTCACATTGAAAAAGGAGACTATCTCATCAGCTGGGTGGCATCTGCGAATCGTGATGAACGGAAGTTTGACGATCCAGATACGTTTCGTCTTGACAGAAAATCAAATCCGCATTTGAGCTTTGGCTTCGGCATCCATTTTTGTCTTGGTGCTCCTCTCGCCCGGCTTGAGGCTCATCTAGCACTTGAGATTTTACTCCGTACGTTTCGAGAAATCACCCGTGCGGCAGATCAGCTGAAACCAATTCAAAGCACGTTTGTGTTTGGGGTCAAAGAATTCCCTGTGCAGGTCACCCGTTTTTAAAAGCCCCTTTCATCAGGGGCTTTTTTTCATATGCTTATCCTTACCTTCCTGCTCTGAACATGCTAAAATAAAGTCCATATGTACAGTGATCACGGAATTCGGAAAGGAAGCTAAACGTATGACCGATTACACAGCAATGAAAGACGGAATATTCAAATCAGTTTGTTCGTTAGATTGCCCTGATCAGTGCGGTCTTTTAATACATAAAGAGAACGGAAAGATCGTTAAAGTTCAAGGAGATCCAGATCATCCAGTCACTCAAGGAAACATTTGCAATAAAGTGCGGAATGTCACAGCTCGTTTATATGATGAAAAACGTCTGACAACGCCATTAAAACGTGTAGGTCAAAAAGGTGACCGGCAGTTTGCACCAATTACGTGGGAAGAAGCGATTGAAACGATTCGTCAAAAATGGACAAAGCTGATCGAAGAAAAAGGACCAGAAAGCATTTTGCCTTACAGCTTCTATGGGAATATGGGGAATCTTAATGCAGAAGGAATGGACCGCCGCTTTTTCTATCGACTTGGCTCAAGTCAGCTAGACCGAACCATTTGTCAGTCAGCCGGAACAACTGGCTATAAATATACAATGGGCGCAAGCATTGGGACAGACCCAGAAGAAACCATTCATACAAAACTATTTATCTTTTGGGGCATCAATGCGGTTTCAACCAATATGCATCAAATCACGTTGGCACAAAAAGCTCGAAAGCAAGGGGCTAAAATTGTCGTCATTGATGTGCACAAAAACCAAACGGGCCGGATGGCAGATTGGTTCATTCCGCTTCGCCCTGGCACTGACAGTGCGCTAGCTCTTGGGATCATGCATGTCCTTTTTAAAGAAGACCGCACAGATGCGTCATTTTTAGAGACTTACACGGTCGGTCACAATGAGCTTCGCGAGCATGTGAAGCAGTACGATCCAGAAACGGTTGAACAAATCACGGGTGTCCCTAAAGAAGACATTGTCTCACTTGCGAGAATGTACGCAGAGACAACGCCGTCTCTCATTCGTATTGGCAATGGGCTTCAGCATCACGATAATGGCGGCATGAGTATTCGAACCATCTCCTGCCTCCCTGCCCTCACCGGTCAATGGCTGCACAAAGGCGGCGGTGCGATGAAATCGAACTCTTCTTTTCTTAGTTATAATGAAACCGCTCTTCAGCGACCGGAATTATTAAAGGAACGCGAACCTAGAACATTTAATATGAATCAGCTGGGCAGCGTGTTAACGAACGCAGAACCTTCAATTGATTCTCTTTTTGTCTACTCTTGCAACCCGGCTGTTGTGACACCTGAAGCAAATAAAGTAAGAGACGGTTTGATGCGGGAAGACTTATTTACGGTTGTCCATGACTTGTTCATGACAGAGACAGCCACTTATGCGGATATTGTTCTGCCAGCGACATCTGCCTTTGAAAACGAGGATTTTTATACTTCTTACTGGCATCATTACATTCAAATTCAAGAACCTGTTATAGAACGTTATGGAGAAAGCAAATCAAACACTGAAGTGTTTCGTCTTTTGGCTCATGCGATGGGCTTTGAAGATGAAGCCTTTAAAGAGACAGATGCGGAACTAATGGAACAAGCTCTTCATCATCCTGAAAACCCGCACTATGAAAACATTTCATATCAAGCGTTAAAAGAGAAAAAGTGGATCAAAGCAAAACGAGGGCCTTTCGAAGATTTAAAGCTCCCTACCCCAAGCGGGAAAATTGAACTTTACTCTGAACAAATGAAAAAAGATGGATATCCAGCCCTTCCAACCTATGTACCTTTATTCAAGGAAAGTGATTATCCACTAACGTTTATACCGGGACCAAACCATAATTTTCTTAATTCCACCTTCTCTCTTCATGAGAAGCATCAAAAGCTTGAGAAATTTCCGAAGCTTCATATGAATGAACAAGATGCAAAAGAAAGACAGATTGAAGATGGGGACATGGTTCGTGTGCTGAATGATCGAGGAGAATGCGAGCTGATCGTGTCAGTCGGACAAAATGTGTTATCTGGTGTTGTTGTCAGTCAGGGATTATGGGCAGACCAAAAAGGCAAAAAACATTTGGTGAATGGCCTCACGCCTGATCGTTTGGCAGATATGGGCGGTGGTGCGACGTTCTTTTCCGGCAGAGTCGAAGTTGAAAAATTATGATAGAAAAAGCCAGGAGTTTTGCTCCCGGCTCTTTTCTTTGACTTTTTTAGTTGCCAATAAACAGCTGATTGGTCATCACATTTGCACTTCCGCTGCTTTGGTAGCCTTCTACAGTAAATGCCGTTTCATACATCTTCCCCATTGGCATCCCTAAACTTTCCCATTTTCTAAAATGCGCACTGACGGAGACCGTTCCGCTTGTACGTTTCGTTTGACGTACACTCCAATATTGCTTGAAGGTTGCGATCCCGATAATGGAAGGCTGATTGACACGGGTTGTTTCATAAATGTCATATGTGCCTCCATCAGCATAAAATGATCCTTTATACGCTCCTGTTGGACGATATGTGCCCCATGAATCAACAATGTAGTATTCTGCTAATGGAGATTGTGTCCAGCCATAGACACATAGATAGGAATTCCCGCCTGGGTTAAAACTTGCGTTGTAATTGATGGAGATGTTGCCAAGCTGATGGTGAGTTCTAGTGGAATCAAACTTTTTCCCTTTTCTAAATAAAGCATTTCCGATATTGTTCCAGCCTGCACTAAATGCCCCGCCGTTATTGAGTGTCATCGAGGTGTTTCCATAATCCTTCCATAATTCATAATCGTACCCGCTATGGTTACCCATTTCATTATTCGTAATGGTTCTCGCATGGGCTGGTACAGCCGTCAGAATAAGCGTCAGTCCAATACACATCACAAACAACAGTCTTAATTTTCTCAAATTCATCTTCCATTCCTCTCCTTTTTCATCCTTTTGATTCTGTCATCTCTAAGATGAAACGAATTCATCACCTCCTTTCATGCCCCCACTCACGACTAGATTATCGATAGTGTGCTAGACCCGCATGAATGTCTCTTGTGTGTGTATAAATGCTTTGATACAAACGAAAGAGATGATCATATACATCGACATGCTGTTGATTTGGTGTCAATACGGCCGCTTGATGGATAAACTGATCCGCGCACGCCTCAAGTGACTCGTACCAGCCGCATCCAACTGCTGCAAGCATCGCTGCACCTAATGCGGGCCCTTGCTCATTTTCAAGCTGAATCACTTCAGCTTGAAAAATGTCTGCCTGCATTTGAAGCCATGTATGACTTCTCGCACCTCCACCAATGGACACAATAGCATCTATTCTTTTTCCGGCCTGCCTGAATAAAGCGATCGATTCATTTAATGAAAAAGTGATTCCTTCAAGCACAGCTCTAACCATATGCGCTTTTTCATGCCGGCTGTCTAATCCAATGAAGCTTCCACGAATGACTGAATCTGCATGAGGCGTTCTTTCCCCAACTAAATATGGCGTAAATAGCAATCCATTTGCCCCAGGCGCTATATCCTTTGCTCCGGCTAAAAGGGCTTTAAACGACTCATTCGGAGCAAGTAAAGATTTAATCCAATCGAGGCTATAACCTGCTGATAAAGTGACTCCCATTGTATAAAAAGCGTCTTTTTTTGCATGATGGAACAAATGCAAGTTTCCATTCAGCTCTCTGTTATGATTTTCTTCATAGGAAAGAATGACACCTGATGTGCCAATGCTGCATAATGTGTGACCTGATGATAAAATGCCGGCGCCAATGGCACCGCAAGCATTATCCGCTCCACCCGCAAAAACCTTCACCTCTTCTGTCATCCCGGTTTCCTTTGCGATCTGCGGCAAGAGTGTTCCAACCTCCGCCTCCGATGAAACGAGTGGCGGGCAAATACGAATCGGAATATCAAAGGTTTGACAAATCTCCTGACTCCATGTTTGTTCTCCCATATCCAACAGTAACGTACCAGCCGCATCAGAATAGTCCATATGAATAGCGCCGGTTAATCGATATCTGACATAATCTTTTGGAAGTAAAAACAAATGGATTCGTTGATCAATTTCTGGTTCATGTTCCTTTACCCATAACAACTTTGGCAGTGTAAACCCTTCTAACGCCTGATTTTTTGTGATCGCTTGCAGCCTGCCTCCTAGCTTTTCTGTCATGCGCCCACATTGCGCTGTTGTTCTTGTGTCATTCCACAAGATGGCAGGCCTGAGCACCTGAAGGGATTCATCCAATAAAACAAGGCCGTGCATTTGTCCAGAAAAACTGATGCCTTCTACCTGCATTGACTGAACAGGCTTTCTCTCCATAAGTTCTGTCATTGCGGCAATCGTCTGCTCTACCCAGTCTTCAGGATTTTGCTCACAATAACCTGGTTTGCTTTGAATGAGGCGGTAAGATTTAGTCGTCTCGCAGCATACCTTCCCGCTCTCATCTACTAATATCGCTTTAACTCCACTCGTTCCAAGATCAATTCCCATCACATACTTCATGTGTTCACTCCTTCAAAACATCCGCCCGCTCAATTAATCTTCTAACAAATATTGATTTAATCTGGCTTTCAGCTGTTCCTCTCTGCCAGATTCGTTTCTGATGAGCGGATGTTTCAGTGCATATTCTTCTAATGTATGAAAGTTTGCCTTTCCTTCTGAAATCTCCCGTCCAATTCCTTCAGAAAAACTGCGGTACCGGTGCTTGATCACATCTTCAAACACACGGTCTTCTATGAGTCTATGAGCCACCCGCAGCCCTTTTGCGAATGCATCCATCCCCGCAATATGGGCATACAGAAGATCTTCCAGTTCAAAGGAGGCTCTTCTGACTTTTGCATCAAAATTGAGACCGCCTGTTCCAAGTCCGCCATTTTGCAAAATTTCATACATGGCGAGTGTTGTGGCATATAAATCCGTTGGGAATTCATCAGTGTCCCAGCCTAGAAGGGAGTTTCCTTGGTTGGCATCAACGGAACCGAGCAGTCCATGAATTCTTGCTACACGCAGCTCATGCTCAAACGTATGACCCGCTAATGTCGCATGATTGGCCTCGATATTTAATTTAAAGTGTGTATCCAATCCATATTGTTTTAAAAAGGCGATTGATGTCGCTGCATCCGTATCATATTGATGAGTTGTCGGTTCCTTCGGCTTTGGCTCAATTAAAAATTGACCTGTAAATCCAATTTCTTTTGCATAATCGACCGCCATATGCAAAAAGGCCGCCAAATGGTCAAGCTCTCTTTTCATATCTGTATTCAGTAGTGTGTCGTAACCTTCTCGTCCTCCCCAGAAAACATAATTTTCTGCGCCGAGTTCCTTTGCTGTTTCGATGCCCTTTTTCACTTGTGCAGCTGCATAGGCAAATACATCTGCATGACAGGATGTCGCTGCACCGTGAACAAATCTTGGATGCTTAAACATATTAGCCGTGTTCCATAGAAGCCGAACCCCGCTTTGCTGCATGTAATCTTTCATTCTTTCTACGATGATGTCTAGCTGCTGATTGGTCTCTTGAAGCGTGTCGCCCTCTGGTGCAATATCACGGTCATGGAATGAAAAATACGGAACATCCAATAGATCAAAGAGCTGAAAAGCCACTTCCAATCTAGCCTTCGCCAAATCCATTCCACTATAAGAATCCCAAGCTCTTTTCATCGTGCCAGTTCCAAACATGTCTGTTCCATCAGCAGTCAGTGTATGCCAATAAGCGACGGAAAATCGCAGGTGGTCTTTCATTGTCTTTCCGCCAATCTTTTCGCTCGGATTATAATATTTAAATGCGAATGGGTTCTTTGAATGTTTTCCTTCATATTGAATGTTGCCAATCCCCTGTAAACTACTTAACGAAGTCATATTTGATTTGACCATAAGTGATTCCCCCTATATATTCACTTAGTAAGTTGATTCAACAAACGAACGAACGAGTTGACCAACTAATCTCTTTGAATTTTCCATATTTTTTAGTTTTTTAGAAATATTTTCGTTATAATAAAGTGAAAAGCATGTTTTATAGAGAATGAACACGACAAAAACGGCTTTTCTTCACTTAATCTAAAGATGAAACAAATGGAGTGGATACAATGGATATTGCGGATCAGAACTTTGTGAAAAAAATAAATCAAAAGCTATTGCTAAACGAAATTCTGCACCATGCACCAATTTCCAGAGCAAAATTATCTGAACGCACTGGGTTAAATAAATCGACCGTTTCTTCTCAAGTGAGTACTTTAATGAAAGAACATCTTGTTTATGAAATCGGTCAAGGCGAATCTAGCGGCGGAAGAAGACCCGTGCTCCTCATGTTTAATAAACGTGCAGGTTACTCTATCGGCATTGATGTCGGTGTTGATTATGTCAACGGCATTTTAACAGACCTTGAAGGGTCGATGATTCATAATGAGCAGCTCAAGCTCCCATCCAGCACACCTGATGTGACCGTCCGTATATTAATTAAATTGATTCAGCAGTTACGTTCACACATTCCTTCTTCTCCATACGGGCTGATTGGTATAGGGATTTGTATACCAGGTCTGGTCGATGCAGATGAACAAATTGTGTTTACGCCTCATTCAAAATGGAAAAATGTCGATCTAAAAACAAGTCTCCAAGACACATTCCAAGTACCGGTTTTTATCGAGAATGAAGCAAATGCCGGTGCTTACGGTGAAAAAATCTTCGGTGCTGCTAAACATTATGACCATCTGATCTATGCAAGTATCGGCACTGGTATTGGAATAGGCATCATTATCAATCATCATTTATATAGAGGCACAAACGGTTTTTCTGGTGAAATGGGACATATGACGATCGACTTTAATGGACCGACATGTAGCTGCGGAAATCGTGGTTGCTGGGAACTGTATGCATCTGAGAAAGCACTGTTCCAATCGCTCCAAACAGATGGTCAGTCATTCACCTATCAAGATATTGAGCGGTTGGCGAAGTTAAATGATATGAAGACACTCAATGCCTTGCGTAACTTTGGCTTTTACATTGGGGTAGGTCTCACAAACGTTCTGCATACCTTCAACCCACAAGCCGTTATTTTACGAAACAAGGTCATTGAATCTGAGCAGGCCGTTCTAAGTGTCATTCAAGATGAAGTATCCTCTAGAATGGATGCACAATTCAGCTCACGGGTGGAGCTGCTTCCTTCGTCATTAGGACAAAACGCACCAGCCTTAGGGATGACATCTCTTGTCACTGAAGCTTTTTTACGTGATGTCACGCCTTCACCATAATGGAATACATGTTAAAGAGAGACAGCCTTTAGAGTGTTGTCTTTTTTTATTCAGTTGTTTCTTCGTATCGAAAATACTTAAAATCGGCAGGCAGACGTTCGCCGCTTGTGTCTTGGCACTGCATTCCGACAAAAGCCCCTGTAAAGAACCCCCCTCCTCGAATAAAATCATCTGATAAATGAGTCGATTCAAGCGGTACATCTATTTTTTCCCACTCTTGTTGATCAAAAGAATAAGAATACGTGTACGTCTCTCTCTGAACGGTCACTTTTAAATACACATACGGAATCTCGTCTGGGATGATGATTTTTTTAATTAGCGGCTGAGAAAAGACCAGGTTTTCACACACAGATAATTCAAGGATACGGCCAAGCGTTTCGTCATAAGTCACCTGAAGTGCAGTCCAATTTTCCGTATTATAATAATTCACAAGACCTGCCGCTTGCTGAAAGTTTTTCGGAAAGAAGGAAACCGCTGTCTCTGCTTCAAAATAAAAACTTTGCCAGCGCCTCGCAACAAACGCTTGGGTAAATTTAGACGTTAAAGATTCCTGCCCATACAGCCTTAAATGATGAGGATTTTCCGTCACTGAACCAATCTGATCCGTAAATGGGATTCTTAATGTTTGAAAATGTCTATTTAACGATGAATCTTTAAATTCATCGACTATGTGATAGGTTGGAGAGAACTCTTTTACGCTCATCGCAGGCGCTTCAACCTCTAGGAGCCCCTCTTTTCCGCCTACCACATACGGCCAGCCATCTTTCCATTCAAGCTTTTGTATGGCTGTCTCTCTTCCTAAAGGGCACCAGCCTCTTTGCTGAAAAATGGATTCCTTCCTTGAATGAATTGGGCGGCCAGTCAGATGAGCCATATACCATTCATTTGTATGCGTTTGTACAATGGAAGCATGCCCGCATTTTTGTAGTGGATGGCTAGGCGTATGAAAAGCCGTTAAAATTGGGTTGTCAGGATGAACCTCGTACGGCCCATCAATACGCGAGGAACGGGCGATTGTGGCTGCATGTTCGTAACGCGTGCCCCCTTCAGCTGTTAATAAATAATAGACATCATTGATGTAATAAAGATGCGGGGCTTCTGTCAGTTTGATTGGCGTGCCTTTAAAAATGACCTTCCGCTCACCAACTAGTTTTTTTTCAGATACACTATATTCCTGCAAGGCTATACCTGCAAAGGAGTGATGTTTTTCTCGATGGTCCCACAGCATATTCAACACGTATTTCTTTCCGCTTGGATCATGGAACAAGGAAGGATCAAACCCAGAACTATTGAGTCGAACCGGATCGCTCCACTCGCCATCTACTGCATCAGCTGTGACCAAATAATTATGACCATCCTTAAACGGACCATCTACTACTTTAATATCAGAATAGATGAGCCAAAACTGACCATCCGCATAACTTAAACACGGTGCCCAAACCCCGCCGGAATCAGGATTTCCTTTCATATCGAGTTGAGAAGTTTTTTGCAAGGGACGCGCGGTGAGCCGCCAGTGGACGAGATCCTTCGAGTGATAAATTTGCACCCCCGGGAACCATTCAAATGTAGAAACCGCCATGTAATAATCCTCTCCCGCACGGCAAATACTTGGGTCAGGGTTAAACCCTTTGAGCACTGGATTGGTAATATTCATTGAATTTCCTCCTCTTTCAGAGATCTACATTTTAAAGTCGTCCATATGATCGATATACACCTTGTCTCTATTCTCAAGCTCTCGTATGACTTTTTTATGTTTTTCTTCATCTAGGTTATAAAAATTAATATCAACCATCGCTAAAATGAGTAAGCATACAGGAATCACCGTTGTCGTGATTAAAATGCCCAGTAAAGCTTCTGGTGTTTGCACTTGATTTGCAATATAACCAAATCGGTCAAGGACAAGCCCTGGAACGATGCCGCCTAAGGCCATCCCAAATTTAAAAAAGAAGCCAATCACTGCGTAAATCAGTCCACCCATTCTTTTCCCTGTTTTATATTCGCCATATTCAACGGTTTCAGGAATGAGTGCCCACATGTAAGCACCTGCTGTAATACTCCCTGCAGCCGCAACGAGCCTGAAAATAAGTATTAAAGTGATTTGACTCGGCGGGATCACAAGTAATGCAAGAAGGCCTACAATATTCAGCAATAATGAATAATTCAGCAGCTTTTTCTTTCCTAATAGTTTGTGCAATTTTGGAATAAACGGCAGCACCATTAAAGCTGGCAGACTGCCAATCAGGCCGTACCACTTCACTAAATCCTCTCTGCCGAGGTTATACGTCACATAATAGATCCCGACTGAGTTGCTGATCGAGTTCACACCAAAGATAATGATAAAGAAAATGCTTAACACAACAAGCGGACGATTCACTCGTAACTGGACAAAGAGATCACTGAACTTGATCTTTTCCTCTGGCTTTTGAAGCGTGACGCGCTCATTCGTACTTTTAAAACAGAAAATCAGTAATCCGCCCCCAAGTACGCCGAGAAATGCCATCGTGATCTGCCAGCCAAGTGCTGTATTTCCTGTTGTATCACTCAAAAACGTCGCAAGAAACGGAACAAAAAAAGCAACAACTAAACCACCGAGATTTGCAAAAAGCATACGAACAGACGTAATACTGACGACCTCTTGGTTATTTCTTGTCATTGCGGAAGTTAAAGCACCATAAGGAACATTGATGAACGTGTATGTAAGCGATAAACCAACATACGTGATGTACGCATAAATGAGTTTTCCCATTTCGGAAAAATCCGGTGTCGTAAAACAAAGAATGGCAAGAACGGCAAAAGGTAACGCACCAAATAACAAATAAGGTCTAAACCGGCCAAAACGGCTGTTCGTTCGGTCAACCATCGCCCCAATAAACGGATCTGCAAGCGCATCGATGGCCCGAACCACCAAAAACATCGTCCCTGCTGCTGCTGCTGATAATCCATACACATCCGTATAAAAAAATAATAGATACGTAGAGACAGTTGCATAAATTAAATTACATGCGAAATCTCCTGAAGCATACCCCACTTTTTCAGACATACGAATCTTCTTTAAATTCTCACTCACCATGAGTTTTCTCCCTTCTTCACTTAGCCTCTTCTAGCGGACAGATGGTGCAGGGCAGCAGCAATCAATAGGTCGAAAATAAAACGCTTTCAATTTGTTGTAAAAATGAAGCTGAACATCTCTTTCTTTCAGCTTAGCCCACATAGCAGCAAATCATTTGCTTTAAACAATAGATGATCACCATCTTAGTTTATCGATTAAACAAACTAAGATGAATTCATTTTATAAAATATGATCTGACTTTTCAATATTTTTTGAAAAAATAATCCAAATAATTGATTTCCTGTCATTTTTTCTATGCTATGAGGAGATGAACCTTCTTTTTATATTCCAAAAACAAAGAGAACTCAAATAATGGTTGCATTCATACTGATCCCATGCTATATTAATCAAGCGATGAGCTGAATTGTGTAAGTCGGGTAACACGTCTCTTTGAGACACACACGAATGTGGCGTGTGGTTATTCCGCCTCAATACGCAAAAGACATCTTCTGATGAAGATGTCTTTTTTCTTACCCTATTTTGGTGCCATTTTCAACCGGCTCATCTGTGGCAAGCAAAACAACGTCTTCTTTTGACGGCATGCCTCCTAAGACAAGCACCTCTGATTTAAACCCGGCAATTCTTCTTGGCGGGAAATTAACCACTGCAACAATTTGTCTCCCGGTGAGATTCTCAGCATGATAACGTTTTGTCAGCTGTGCACTAGATTGTTTTATGCCAATCTCATCTCCAAAGTCAATCTTGAGCTTGAAAGCAGGCACTCTCGCTTCTGCAAAGAACTCTGCTTCTACTATCGTCCCAACACGAATGTCTAACGCCAAAAACTGTTCAATATCTGCCATCAGAATCTCTCTCCCTTTCATTCTTTCATAAAAAGGTCACATTTTTCTTCTGCTAGATGACCACTTGTCTCCCACTAATTTCTTTATTGTAGCACAACCTACTCTTCTAAAAGAAAGGGTTAAAAAGCCTATTCATTGAAAATCCCCGTTAGTTTACATAATGATTTTATAGTAGTCTATTAAATATTTGCAACATGAAAATGAATTCGGTAAAATGGCAAATAATCCTACTGCTTCCTCTCGAATATTTCAGGGAGGGTTAACACTTGTTTACATTATCGGATATGTGGACGTTTTGCTGGTCGTTTTTCGTCATTCTTCCTATCGTTGCCATCTTGCATCAGCTGGGCCATATTGTAGTCGCATGGCTGTTTGGAGCAAAGGTTTCGTTTGCGCTTGGCCGAGGCAAAAAAGTATTGAAAATAGGCGTCGTTGAAATTAGAAGAATCTATTTTCTAGATGCTTTTTGCCACTATGAAGAAATGAGGAGAAATAACCGTTTCTCACACATTCTTGTCTACTTAGGCGGATCATTATGCAACCTGCTCAGTGTTCTCATATTGAACACAATGATCGCCAACGATTTCCTGCCAGAACATCAATTTTTCTATCAATTTGCTTACTTCTCAGTCTACTATGTATTTTTTGCTTTACTGCCAGTACAGTATGCAGATCATCATCCGAGTGATGGGCAAGCGATTGTGAACATCATTCGTCACGGTGAACCATGCGACATCATTGACTAAGATGAGTGGCTTTCACTGTCGATTTGATACTGAATCGTTAAAAAAGGAATACCGAATAGCTTCATTTGATGAATCGCTGTGAGACTTTTTTCCGTCTTCGCTTTCATATGAAAGCTTTCTTCCATTGGCAGTTTCATGGTGATGAAAGACGTATGCAAATACAATCCTTCATCACCCGTACTGCCTTTTGGACTTTTACTTTTTAATAGAAAATCTTCCTTTTCATTCAAAGGTTTTAAAATAGCCGTAAGCTGTGAAAAAGGAAGCGGCAAAGCAATATTCATATAGACTGTCTCTTCATCATGGTGCTGGGCATAGAGCGCATAAAAGACTTGCTCGCCTTTCTCATTGCGCCTGACCCACACACGTACATTCTCCCTTTCTTCAAGAGGATGTTGAAATCTTGAAAGACTCCCCGGCATTTCATATGGCATTCGTGATGACCCTAAATAGAGCTGTCCTATTTGTCTAAAAACAGGCTGAAGCAAAAAGACAAACGGCCTTACCCACCAATGAAAACAGACGGCTGCTTTTAACGTAAAGGACATCGGGTCTTCATAAAATCTGCGAATAACAGGTGACACACTCTCTGCTGAAAATGCCTTTCCATTTAATTGGTCAAGAGAATCGACTAAACCAATCTTCTCATCATGCTGCATGTCGTCATGTTGAAAAGACATGATCTGAAAACGACCGTGAACTCTCGATACCGGAAAATCCTTCTGTTTCAATCGATCAGCTGGTCTTTCAATCAACCATCCAATGAGGCCTGGTAAAATAACCAAACTTGCATTGATACTGCCATGAAACCAAATCATTTGATCCATGCTGATGTAGGTAACATGTAAAAGCATTCCGGCAGAATAAAGGAATGATAGGACGATCGTTCCCATTAACATGATGCTAGAAAACACAACGAACCCTTTTGCGACAGTTGAACGAAAAGAAGTTGTCATACATAAAATTCCATACAAATAAAGTGCGATCACATAAAGAACGACGCTGAACGTATCAAACAGGCGAGAATAGCTGATTCCCACAGCAATCATCACTGGCGACAGTAAAATAACCCAGCCACCCACTTTGTATAGCGTCGTCTCTTTTTTCCGCTGCCTCCCCAATAATCCATAAAAGATAGGGATAAAAAAAGCCGAATAATGAAAATGAATAGCGGTCAAAAGTACAATCATCGGTGAAAATGTCATCACTTGTATATCTGCTATGTACAGCCAGAACCAAAGCCCACCTAGAGCGATATACATACATGCGCCATCGATCATCAGCTCATGAAGCGGATGGGCCCCTCTTTTCAGCAAACGAGTGAAACCAAATAAAGCCAGAATCATTGTAAAGAAAAGCCATCCCAATGCAAGCCAAAGAGAATGATAGATGAATGCGCCTGTTGCACATAGAGCTGCTACTGGAAAGGCTTTCATTATGAAGCCGATCAGCCCCTTCTGCTGCCGTTTCTTCTCTTCCTGATAAAAAAAGTGTAAGAAAGCGGGAAGAAAAAATAACATCGCAATCAAAACAAAAAATTCTGGTATGGGAGCTGTCGTCAAACGGGTAACGAGAAAGCAGGACAGCAACATGATGCTACACATCAAATGCCATTTATTCATGAGGTGACACCCTTTCCGTAAACCGGCCCTTATAAGTAAAAAGAGTGCCAAAAAGGCGATTTTTCACTTGAACATCAATGGTATACTCACCTGCATGCTCATCGTAACCTTCTGTTACATCAGATTCACCATAAAGCCAAGAAGGCAGTGGCCACTCCCGCCCAAACAGCAAAAACTTTTGCTTACCTGATTGAATGTGCAAGAACCCTTTTTCCGTGACTGTAAAATGAAGCTCTGACACAAGAAGCCTAGGTTTTCCAAAGTAGTCCAGTACTTGATGGCTCTTCTGATCAATGATCATATCTGCATCAAAATGTCTTTCCTTTTCAGGAAAATAGAACGTTCGAAACCAGTGCATCCCTTCTTCTCCCTTACTTGTCGTAAAAGGCTTGTTCACAATTTGGAAGGGAATATTTCGCCCTCTTTCAGGAAAAAAACAGCGAAACAATGGGCCGATTTTGAATAACAATCGGATGAGCTTTGTCCCGCCTCCTATTTCCTCCATGATGCCTTCGGCCGTAAACGCGCGGTTATAACGTTCTTTTAATGTTGGATGCAGCTTATCGTAGTCCTTTACTTGATGATGATGAACGACCATGTCTTCCTCCCCTTTTTCGTTTGATCGAAAACACATCTACACAATCTTTTAAATTGATCATTCCTGCAACGGATAAAATGAAAAATGCACTCAGCACCAGCGGCTCGTGCAGAGTCGTTTCTGGCGATAAAATCCCTATACCAAGCATCAGCAGCAGAAAGATGCTTTGAAGGATGAATATATATTTCTTTGGTAGTTTAGGCATGAGCCATGATACACCTAATAGCGCATAAAACAATTGAAATCCGGTGCTATGTTCAAAAGCAGAAGGTGAAAAAGGAATGATCGCTTGACATAACCAGACGATAGCAAACAACAAACAAATGCCATAATGGGCAAGTGTTCTCTCTAGCAGCAACCGGGGATGCGTGCCCTTTTCAAGCCACGTCTTTAATGCGCCAAAGCTAAAGGCAGTCATAAACCCCATCATTGGTCGAAAAAACAAACGGTCTGCCCATTTCCACCCTTTTCCTTCCTTTGTTTCATAATCAAATTGCGTTTGAAACACAATGTGATCATTCGTTTTCATGTATTTCCAATACCCTCCGCCTTCTTTGATGAAAGACAAAGGGTGTGATGATTTAAATTGAAGTGAGGATGCTCTTTCATGACGCTCATCCTTCACGCTCGTTCGATACGCTCCTGTCCCAGTTACACTAATGCCGAATCCAAGGTGTTTCTCATACAAAAAGGATTGGGGCTGTTCATCACTAGGTCCATTTAATGAAATGGTCGAAAATCGCAAATCCCATTGTTCATGAAGCTTTGGATTTTGCGTATACTCCCATACTTTTTCAATAGGTGCTTGAATGGTTGTTTCCACATAAACAGGCTTTCTTTTCATCTGCCTCTACTCCTCTATGTGAATTATTTCACATAATAAGCATACCATGTTTCACAAAACTGTCAAATCTTTATTGGTTTTTTACCCAAAAAATGTTTTGATTTGTTTACATCTCCTTCATCATATCGGTTCGATACATAAAAAAGACCTGTCAATGAGACAGATCTTCTTGCTCTTTGATGCCTGCAATATAAAGACGGACCGCATAGCTCACACTATCTTCAAGCTGTTCTTTCCGTTGAAATCCTTTTTTGTTTGAAATATCTCCAAAGCCGTGCAGTAAGCTTCTGAGCCCTCTGACGACATGCGTCATGTCCTCTTCTTTTACACCAAAACGAGACATGATGGATTGGACAAAATCAGCAAGATTCTCTGCAGCCACACTGACTTCTTTTTCATTCATATGTGAAAAAGCAGCCTCATAAAGACCGGGATGCTGACGGACAAATTGAACATATTGTCTTGCAAATGCTAAAACAGCGTCTTCTTTTTCCAGCCCCGCTGTTACTTGTTTGCCGGCCTCACAAAGCATTGTCAGCCCCTTGACAGCAAGAGCTGCCTGTATTTCATGAAGACCGGATATATGGTTGTAAAGAGATGGTGGTCTGATGTTAAGCCGTTTGGACAATGTAGCAATGGTCAAAGCGGAAAAGCCCTCTTCATCGACAAATTCGATGGCAGATTCAACAATTTTTTCTTGTGTGATACCCATTCTTGGAGACATGGCTTACTGTCCCCCCTTTTGTAGCTGCTGCTTCCTTTTTTCGATAGCGGCTCTGAGCTTTGTCTCAGGCTCTATGATGAGATCACCATGCCCTGCTGCGAGACAAGACAAGGGAAGTGCCAGTAATTTTTCAGCGCTTTTTAGTGCTGTTTCTGCATCCCAAGTGGCAAAAGCCGGGAATGGAAAGGTGAAGCGAAACTCACCCGTTACAAATAAACCGCCTTTTGTCACAACTGCATCACCCGCAATGACAACCCCTGACTTTTCATCGTATAAAGAGATGCTTCCTGGTGTATGTCCTGGTGTGGCAATGACTTTCAGGGACCCAATCTTGTCCCCTTCTTCAACAAGCACGTCTGGTTTTGTGTGAATGTCTTTTGAAAAACTGCCTTTGACTTTTTTCTTCGGCTCACCAGGAAGTAAAGAGAAATCGCCAGCAAACAGGCGAGCATCTCGTTTCGATAAATAAACAACTGCCTCTGGAAAAGCCTTTTTCACTTCATCTAGTGCGCCAATATGATCCATATGACTATGAGTCAGAATAATTTTGTTAATGGGTTTGTTTAATTGATGTGCAAATTCAATTATCGAGCTTGCTGCCATTTTCAAAGCTGCATCAATTAAGATGAGTTCATTCTCTTCCTCAAATACATAACAATTTACCGGAAAAATACGCGGCATTAATGTAAGCTGATGCAAACGGTCAAATGTTGTCAATCTCATCTTGTTTTCCCCCTAAAACTAATGTCGTTAGTTTTATATTAACTAATAGCATTAGTTTTAGCAACTATTTTTTCATCGACTGCAATATAAATATCAATTTGTGCTTCTTTTGGATCAATCGATCGTTCGTCGTACCATTCAAAATCGACAGTATATGTTCGCAAGTGACGCTGATCCCAACTCCAAATCTGCTGCCATGTTTCAAACACAACCTCTTCAATCGGGCCCTTTCTCGTTTGAAACCTTGCGTAGGTGGAGCTTGGAATCTCTTTTGCATCTTGTGCTAGCTGCTGGTCAACCAATTGCCCCGCTGTGAACAAATAAGTTCCATTTTCATCCTTTTCATAATCTGAATACAGCCCTATGACTGGCGCATGGCCCCCGCGAAGCTGCTGCGTGAAAAATTGCTGCCAAAGCGGTGCAATCTTCCGCTCGTTTGTTTGCTCCATTTCATTTGTTGTTCGAACAGATAATCCCTTGATCCATTGTTTCTGTAAAATCACGATATCGTACATACATTCTCATCTCCTTTTTTCCATCATATAAAAAGAAACCTGACAACATTGTGTCAAGTTCCTTTTGGTTTTTGAAATTGTTTCAACTTGAGATCAAATGCTTCCCGAACGGATAGCGGAGAGACAACCTCGACATCTGGCCCTAAATAAAAAAGAAAGCTATATAACCAATCATCCTGAGGCAACGTGATTGTGGCAAGATACGTACCATCTGCACATACGGTAAATTCATTTTCATCTATCCATTCCTTCACTTTACCAACAGAATCTTCAGTCAACCTGAGCGTTAGTGTACTGACGGAAGGTTCTTCGTGCCAAGAATCATTCCAAGGCTTTTCTTCATTTTTTATTCGTTTAGGAAGAAAAGATACTGAATGCGTGATAAGGTCTGACATTCTTTTAAGTTTAAACAGGCGAAACGCTTTTTTCACGCAGCAATACGCATACAAATACCAATGTCTTCCTTTTAAGACAAGTGTATAAGGCTCTACTTTTCTAGGAAGTGTTTCGCCTTTTGCATTGCGATAGGTGAACTGGATATATTGATGCGCTGAGGCAGCGGTATGAATGAGCTGGAGCTTCTTTTCTAAGTAGCTGTCTTTCCCCCAAGAGCTTAAATCAATAAATACATGTTGCTGTTTTTCATTTTGAGGCGGAATCAGGGATTTCATTTTCTTTAGAACATGTTCACTTTCTTTAAAGGTGTATGCACTCGTAATGCCTTCAAGAGCTGTTAAAATCAGTTCAATATCATCATCGGTGAATAATTTTTTCTCTAGACGATAGTCGTCAACGAGTGAAATTCCACCCCCTGCGCCTTGTTTTGTGACAACCGGAATCCCCGCTTGATTAATCGTATCAATGTCACGGTATATGGTTCTCACGCTCACTTCATGTAGTTCAGCGAGGTCTTTCGCCTGTACTTGCCGTTTGCTAATCAGTATCATCACAATGGACAAAACGCGATCGATTTTCATGACTTTTCCTCTTTTTCTTAAATATAGGTTTTGATTTGATAAAAAAAGAAAGAATGGTAATGATAAGTAACAGCCAGCATTCGTTTACATCCCTGCCTGTGCAGGAGGAGGTTGCATCATGACACATCACGTATGGCAGTTGTTCATGATCGGGATCGTCATGCTCGTCTGGATCATCATTCGAATGAATCGAATGAGACGCTATCAGCTTGTGCGCCCGGTAAATCTTTTCATGAGAATGTATGTATTTAGTCTCACTGCCCTTATTCTCTTATCAGAAGGATGGCAAAATCACAGTATTTTTATCTATGCCGTCATTGGCATGATCTTCGGGAGCAGTCTCGCCGTTCACGCCTATCAGACGATTCAGATGAAATTAGAAAATGGCCGGCTGTATATGAAAACAAGTAAATGGATTGAAAGCTTTATTTTATGTTTGTTTTTATCTAGGCTAGCATTTAAATCGGTCAATCTGACAACACATGCGATCACCAAAATGGATATCGTTGAATTGTATCAGCATATTGTCAGCGATGATGCGCTGACAATACTCAGCTTTTTCCTTCTAGCGGCTTACTATATTGTGTTTTCTTATCAAATGATGAAAGCAAATAAACGATCAACCCAAGTACATCATGCATAAAAAACCTTCCTATATAAAAGTAGGAAGGTTTTTTCTCAATCATGCTGTGCATGGTGTATCATTTGTTCAAGCACTTCCATCACATGCTGATCTTCAGGACTGTAAAAAATCGAGGTCCCTGCTCGTCTAGATTTCACGAGACGAAGATTTTTTAAAAAGCGCAGCTGATGAGATACGGTTGATTGCATAAGGTTTAGTGTTTCTGCTATATCATTTACTGAATGTTCACCTTGAGACAGCAAATGCAGAATACGAATACGCGTCGGATCAGATAAGGCTTTAAATGTTTGGGAGACAAGAAATAGACTTTCTTCGTCCAGCTCCATCCGTTCCTGTTCTTGATTTGTATTCAGTTCTTCCTTCATTTCGCTTCACCTTTCTTGTCAGTCAACTCACGACTTATTCTATGTATCATCATATACCAAAACGTGTAGCATGCAAAGCTTCCACACCTTTTGAAAAAAGATTTATTCAAATAGCATTGACACGTGGTAGCATTCTTTTTAAAATGAGCATTATTTATTCATTTTTTTAGAGGAGCTGATAGGCAAATTGACTGAAGAGCCAAGACTAAAACGCAGCCTGACTGTTTTTCCGCTTGTTGTGATCGGGCTTGCTTATATGGACCCACTTGTCGTATTTGATTCATACGGCATTGTTGCTCAGCTGACGAAAGGACACGTTGCTGCAGCTTATATCTTTACTTTACTGGTATTACTATTGACAGCGCTTAGCTATGGGAATATGGTGAAGGCTTTTCCAAAAGCAGGATCTGCATATACATACGCGCAAAAAAGTATTCATCCTCACGTTGGCTTTCTTGTAGGCTGGACACTATTGCTAGACTATTTATTTTTGCCTATGGTGAATTTTGCAATCGGAAGTGCTTATTTAACCGCAGCCTTTCCTGATGTACCTCATTACATTTGGATCATCATACTTGCTATCGCCATAACGACTGTCAATGTAATCGGTATACGTCTTACAGCCAACATTACAGCGCTATTTGTGACCTTTCAGGTGATTGTCGCTGTTACATTTGTTGGGTTTATTATTTATGGGCTCACGCAGCATGCAGGCACGGGAGAGTTACTGTCAACCCGTCCATTTTATTCAGCAAGCTTAGATCCCGCCCTTATTTTTTCCGGCGCGACGATTTTATGTTTTTCTTTTCTAGGATTTGATGCGATTTCGACTATGTCTGAGGAAACAATTAAGCCAAAAAGAACGATTCCTCTCGCTATATTTTTAACGGTCGCTATTGGAGGTGTGCTGTTTACCCTCACCTCTTATTTTTTACAGCAGGTGTTTCCAAATTTTCAACAGTTCAAGCATCCAGATGCGGCATCACTTGAGATTGCGGAATTTGTAGGCGACGCGTTTCTCCACTCATTCTTTTTAGCCGGCACCATGGTCGCTGTCATCTCTTCCTCCCTATCATCACATGCGAGTGCCGCAAGACTCTTGTATGCGATGGGAAGAGATCAATCACTACCAAAGCGTTTCTTCGGTTATATTCACCCAACATTGAAAACGCCTGTATTTAATATTTTATTAATTGGTGTTTTTTCGTTAACCGCAGTTGTTGGTGAGCTTGAGGTCATTTACTCGTTTATCAGCTTCGGGGCATTAATTGGATTTACGTTTGTTAACTTGTCTGTTTTCGCCTACTATTTCATCAAACAAAAACAAAGAGGTGTATTAAACACACTGAGGTATGCCATCATCCCTCTTTGCGGAACGGCTTTTTGTATTTGGCTCTTAACAAGCATCAGTACAAATGCATTAATCATCGGCATGGTGTGGCTCATGATCGGTTTTGTTTATTTCTGCTATAGACTGAAAACAAGAACAGAATTTACGTTTGGCTATGATTGAATATAAGGTTTTCACTTGGTATCCTGTGCAGGATATGGCATAATATAAAGGCTGTACTTCCCTTTTAAAAGCGGGGCAAAACAGGGGTGAACTGACCTTGAAAAAGAAAAAAACAGGATGTTTTGCCATTTCAGGCTGTTTCACGATTTTTCTGTTTGTTTGCGTATTAGCGGCCATTGTCATTTCCTTTAATCAAAAGGAGTTAAAAAAGCTGCCGATTGATACGGAATCAATTGTTTTGTCGAGACTGGATGATTACAAACCGCTTGTAGAAACAGAGTTAAGAGATCAAGATTTAGATCAATATACCGCGTTAATTCTCGGTATGATGTATCAGGAATCAAAAGGCAGAGGCGGAGATCCAATGCAGTCCTCTGAATCTCTTGGTTTGAAACGAAATGAAATCAATGACCCTCAGAAAAGCATTAAACAAGGAGTCCATCATTTTTCAACCATGTACAAGCATGGGAAGAAAAAAGGCGTTGATTTGGAAACCATTATTCAAAGCTATAACATGGGAATCGGCTATATTGATTTTGTTGCAAAAAACGGGGGAAAACATTCCGAAAAATTGGCAAAGCAATACTCCAAAAAGCAAGTGAAGCGAAACCCTGAAGTCTATACATGCGGGGGCGACAAAGATAACTTCCGCTATCCGTATTGCTACGGTGATTTCACTTATGCTGAAAAAGTAAAAGAAAAAACGAAAACAGTTGAAGAAAAGATGAAATTGGCTTCATCATCCACACCATCATCGTAAAAAAAGCACTTCCGTTTAGGAAGTGCTTTTCATTTTATGAATGCTCTTTCCCGATTTCCGGCAGGATCGTTTTGGCTAAATGCTGATCCATTTCTTCATATTCATCATAATGAATCGTTTCATATAGCTCTTTTCTCGTTTGCATGTCCTCCAGCATCCCCTGCTGAGTCCCCTTTTCCTTAATCTCTGTAAATAAACGCTCATACGCTTTTGCAGCAACTCTCAGGGATGACACTGGATAAATCACCATTTGAAAGCCAAACATAGAAAATTCGTCTGCATGATAATAAGGTGTTTTTCCAAACTCCGTCATGTTTGCAAGAAGCGGCCCTTTTATATTGTTTGAAGCATACGTGAAATCTTCTGCTGTAATCAGCGCCTCAGGAAAAATGGCATCTGCTCCTGCTTCTAGATAGAGATTAGCCCGGTGAATGACATCCTCCATCCCGTTTACTGACTTCGCATCTGTTCTTGCGATGACGAGAAGTGTAGGTGCCGCTTGTTTGATCGCTTTGATTTTCGCCATCATGTCTTCTACAGAAACGAGTGATTTTCCGTTTAAATGTCCGCATTTCTTCGGCATTTGCTGATCTTCAATTTGAACAGCCGCTACCTTGCTCTCAACCATTTCTTTTGCTGCCCTGGCTGCATTTAATACCCCGCCATAGCCAGTATCCATATCAACTAAAAGAGGCAGCTGAGAAGCTCGAATGATTTCCTTTGCCTTTTCCGCCATTTCAGTGGAATGAATCATACCGAGGTCAGGAAGCCCTTTGCTTGCGCAAAAAGCGGCACCCGATAAATAAAGCCCTTGAAATCCCATTTTCCTCGCATAGAGCGCAGACATTCCATCGTGAACGCCTGGAATTTGAAATAAAGCGGATTTGTGCATTTGCTCTTTAAAAGCTGCGGCTAAGTCAGCTTGATTTACTTCATCATTCACGATCCACACACTAGCTCCCCCTTATATGACAAATAAATCCATAAATGCTGGTACTGTCGTTGTTTTTAATTGATTTGGATTTTGGCAAAGTGAAACAATTTGATCGACTTGTTTTTGTGGAAATCTCGTTTTCAAATGATATGCCCATTTCTTTTCAAGTAGCGGGATCCCTTCCTGCCTTCTTCTGCGATGACCAAGCGGATATTCAATTTCAATTCGATCTGTCATCGTTCCGTCTTTAAAGAAGATTTGAACACAGTTTGCAATTGATCTCTTTTTCGGATCTAAATAGTCTTCTGTATACCGTTTATCTTCTTTGACGATCATTTGATCACGCAAACGGTCAATGAGCGGATTCTGCGCCGTCTCTTCTTCATAATGATCAGCAGTCAGCTCACCATAGATTAACCCAATGGCCGTAATATACTGCAAGCAATGGTCACGGTCTGCCGGGTTGTAAAGCGGTCCTTTTTTATCAATAATTCGAATGGCTGATTCATGTGTCGTAATCTCAATTCTGTCAATCTCATCTAAACGGTCTTTTACCGCATCATGTAGAATGACAGCGGCCTCAGCGGCAGTTTGCGCATGAAATTCTGCTGGATAGGCAATTTTAAAGAGTACATTTTCGATCACATATGACCCGAGCGGCTGGGCAAGTGTGAGTGGTTTTCCTTTCATTAACACATCTTCAAATCCCCACTTTTCTGCACTGAGGGGCGTCTGATAGCCCATTTCTCCTTTCAATGTCATCATCGCTAGTCTCACTGCACGGCTTGTGGCATCCCCTGCTGCCCACGATTTCCTTGATCCTGTGTTCGGGGCATGCCGGTACGTTCTAAGCGGTGAATTATCCACAAATGCTTGTGATAACACATGCTGCACATCTTCTTTCGTTCCGCCAAGCATTGCACAAACAACTGCACTTGATGCCACCTTGACAAAAAGAACATGATCCAAGCCATTTCGATTCAAACAATTTTCTAAAGCAAGCACACCTTGTATTTCATGTGCCTTTACAATCGCATGCAGTACGTCATTCATCGAAAGCGGTTCTTCTCCGTTTGCAAGCCTCGTTCTGCTAATATAATCACTTACAGCCAATATCCCGCCCAGGTTATCTGAGGGATGTCCCCATTCCTGTGCAAGCCACGTATCATTATAATCTAACCAGCGGATCATACATCCTATATTAAAAGCCGCTTGAACAGGATCTAATACAAATGAAGTGCCGGGCACTCTTGCTCCGTTAGGGACAACAGTTCCAGGTACGATGGGTCCAAGATGCTTCGCGCATTCTGGAAAGTTGAGCGCCAGCATTCCGCAGCCGAGTGTATCCATGAGTACATACCGAGCTGTTTCAATGGCCTCTTTGCTCGTAATTTCTCCATCCACGGCATAGGCTGCGATATCTTCTAATAGTTGGTCTGTTTGATTGGCTACTGCTGTTTTATTCATATTCATTCCCCCGTTTTTCCATCATCATTTGAGACTTTTAATCCTCTTGGTCCTAAATACCTTACTCTCGGTCTAAAAATCCGATTGTGTGAATGCTGCTCGATGACATGCGCTGCTAATCCGCTTGCTCTCGCAGCAAAGAAAATCGGTGTATAAAGTGAAATAGGAATGCCGAGCACGTAATAAATAGGTGCTGCGTAATAATCAAGGTTTGGATAGAGGTTTTTCTTTTCTTTCATGTATGCCTCGCCTGCGACGCACATGTCATAAAGCGTCGTGTCTCCTTTTGATTCGGTAAGCGTTTTCAACGATCTTTTTAAAAGAGCCGCTCTTGGGTCCATTTTTCTCATATATACCCGGTGTCCAAAGCCCATCATTTTTTCTTTTGCGGCTAATTTACGTTCAATGAGCGCAAGGAAACCTTCTGTTGTTTTGCCTTCGAGCAGCATGTGCATGACTGCTTCGTTTGCGCCTCCGTGTAAGTCACCTTTTAATGAAGAAATCGCTCCAGTAAAAGCACCATACATATCAGAATGAGTAGATGCAATGACTCTTGCTGCAAATGTGGAATTCGGCAGCTCATGCTCACTATAAAGCGTGAGCGTTTGGTCAAATGCTTTGATTTCGTCTTGTGCCGGAGTGCGGCCTGTTAACATCGCTAGGAAGTTTTCAGTGTAGGATTTGGTCTGGTCTGGAGTAGGTGTGGTGTCTTGTGTGAGAATATGATAGCTTCCCGCAACAATCGCTGGTAGCTGGCCAAGTAATCGAACGGCACGCGCTTGTTGGCATGCTTCTGATCGATCATTCAGTTGTTCATCGTACCCTGCAAGAGCTGATAAACACGTTCTCATGGCATCCATTGGGTGAGTGGTTTTTGGCAGTTTTGTCAAAATGGTTTGAATGGTTGAATGTAAGCTTGTTTGTGAGGAAATATCTTGCTGAAATTGGTGATATTCCATTGCATCTGGTAATCTTCCATAAATGAGCAGATAGGCTGTTTCTAAGTACGTCTTGCTTTGTGCCAGCTCGATGAGGTCATAACCGCGAATCACAATTTCTTCTTGCTGGACATCTAGGAACGAAATTGACGTTTCGCTTGCCACAATGTCTTCAAGCCCCGGTTTGTACTGCAATTGTTCAGTCATCATATAACCCCCGTTTCGTTCAATTGTGTTCTCCAAACGAGCAAACGGCCAGACATGATGTGATTCTATAGGTGGGAAGATACCGTGCAAGTCGGATACCCAATTCCCATTTTATCCAAAGCACTTCATCTTGTAAATAAAAGAACGTATGTCCAGATGGACATACGTTAGCTGTAGTATGGAGAAATCATGATATATACGATGACACCTGTTAGACTGACATAGAGCCAAAGAGGCATGGTCCATCTGGCAATTTTACGATGACGTTCGACTTGCATTTGTGCGCCTCTAAAGAGAGTGATCAGTGCAAGCGGTACAATGACGGCAGATAAGACGATATGTGTGATGAGAATAAAGAAGTAAATCGGACGAATGATTCCTTCTCCCCCGAAGTGTGTATCAGCTGCCATTGAATGATACGTCACATACGAAATTAAAAAGACAAGTGTTGTTGAAAAAGCCGCAAAGATAAATCGTCTATGGGCTTTAATGTTCTTTTGTTTAATCATAATGAGCGCTGAAAGTAAAAAGATAAACGTAAAACTGTTCATCACGGCATTCAGTAACGGCAGAAATGTAATATCCAGATGACTAAATTTATCTGTTTTTGGCATGAAAAATAATAAAGCAATTAAGCCGTTTATGGCAATTGTTAAAAAGACAACAATGCCGGTGAAATTTTTCGGTTTTTGATTCTGTTCGTTCATGTTTGAAAACCTCTCTTTATTAGTTCCGACTAAGAGTATGTTATTTAACTTTGTCTCTAAAGTCAATGAATTCGCTGTCTTCGTCGAATTTTAGACAAACTTGCCGATTGCCTGCCTTCTAGCGGCTTGAAAGATCCACTCACTTCCTTTAGAATGGGAATTTGTGTGGTTTTTATCAACTCTTCTATGAAAGGAGCAATAGACTTGTCAATCTTACAGGAAACAACAAAAGATGTGAAGACATTAGAGCAAGAATTACAGCAGTTGCAGTTCCAAATGTATCGAATGCAAGAAAATATAAAAGATATTTCAAAAAAAGCAAAGATTATTGGCATTGATCAAGCGAAGGAAGATGAATGGATGATCGTCTCTGCAATTGAGAATGCAGATACGTGCAAAATCATGTTAAGCGATTGTGAAAAAGCTTTTCGCGGACAATCTGATTTTTCCTTGATCGCGGAATATCCTGAAGAAGGAAAAATTCACATTGCCGATATTAAAGGCCCGCCTGATAATGGCTATGGATCCATCTGTATGAAGCATTTAAAAGAAATCGCAAGAGAGCAAAACATTCCAGTCATTACTGGGGATCTCGTCAAAAGAGATTGGAACCATGTGGACCGCCTGATTCATTTTTATGAAAAACACCATTTTGATGTTCAAATTAATTGGGAAGAGCAAAGCGGAGAAATTTATTGGGTGGACAGCTAACGACACAAAAACCAGCGTTGAGATGGACTTATACGCTGGTTTTTGTCGAAAATGCAAATTTTTCAGAAAAATATGTGTATTTCCGGCCAAAAAAAGGTATAATAAAAGCATCAGGCCGCCACCTGATGCTTTCTTCCAAAAACAATAGACTACTAGTTAAGTACTTTCACTTTGACTGATTTTACGCCCCAATTTTTAGCTTGGGATTTGCTTGGTACGTGTACATCAATTTTGTTACCTTTAATTGCGCCGCCAGTATCTGCTGCGATGGCTTCACCGTAGCCTTCAACATAAACCTTACTTCCTAATGGAATGACATTAGGATCTACTGCGATTACTTTTGCATTTGGGTTTTTGTTTAAGTTTACCCCTGTTGCAGTGATACCTGAGATGCCACCATCATTTGCTGTATAAGCCGTAGCCGTTACAGTCATTTCTTTTTGAACACTTTGACTAGCAGAAGATGATTCTGCTTTAGCTGTTTCCTTTTTAGGAGCAGCTTTTTTCGTTGTTTGCTCTTTTTGGACAGGTGCCTGTTTTTGAACAGGTTCTGAGCTTACCGGAGCTGAGCTTTGACCAGCAACACTTAATGTTGAACCAATCATAATTATATCTGAGTTTAAGTTATTCCAAGACTTAATATCGCTAATTGACACATTGAATTTTTGAGCGATTTTCCAGAGGCTGTCCCCCTTCTGGACTTTGTACTGCTCCTGAGTTTTCTCTTTTGAAGAGATTGTCAATTTATCTCCTACATAGATCATGTCTGTAGATAAATTGTTCCAACCCTTTAGGTCCTTTAGAGACACATCATTTTTTTGAGAGATTCCCCAAAGTGTATCACCTTTCTGTACAGTGATTTCCTTTGCAGAAGCTTGCTGTGCTCCTAATGCTGTTGTTGAGATTGCTGCAACAGCAACCAAGGACATAATAGTCTTCTTCATAAAGTAAATCCTCCCTTGTTAGCTTTTTATGGCGGCTAACGAGTGCTATCGTAACATATGTAAATGTCATTTCAATAACAAAACGATATGTTTTAGATTACAGTTCCTTTACATGAAACATCTCTCTCCATTGGTAAATCAGCCCACTAAATGGCTCAATTCCGCATCATATCAAGGTTTTAAAGAGATGGAAATCATCATGATGAAAACGCGTCCAAGTGAAACGAAAAAAATTTATTTTCCTTCTTCAAACTCTTTATTTTTTCTCTTTTTCTATAAATAAACGAATTTCTTCTAAAAAAACATCTCCATATTTCTCTCTTTTTTGTGCGCCGACACCTTTAATATTTAAAAGTTCTTCTTCTGTTTTAGGCTCTACTGCTGACATTTCCTTCAATGTTTGATCAGAAAAGACAACAAATGGCGGAACGCCCTGCTCTCTTGCCAACTTCATTCTGACCATTCTTAAATGCTCAAATAATGCATCATTTTCTTGAATAGCCTCTGCCTTTATCGCCTGCTTTTTATAGACGGTCTCCTGCCCCACTAGCACTTTCTTTCCTTTTTGTGTCACTTTTAGTGTTGGAAAAGCTCCTTCAGACATGTGTAAATACTCTTCCGTAATTAAAAATTCAATGAAATCACTGATATGTTGGACTGAATGCTGTTTCATTAAAGCATAAGTAGGCAGCCGGTCGAAACCAAAATCAAGCACTTTTTTATTTTTAGAGCCGGCTAATACTTGAGCTATCATCATTTTTCCGAATCGTTCGTTCATTCTAACGGTACACGACAAAACCATTTGTGCTTCTCTCGTGACGTCTTCACGCTCTCTCTCGTCTAGACAGTTGCTGCATTTTTGACAAGGGGCACTTGATGATTGGTCAAAGTAATCCATCACAAATTGCTGAAGGCACTGTTCCGTATGACAGTAGTCTACCATTTGTCTCAACTTGAGCAATTCATGCTGATACCGCAATTCATCTTCTGTTGATTGTTCAATGAGAAAGCGCTGCACGCGTACGCCTTGCGGTGAAAACAGTAAAATGCATTCACTTTCAAGCCCGTCTCTCCCGGCACGTCCTGCTTCTTGGTAGTAACTTTCAATATCTCTTGGAATTTGATGATGAATGACAAAACGTACATTAGACTTATTAATCCCCATACCAAATGCAGATGTAGCTACCATTACTTGAATATCATCATTTAAAAAAAGATTTTGCTGTTCTTCTCTCACTTCATCATCTAATCCTCCGTGATAAACACCCGCTTTGATCTTTTGCTTTTTTAGACGATGATAAATTTGATCTGCTTCTTTTCGTGTGGCTGTATAAATAATGCCTGACTCAAGACTGTTTTTCTTCATATATTGTGTGATGAATTGGTCGCTGTTCTGCCCTTTCACCACTTGAAAAGACAAATTTTCTCTAGCAAAACCAGTAAAGATTGTTTCTTCTTCGTCCATGCCAAGTTGCTCACATATATCCTGTTGGACCTTCTTTGTAGCAGTGGCTGTTAATGCTACAATAACAGGCCTTTTTGAAAGCTTGTTTACACATTCTTGTATAAAGCGATAGCTCGGTCTAAAATCATGTCCCCACTCAGATATACAGTGCGCTTCATCAATAGCCATTAAAGGAATCGTCAATCGATCAAGCAGCTGAAAAAAACGTTCATTTTGTAAGCGTTCAGGGGTGATATAAAGCAAATCATACTCCCCCTGTTCACATTTTTTCAGCCTTGTATTCATTTCACCTGCTGAAAGTGTACTATTTAAAAAGGACGATCGTATTCCCATCTCATTTAACGCATCAACCTGATCTTTCATTAAAGAAATAAGCGGAGATACAACGATTGTCGTTCCTTCCATCATAAGGGCAGGAATCTGGTAGCAAACCGATTTCCCTCCGCCTGTCGGCATAATGCAGACCGTATCCTTCCGTTTATTCACAATCGATTCAATGGCTTGTTTTTGTCCTTGTCTAAAAGCATCAAAGCCATAATATTGTTTAAGAAGTGCTTCTGCTTGTTGTAACATCCAATTCCCTCTCCGTCGTTTGTTTTGTCTATTTTAACATACATTTGTACATCCACATTCGGTCTGTTCAAAATCGTATTTTGGACAAAATAAAAAGCCATTTTCCAAAAATGGAAAATGGCTTGAATCATCCTAGGAAAAGCTGCGGATGCCGTAATCTAAGTAAGAAAGTTTTAAACCACCACTCCTCAAAGTGGGTGTTTGCAGAAACGTTCCTGTCTTCCTCTCGAAGGAGGCGTGACATTCCGGCTTCAATATAAAACTCCCTATTACAGCTTAAAGGTTAAAACTTAATTAACATTACGCGCATCGCAGCCTTTAAACTATACTACACGAAAGTTTATTAAATTTCAAGATATGTTTTTTCTAAAAAAATACTCATGTATACAAGATTTTTGTCCATGTAGACGTGGGAAAACATTATGGTGAGAAAACATAAATTCCTCTCATCATGTTATTTTTCCTCATCTACATCAACATCTTGCTCTTCTTCTAGCCTTTCATACGTATCTGAATGTAATTGATCCATTGTTTCTCTATTTGTTAAATCACGCATTTGCTCAGAAAACGAACGGTCAAATTCATTTGGATCTTGATTGGTTTCTTCATTTTTCTTTGCATCAATTGAATAACGAGTATAGGGTATTGCTTTCAAACGTTCATATGGAATGTCTTTTCCTGTTTTTTCACAAATTCCATATGTTCCGTCTTCCATCCGCTTAAGCGCTGCATCAATTTCACCTTCGAGCTGATCATCGACTTGATCCAGCGTCTGTTCGGTCATGCGATCTAAATAGATGCTTCCGTGATCTGCGATATGGTTTCCAACACCATTTGAAATCTCATTCGATTCGACCAGCATGGATTCTTCTTTCTTTTTTGATCCTTTCACATCTTCTTTTAATTGAATAAGTCTTTCATATAAATCAGCTTTTTGCTCTTTCGTTAAGCTCACGGTCAATCACTCCTTTCTCTTTACCTTCCCGCTCCATGCGAAATGAAAACATCAAAAAAAGCCACCGCCTTTGGCAGCAGCTTTCTTCATTTAAAGATTGCGAAGTGCTTCTTCTACTGGTGTATCACCTTTGATTAAGTCAAAGGCTTTATTTTTCACATTGGATTCCGTTAAGCTTTCCACTAAGACAGTGGCTACATCTTCTCTTGAAATCTCAATGTCTCGATCGTCTGGAATATGAGCAGCCGCTTCTATTTTCCCTGTCTTCTCCTCATGCAGCAGTGCTCCTGGCCGCACAATGGTGTAAGAAAGACCAGACTGTTTTAAATGTTCATCGGCTTTTCTTTTCGCTTCATAATAAATCTCCATACTGCCTTGTCCTTTTCCTTGATGAGGATCGTCGGCATTATAAGAACTCAGCATCACAAAATGCTGAATATTTTCTTTTTTGGCTGTATCAACGAGGCGTTTTGCCCCCTCTTGATCAACAGCGATGGTTTTATCTGCACCTGTTTTTGAGCCTGAACCAGCTGCAAAGATGACAGCTTCTGCTTGCTTCACAGCATCTGTCACATCCTCTTCAAGATCACCGATGACAGGCGCTGCACCAAGTTCTTTTAGCGCATCTGCTTGTTTTTCATCTCGAATGAGAGCAAGCGGCTCATGTCCTTTTTCTTTTAAATATCGAATGACAAGTCTCCCTGTATGTCCGTTTGCTCCAGCAACCAATACTTTCATTGTTCATTCTCCTTTCTGTATCTGTTTCATCTTTATCCTTTTTTGATGTGATTCAAACACACGAATAGAAAAAAGCCTTCCCCACTGTGTTGGGAAAAGCTCAAGGGATATGCGATAGATAAAAATAAGAACAAAGAATGAGAAAAGTGCATGTGATCTATGTAATCGCATCGTTGATCAGCAAAGATGTTTTGTTAAAATGGCCTGCACGTCACTCAAATCTGTATCTTTAGAAAAATCGAGTTCAAATACTTTTGAGCTTGTAACAAGCAGCATACCAGTGTCCTGATCAAACACGCCAGCTTCTTGAATGGCAAAACTTTCAATAGATCGATACGGCAAGGAGACCCTGACTTTCTTTTTAGAAAATACGCGGTTATCGCCAAAGATCAGTCGTTTATTGGTGAAACAAATTTGGTCGTGACGCAGTCTGTAAACAGCCTCAATTCTTTCTCCTTCAATTAATAAGGATTCGAATTTTTTATGATCATTTTGTTTACTGACAGAAAAAATACCCACGTAAACCCCCTCTTCCTGCATCAAATTCCTTTATGACAAAACGGCCACACGGCTCTGTGGGTACGTTTTATTCTCACTTATAGAATACGCTATAAATCGTCGTTATTCCATTACGAATAGATTAAATTTCATTTAACTTTTTCTTTTTGATCCGATGCTCTTTCCTCTACTTATTTAGACTGTTAAAGCAGGAAAAAAGTTTCAGTTTTTTTCAAGAAATCATTCGTTGTGAGACCATAAAAAAACAGTGATTATGTAAAATCACTGTTTTAAATGACTATTCATCTTTCGGGGTATCAATCGTTCCTTCGGCATATACATCAGAAATTTGCTCAAGTGTAATCGCCATATCAGCATCTTCATTATCATGCCAAGCATTTTGATGTTTCTGCTCTTCTTGCTGCTGCTTTTTCATCATCATCACCCTTTACTGTTTTTCTTAGTATGAGTGATGACCATCAAAATCATTCAGCAGAATTGTCTTCGAAATACTCTTTGTAATACCCGCCTACTTTACCCGTATTATCAACGACAAAGAGAAATTCCTCTGTTTCATTTTTCACATCATATGTGTGTCCAACCGTTAATGCCCGGTCAACCATATATTTTTTCGCATTTGTATGTACACATTTTACTTGTTTTACCGTTTCAGCCGTTTGCCAGTTTTGATGGATCATGATTTAAAAACTCCTTTTTTCATCTATACATTTATTGTAGCCAATTTTTCGTGAAATGCAATGAGTGTTATCGATTGCTTTCAAAGATGTCGTGTAATATGATAAATGTATACGTTTACATGCGTGTGCGTATACAAATGGCTTCATGTCCGCTTTTTCCACCTAGAACTCGCAGAACAACCCATATCTTTAAGGAGGTTTGTTTATTTATGAGCTCTACAACACTTCAAATCAGTTCAAAACTCGAATCTTTTCTCCAAGGGACGAAAAAACTCTACATTAACGGTCAGTTTGTCACAAGTCATGATAACAAAACATTCTCTACGCCTAACCCTGCCACAGGAGAAACCCTTATTGATGTATATGAAGCAGGTGCAGCCGACATTGATGAGGCAGTAAAAGCTGCTAAAAAGGCGTTCCATGGACCTTGGCGTTCTATGTCTGCAGCCGAACGTGCCCGCTTGATGTTTAAGCTGGCAGATTTAATGGAAGAACACCTAGAAGAACTGGCTCAGCTGGAAACACTTGATAATGGAAAACCAATTAATGAAACAACCAATGCGGATATCCCTCTTGCCATTGAGCACATGCGCTATTATGCAGGGTGGACCACAAAAATGACTGGACAAACCCTTCCTGTCAGCCAGGGATATTTTAATTATACTCGCCATGAGCCTGTGGGCGTTGTGGGACAAATCATTCCTTGGAACTTCCCGCTGCTCATGGCCATGTGGAAAATGGGTGCTGCACTAGCAACAGGCTGCACCATCGTTTTAAAGCCAGCCGAACAAACGCCACTATCTGCTTTATATTTAGCTGAATTAGTGGATAAAGCCGGATTCCCAGAAGGCGTGATTAACATCGTTCCTGGATTCGGTGAAACAGCCGGTGAAGCATTAACCGATCACCCTGATGTCAATAAGCTGGCTTTCACTGGATCAACAAGTGTTGGGAAATTGATCATGGAGAAAGCAGCCAAATCCATCAAGCGTGTTACTTTAGAGCTTGGCGGAAAATCGCCGAATATTAT
Organism: Bacillus sp. 22483; assembly: GCF_052044605.1. Taxonomy (NCBI): domain Bacteria; kingdom Bacillati; phylum Bacillota; class Bacilli; order Caryophanales; family Bacillaceae; genus Bacillus; species Bacillus sp. 22483. The sequence continues at coordinate 285,430 of NZ_JBQENU010000003.1, read as the reverse complement.
TTTACCAGATGCCGATTTAAAGAAAGCCATTCCAGGTGCATTAAACGGCGTGATGTTTAACCAAGGTCAAGTGTGCTGTGCAGGATCAAGGGTCTTTGTGCACCGGAGCCAATATGATGAAGTCGTCGATCAAATGGCTAAATATGCGACATCATTAAAACAAGGAGCTGGTCTTCATCATGATACCCAGATTGGGCCTCTAGTGAGTAAAGAGCAGCATGAACGTGTGTTAGGTTATATCGAAAAAGGGAAGTCAGAAGGTGCAACAGCCGTAGTCGGTGGTGACTGCCCTTATGAAGCAGGCTATTTCGTCTCCCCTACTGTCTTTAGAGATGTAGAAGATGAAATGACAATCGCGAAAGAAGAGATCTTCGGTCCAGTTCTATCTGCGATTCCTTACGATTCCATTGATGAAGTGGTCGAACGGGCCAATCAATCTGACTATGGGTTAGCGGCAGGACTTTGGACAGAAAACTTAAAGCATGCTCACGATATCGCTGCACGCCTAGAAGCAGGAACCATTTGGGTCAACTGCTATAATGTCTTTGATGCCGCCTCCCCGTTTGGCGGATATAAACAGTCAGGCCTTGGCAGAGAAATGGGATCATATGCCCTTAACAATTATACAGAAGTCAAAAGCGTGTGGATTAATCTGCAAGACTAATCATTTAAGAAAGCCGATGACGATGTCATCGGCTTTTTTTGAGCTGTCATGTGACAGGCCGACTCCTGAATATAGTGATAAAGGAAAGGAGCATGGCCGAATGCAAGATTTTAAAACGAGAGTCAACGAATATATCGATGAACTGCACATGCAGGTAGAACGCAGACAAAGAGAAGATGGCGCATTTATTTTCTGCTTTGAAGGACCTATGATGACAAATGCTTTTTTCATTATGCTGTTAAAAGCCGTTGGTGACCCTGATCAGCAATTGATCCATCAATTGGCCGAAGCAATACATGCCAAACAAAATGAAGATGGTTCCTTTTCTTTGTATCATGACCAGTCGGGACATCTCACAGCTACAGTACAAGGTTATTGCGGCATGCTCGCATCTGGCAGATTTCAAAAAGACGAGCCCCATATGGAAAAAGCAGCACAATATATTCGCTCAAAAGGTGGACTAAAGAGCGTTCATTTTATGACAAAATGGATGCTTGCCGTAAATGGCATGCACCCTTGGCCCTACTTCTATGCACCTCTTTCCCTTTTACTCATCCCTACGGCTTTTCCACTGCACTTCTACCACCTTAGTGCCTATGCAAGGATTCATTTTGTACCCATGATGATCGCACTGAACAAACGGTACACCTCTCATGCTGCGTTTCCATCATTAGCCCATCTTGATGAAAACATGTCTAAAAATCCATTTGACTGGTTTATGGCAAGAGAAGAACGTTCGACTGATGACTTCCTCATGTATATGCGGTCATATACAGCCCTCGACAGCCGGCTCGACTTTTTCGGATATGAAGCGGCAAAGCGATACATGTTTGACCGTCTTGAAAAAGATGGGACGCTGTATAGTTACTTAAGTGCAACCATCTTTATGGTCTATGCCCTCATGAGCCTTGGGTACTCCCCTGGACATCATCTCATCCAAAAAGCAGTCAGAGGTATGAAAAGGCTCGTCACCTCCTGTCAAGGCAAGATATATGCTGAGAATTCCACCTCGACTGTGTGGGATACAGCGCTTGTCAGTTACGCTTCTCAAAGAGCAGGAAGAAAACGAGAAGATCCCATGATCATGAATTCCTTCAACTATTTGCTGGACCGGCAGCAAATGAAGAAAGCGGATTGGGCAGTTCATAACCGTCATGCTGCTCCCGGGGGCTTTGGTTTCTCACATATCAATACGAATAATCCTGATTGTGATGACACGCAAATTGTGTTAAAAGCGATTCCAAAAGAATACGATCCACTTCAGTGGAAACGAGGATATGACTGGCTTCTCTCCATGCAAAACCGTGATGGCGGCTTTTCTGCTTTTGAAAAAAATCAAGATCACTTTCTACTTCGTCACCTTCCGCTTGAATCTGCGGATGATGCGGCGATTGATCCGTCAACTCCTGATATTACTGGTCGTGTGCTCCATTTGATTGGTTTAGAAGAAAAAGATACTGCTTCACCCTCGATTCTCAGGCAAAAAGATCGATGTGTAAAATGGCTCATTGACCACCAAGAGAAAAACGGATCATGGTTTGGCAGATGGGGTGTTTGTTATATTTATGGAACTTGGGCGGCGTTAACAGGACTGAAAGCGGCCGGCGTTCCCTCCTCACACCCTGCTGTGCAACAAGCGTGCCGTTTCCTAAAGCAGATTCAGCTTGAAGATGGCAGTTTCGGAGAATCGTGTAAAAGTGCAGAACTGAAAACCTATGTCCCGCTTCCCTTTGGCACAGTGGTTCAAACCGCATGGGCGACCGAGGCGCTCCTCCAATATGAGAAAGCAAATAACGCAGCCATTTTGAAAGCTGTCTCCTTTTTAGTGAACCATCACCATACTGAAGAAGCCATGTACTATCCAGTCGGCATTGGACTGCCAAAACAATTTTACATCACCTATCATAGCTACCCATTTGTGTTTCCGATGATGGCTTGTTCTACATTTTTAGACGAAATGAGGCGTATACATGAATAAAGAAGAATATCGCTCACAGCTCAAAGAGTGGCTTAGCACGATTCAACATGTGTGGCAAGATGATAAAATTCATCGAAAAGTGGAAAATTTACGACTCAAAATGGAGGATGATCATTCGAGTGAACAAGAATGGTACGAACTAGCCGAAAGGATTGCAGAAGACATGCAGCCACACGAAGAAGTGCGCGATGTAGCAGCTGGAAATCATCAGTTACCACCACTGCCTTATCGGTATGACGCGCTCGAACCTTATATTTCAAAAGAAATTATGTACTTGCACCATCAAAAGCATCATCAAACTTATGTTAATGGTCTAAATCAAGCTGAACTTGCGCTAAAAAAAGCAAGAAGAACCAATGACTTTACGATGATCAAGCATTGGGAACGTGAACTTGCCTTTCATGGGGCAGGACATTATTTACATTGTATCTTTTGGTTTTCAATGAGTCCTTCAGGAAAAAGAAAACCTACTGGTCAAATGCTTCGTCTCATTGATCAATCATTTGGCAGCTATGAGGCGTTCAAGTCACATTTTTCAGCTGCTGCCAAACAAGTAGAAGGTGTCGGATGGGCGATCCTTGTATGGTCCCCGAGATCTCAGCGTTTAGACATTTTACAAGCAGAGCGCCATCAGTTCCTCTCGCAATGGGACATCATCCCCCTTCTTGCTCTTGATGTGTGGGAGCATGCCTATTACCTCCAATATCGAAATGAGAAGGCGCAATATGTAGACCAGTGGTGGAATGTCGTTGACTGGCGTGAGCCAGAAGCAAGACTAAAACAGGCTCAACAAGTGAAATGGACACCTTTTTGATCGCATACTCCACATAGTTCATATACTATGTGGTTTTTTATTAGTTTACATAATAATATTATGAATACCTAATACAAAATCATAGGTTGTTTTTTCAGAAAATTCATTTAAAATAGAAAAGATATGAAAAGAAAGAGAGTTGAATGATAGTATGAAGACCCTTTTACACATTAGTCATTTTGCAGGAAGAACATTTGCTATATGGGTCATTGTCTTTGCTTGTCTAGGCTTTACTTTTCCTGCGGCATTTTCTTTGATTGGACCTTATATCCCTTTTTTACTTGGCATTATTATGTTTGGCATGGGGCTGACACTGTCTTCTGAAGATTTTAAAGAGCTTTTTAGAAAGCCTCTTTATGTATTGATCGGGGTTTTAGCGCAGTATACATTAATGCCACTCATTGCATTTTTATTGGCCTATGGGTTACATTTGCCTTCTGAAATCGCTGTCGGTGTCATTCTCGTTGGCTGCTGTCCAGGCGGGACTGCATCCAATGTAATGACCTTTTTGGCGAAAGGAAATACGGCCTTATCCGTTGCCGTGACAACGATCTCGACACTACTTGCTCCCATTTTGACCCCTGTTTTTATTTATATTTTTGCAAAATCTTGGTTATCTGTATCACCGGGTGCTTTGTTTTTGTCGATTGTCCAAGTTGTCTTAATTCCGATTATTTTAGGGGTCATCGTCAAATTGTTTTTTAAAAAACAAGTGACGTATGCTGTACAAGCACTCCCGCTTGTATCTGTGGTTGGCATTGTCGCCATCATTGCAGCTGTTGTCAGCGCAAATAAAGAACAGATTCTGCAATCTGGACTGCTTATTTTTGCCGTTGTTGTTTTACATAATGCTCTTGGTCTATTATTGGGTTACCTCATTGCAAAATGGTGTAAAATGGACATTCCTTCTCAACGAGCAATTTCAATAGAAGTAGGGATGCAAAATTCTGGACTTGGCGCAGCCCTTGCAACCGCACATTTTTCTCCACTTGCCGCCGTTCCCAGTGCCATTTTTAGCGTATGGCATAATTTATCTGGCTCTTGGCTGGCAACATTTTGGTCAAAAAGAGGCTACCCAGAAAATAAAGACCAAAAAAGCTAGTACCCTCATCGGTACTAGCTTTTTCTTTCGATTATCCTTCAAGCAATAGCTGTTCAGGATCTTCAAGTAGATTTTTAATCGTGACAAGGAACCCAACAGCTTCTTTACCATCGACAATACGGTGGTCGTATGAAAGAGCTAAATACATCATTGGACGGTTTTCAAAGCGTTCTTCATCAATTGCAACAGGACGAAGCTGAATTTTATGCATACCTAAAATTCCAACTTGAGGACTGTTTAAAATTGGTGTTGAAAGCAGAGAACCAAATGTTCCTCCGTTTGTGATCGTGAATGATCCACCTTGTAATTCATTGAGCGATAATTTGTTATCTCTTGCTTTTTTCGCAAGATGACCGATTTCTTTTTCAATTCCAGCAAATGATAGTCTGTCTGCATCACGGACAACTGGTACCACAAGCCCTTCATTGGCGGCTACAGCAATACCGATGTCATAGAATTTTTTAATGACAAGCTCATCACCTTGAATTTCTGCGTTGAGAAGTGGATATTTTTTAAGTGCTGCTACCACTGCTTTTGTGAAGAAGGACATGAAGCCCAGTTTCACATCGTTTTGTTCAAGGAAGGCATCTTTGCGACGCTTTCTTAGATCCATGACAGCTGTCATATCGACTTCATTAAATGTTGTCAGCATCGCTGCCGTTTGTTGAACTTCAACTAAACGTTTTGCAATGGTTTGTCTGCGGCGTGACATTTTTTCACGCTCAACTGGTTTCCCTGCTTGATCATTTTGCACCGCAGCATTTGCTTTTGGCGCGGCTTTCGGTGCACTTGCAGGAGCTTCATTCTTTTGGTAAGAAGCTACATCCTGCTTTCGTACCCTGCCCAGCGGATCTGCGGTTGGAATCTCAGATAAGTCTAACCCCTTCTCTCTTGCTAGTTTTCTAGCTGCTGGAGAAGCGATCGTTCTGCCATTACCAGATTTCGGCTCTTCTTTTGCTGCCTCTTCTTTTTGTTCAGCTGCTGGTTCTTCTTTCGAAGCTGGTGCAGAATCTTGCTCAGGTGCTGGAGCTGCGGACTCGCTTCCGCCAGCTTCACCTGCTGCAATCGTTCCGATGACTTCTCCAACTTGGACAGTGTCACCAGAATCTTTCAGTACTTCTTTTAGAACACCAGATTCTTCAGCTGTCAATTCGACATTGACTTTATCTGTTTCAAGTTCTAACAGGTATTCCCCCTGCTCAACATAATCGCCCGGCTGTTTTAGCCACTGAGCAATTGTTCCTTCCGAGATTGATTCCGCTAGTTCAGGTACTTTAATTTCCGCCATTTTTCATTTCCCCCTTAGTTTTTGCGAGTCAAGCTATCAGATACAATTCGTTCTTGTTCTTTTTTATGAACAGTTGGATCACCCTCAGCCGTACTTGAACGTCTTCTGCGGCCGATGTAACGTACTTTTACTTTTTCAGATGCAATTTCACGTAAATATGGCTCAATATATCCCCAAGCGCCCATATTTTGCGGTTCTTCTTGTACCCATACGATTTCTTCTAAGTTCGTCAGTTTTGATAAAATGGCTTTAATATCTTTGGCTGGGAATGGATATAATTGTTCCACTCTCGCAATATGAAGCCAATCTTTTGAGTCTTCCATTTGAGTAAAACGATCACTAATATCGATTGATACCTTCCCGCTTGATAGCACAAGGCGTGTTACTTTTTCATGATCATGTACAAGGCCCGGCTGTTCAAGAACTGGACGGAACTGTCCATCTGTTAGCTCTTGGACTTCGGATAATGTGTTCGGGTTACGAAGCAGACTCTTCGGTGTCATGATGACAAGAGGACGAATCTCTTCACGAAGCAGCATTTTCGCCTGTCTTCTAAGAATATGGAAGTATTGAGCTGCACTTGTCAGGTTCGCAACTGTCCAGTTATTCTCAGCAGCTGATTGCAAGAAGCGTTCTGTTCTTCCACTAGAATGTTCTGGACCTTGTCCTTCATATCCATGTGGCAAGAGCATCACAAGCCCTGACTTTTGTCCCCACTTGGCGCGGCCTGCTGAAATAAATTGATCAAAATACACTTGAGCCGCATTTGCGAAGTCTCCAAATTGAGCTTCCCAAATTACTAATGTTTCAGGAGAATAGACATTATAACCATATTCAAACCCGATGACAGAGCCTTCTGACAGTGGACTATTATGGACTGTAAATGATGCATTTGCATCACTCAGTTCATGAAGAGCAATGAATTCATCTCCCGTTTGACTGTCGTGAAGAACAAGGTTTCTTTGAGCAAATGTGCCTCGCTCAGAATCCTGTCCGGTCATTCGAATTGGCGTACCGTCTTTTAATATAGATGCAAATGCCAGTGCTTCACCAAGTGACCATTCCACTTTGCGATCATCTGTAAACACTTTTGCACGTTTTTCAAGGATCCGCTTTAGCTTACCGAATACTTGGAAGTCTTTCGGCCAGCTAATTAATTCTTCATTCAGCTTTCTTAATACATCAAACTCTACAGATGTATCAACTGCAGGGAAGCCGTTAGATACAGGCTCTGGCAGTTCGATTTCTTGAATCGTATGTTCTTTCTTTGAAGGCACTTTTTTATAAGCTTCTTCAATTTTTGCCGTGACAGCCTGCTCAATTTCTTCTCTTTGTTCTTTTGACAGAAGGCCCTCAGTGACAAGCTTATCTGCGAAGATATTCTTGACCGTTTTGTGCTTTCTGACCGCATCGTACAGCATTGGCTGAGTAGTAGATGGCTCATCCATTTCGTTATGGCCATATCTGCGGTAGCCAATCAAGTCAATTAAGAAATCCTTTTTAAACCGTTTACGGTATTCTACCGCCAGCTGAACAGCTGCTAAACAAGCTTCTGGATCGTCTGCATTGACGTGAACAATTGGAATCTCGAAACCTTTTGCAAGGTCACTAGCGTATTTTGTTGAACGAGATTCATTGCTTTCTGTGGTAAATCCAATCATATTGTTGGCAATGATATGGATCGTTCCCCCCACTTGATAGCCAACTAATTGACTTAAATTTAATGTTTCTGCGACAATTCCCTCTCCAGGAAATGCAGCATCCCCATGAATTAAGATGGCTAACGCTTTTTCAACGTCTTGAACTGGATAGCCTTTTTGAGTACGCGATTCTTGAGCTGCACGAGTGCTTCCTTCAATAATCGGGTCAATAAATTCCAAGTGACTTGGGTTATTGGCAAGTGTGACTCTTGCACTCTTTGTATCTTCATCTTTGATTTGGCGGTCAGCACCGAGATGATATTTTACATCCCCTGTCCATCCGTAGCTGATGCCGATAGAGCCTTCTGATGGTACAAGCTCTTTATTAGGCGCATGCTGGAATTCCGAGAAAATGATCTCATATGGCTTTCCTAACACATGTGCTAATACATTTAAACGGCCTCTATGTGCCATTCCAATGTTAATATTTGAAGTCCCTTGTGTAACAGACTCGGATATAATTTCATCAAGTACTGGAACAAGTGCGTCTAATCCTTCAATAGAAAAACGCTTTTGTCCAACAAATGTTTTATGAAGGAACTGCTCAAATTGCTCAACTTCTGTTAATCTTTTGAATACAGAAACTAGTTTATCTGCTGGTTTTTTCTTAAATAATTCGCCAGACTCAATAGATTTAGAGAGCCAGTTGCGCTCTTCGAAGTCATGTACGTGATCAAACTCAAATGAAATGGTACGCTTATACGTATTTCTCAAATGGTTAATGGCTTCTATGCCGTTTGAAATGTGTTTAGGTGCATCTGGACTAATAATTGATATTGGAATATTCTTAACGTCTTCTTCAGTTAAACCGTATTCCTTTAATGGAAACAGCTCTTGTAATTCCTTTTCTTTGCGAAGAGGATTGACGGAAGCATTTAAATGGCCATACGTTCTGATGTCTTCTGCCAGTTTAACGACTGATGCTATCTTTTGGATTTGTTCAGAAGTAACTACGCTATTTTCTTTTTTCCCAATTTCCTCCTTCATTTCACTCGGTGGTGCACCAAGTTCATCAAATATGCCTCTTATGTCTTCATCAACACTAGTAGGATCCTGGACATATTGATCGTAGAGCTCGAGCACGTAGCCGAGGTTCGGACCATGAAATTCTTCCCAACTCAACGGTTGTTTCACATCATTTTGAAACATTTTGAACACTACCCCCAACTTTGATCATCAAGTGATTGAACACTATCTCGATATAACTTCCAGAACACAATGACCAAATTTATGTAATAAAACGCTTCCAATCATATTCTACCACTGTTTCGGATTACTTTCTACATTCTTTGTTCAATTAAAGATAAAAAATTCAAAGAAAAACAAAAAATTTAAATCATTCCGAAAAATATTTTAAAGAAAGGGGCAAAACCTTATGCCCCAATGCTTTTATGCAGCAATTTCTTGAGTAATGGATATAGCACATCTGGCAATGTATCGACATCCGGTACAAAAATGCTGAACTTACCATACATATCTTGGATCGTTTTCATCTGCGCCTCTTCAATCGGAGAATTGGATAAAAACACATTGATCACTTCAATTCCCTTTTTTCTCGCTTCGAGAACCGCTTCATGTGTATCCACGATCCCATTTTGTTCGTAGCTGAATGCAGCCGGCTCTCCGTCTGAGAAAACAATGAGGAACTTTTGCTCTTCTCTTCGTTTTAAAATCATTTTTGTCATTTGGCGAATCGCATAGCCATCCCGGTTATCCTCTTCTGGCTCAAGTGACATAATGGATGGTCCTGCGTCAAATAAGGAATCTTTGAACGATACGACGGTGTTAAAGTAGTTCGGTTGACTTGTTTCAGTTGCATCATTTGTATCTTCCCAGAACCCTACAATTTGATGAGGTACCTGCACTGATTTTAAAGCTTCATGAAACAGAACAATCCCTTTTTTTGTCTCATCCATCTTGTCAAACATACTTGCCGAACAGTCAACTAATAAAGTGAACACAGCATCAATTTGAGAAGATGGCGCTTGTTTTTTATAAAATAGTCGAGGATTGGACTCTGTAAAATAACGAATGAGCTTTTTACTGAGACGTCCTGCATGAAGATCTGTTTTTGGCCATGTTTTTTTATGCTCAAGTGTTTTTTGAATCATTTGTTTTAAGCGTTTCTGATAAGGCTCGATTGCCTTTGCGTGCTGCTTGTACACATCTATTTGCTCTGGTGAAGGAGGTTCTGGTGAAATCATGACTGGAAACGCATATTTGTTTTCTTTTCCATTCTCATGCCCATCTGCTCCGCTTTCTTCTCCTTCTGCCTCTTCTAGTGCTTCAAGCTTTGAATAGTCTTTTCGATGGGTTTGTTTGGCTGAACCTTGAACCGTTCCAAGCGCCTGATCTCCATCGTCACCTTCTCTTGCCGCATCTTTACCGAGATCGCTTTTACCACCGTGTTCTAAATCAAATTGAAGGAAACTTTTAGATGGTGCTTCCGTTTCTCTATGCCATACTTCCATATATTCATTATGGATGTCTTCATCCCCCTCTTTTTCCCGATCGACTTTTATATCCTCACTTAATTTAGGCTTTCTTTTGAGGTCATGGAAAAGCGGTTCTTTTGCCGCTTTTTCATAGTCCAATTCTGGGAAGAAAAAGTATGTGTTCAGCATATCCTTTTCAAGGAGCTCATCGAAGCCTTCTGTCAATTCCTTCACAATGATGGCGATATCAGATGTCGAGCGTGCGTCATATACACGTTCAAGACTTGACTCAATAAACGGAATCATTGGATCTATCCGCTCATGAAGGGGTGGAATTTCTTCAAGCGGAGATTCGGCTGTCAGCTTCACGTATATCGCACAAAAGAGTGCATCTGTTAAAATACTGCGCTCTTGGTTAATCGTTAATTGTGTTTTAAAGTGACGTCTGTAAAGCTCTCTTCTCCGTTTAAATACCTTTTTTGTTCCTGGGCGGTCACGTTTAATCCGCTCTTCAATGCGGATATCTTCAAACAGCATAAACAATTGTTTGCACACATCAGGAATGGATAATGTGTGGGCATAGCGAATGATGTCTTCAAATACTGTAAGATCGCTATACACCGTCCCTACCGCTCGCAGGAACACATCACTTTTTAGGCCTGCCATCATATCCTCTTGATGACGATCATCCCAAAAATGGCTGATGAAAATTTTCTTTTCAAACGGTTCATAGTACGACTGAACACCGTATTCAAGCTCCACATCATCACTTTTGGCAAGTGTTTTGGCTAAATCCGTTAATTCCATAAATAGAAATGAATCGATTCTGCTGTCATTAAATTTGATGAATTTCAAAAGTCAGAACCTCACTCGAATAATGTTTGAGCGATATTTCTTACCGCTGCTTTTTCCCGGTCATCTTCTAGCTTCTCTACAATTCCTCGTTCAATTGCACGAAGCGGCGGGATATATTGCGCAAGATCACATGTATCTAACAGTGCGCGAATGGATGCGGCTTCTTCACTGACCTGTCCATTGTGTGCTTGGACGATGAGATCTGATGAGAGCTGTACGAATTGATCGATTAACCGCTCATCCTTTAATACGGATTGAGTGTGCAGTACTTCTTTTAAAATGCCGCCGCCAATGTAAGGAACTTCAATGACGACAAAACGGTTTTTCAGCGCTTCATTGAGCGGCACTGTCCCCACATATCCCTCATTGATTGCTGCAATCACGCCAAAACCTTCTTCTGCTCTAACGACTTCACCTGTAAATGGGTTTGTCATCATTTTTCTGTAATCAAGCACACCGTTTAAAATAGGCAGTGTTTCTGGTTTTGCCATGTTGATTTCATCAATATATAAAAGGTGTCCTTTTTTCATTGCTTTTGTAACGGGTCCTTCAATGAATTCTATAGAAGCAACTTGTCCATCATTATGGATGGTTTTATAGCCAATAAGACTTTCTGCATCAAGGTCAACTGAGCAGTTTACACTGTGCATCGGCTGTTGAAAAAACGCGGATAAAGTTTCTGCTAGTTTTGTTTTACCTGAGCCCGTCGGTCCTTTTAACAGAACATTTTTTCCTAGGGCAAGTGCAATCATGGCATCTTGAATAATAGACGTATCTTGTGATTCATAGCCGCCTGTTCCGATAAGCGGACGAAATTCTTCTTCGAGAACTTTTCCTTTTGCTTCGATCATTGCTTGAATTTCTTCTGGGAGTGCTGGTTGGTTAAACATATATGATTAATTCCTCTCTTCGATCATTTTCCTCACCAAGTATACTAAAAAAACCTTTATGCACTCAATACATAAAGGTTCGTCTTCTGTTATTTTACCATTTCTTTTGTGATGGCTCCGCAAGCAATGCGTTTCCCTGAGTTGCCAGAAGGGTTGCTTAAGTAATCATCTGCTTCTGCATGGATGATGAAACTTCGCCCGTTTTGATCAACCAATTGATTCGGGCCTCCTTTGACCGTCACATTCGGAACATTCACAACGACGTCAATTTGACCATTTGCCCCTACTTCTAAATTAGGCATATCTCCAGCATGATGCCCTTTTGGGTTGTCGAAGCCATGCTCTCTATGGGTCGGATTAAAGTGAGCCCCCGCCGTTTCAAAATCTGGCGTTTCACATATTCCTGTTTCATGAATATGAAAGCCGTGAGGACCTGGCGGCAGTCCTTTCGCTTTCACATGCAGATCCAGCCCATTTTCTGAGGACTCTCTTATTTCAATGCTCCCTATTTTTTGCCCGCTTTCGTTTATGAGTGACGTTGTGACTGGTGCTTGTTTAGGTGCGGCAACTTCTCTTGTTTCTTCTGTCGTTTCTTTTTTCGGCGGTGCATGACATGCTGTTGCGGTAAAGATCAAACATATCATGATCATCCACACTGACTTTTTCATTTATGACTGCCCCCTTTTGCTATCAGTATGGACAAACTGATGAGAAGGCAAACAAAAAAAGCCGAAAATCGGCTTTTTTAGAAGAAACGTTTCGCACCTAGATAGGCTTTTTTCCAATAAGGATTGCTTAAGTTTGAAATTCCTACTCCGCTGTCACTTGCATGAAGGAAATCTCCTCCACCTAGGTATAGTCCCATATGAGAAGGACCTGCTTTGTACGTTGTGAAATAAACAAAATCTCCAACTTGTGGTGTGCTGACAGGCGTCATCATATTCCAGTATCCTGCTGTACTCAATCTAGATACTGATGAAACCTTATTAATGAGATAGTAAACAAAGCCGCTGCAATCAAATCCAGCTGGTGTATTGCCGCCCCATCTGTAAGGTATGCCTGTGAGCTTTTTACCTTCTTGAATCATTGTCGTGATTTTTGCATTCATTGGAACGTCATTTTTATTATTGTTGACCGGTGTTGTTGAACCATTTGACGTAGAACCATTAGATCCAGTTGAACCGGAAGCTGTTCCGTTGATTTTTAATACTTGTCCAATTCTCAGCACATCACTTTTCAAGCTGTTTGCTGTGCGGATTGATTGAACCTGCACCTTAAACTGATTCGCAATTTTCCATAATGAATCACCTGATTTAACCGTATAAGATGTGGTTTTACTACTTGAAGACTGATTGCTGTTTGAAGGCGTGCTAGGTTGAGCAGGTGCTTTCGGCTGACTTGGTTTTGACGTCACCGTTCCTTTTACCTTCAATACTTGATTTGGATAAATCATATCAGATTTTAGCGAGTTCAATGTTTTAATTTCACCAATCGACATGTTTAACGAATTGGCAATTTTCCAAAGTGAATCGCCTAATTTTACTTTATATGTACTAGATGCTGATGATGAACTATTAGAATTCGTTGATTTGTTACTTGAGCTGGAATTAGATGTTGAGTTTGAATTTGAGGACTGGCTGCCGCTCGTTTTCGTCGTTCCAGACACTTTCAGCTTTTGTCCAGGACGAATGAGGTCACTGTTTAAGCTGTTCAAACTTTTCAAACTTGCAACTGACATTTTGTGATTCTTCGCAATCAGCCATAATGAATCCCCAAGCTTGACTGTATAGCTAGATGTTGTTGAAGCACTTGATTTCGTTGCTTTTGAACTTGTTGATGAGCTGGATTTTGAACTTTTTGCACCAGGAATCTTTAAGCTTTGTCCTGCAAAAATCATCGTCGTTTTTAATTGATTAAGAGATTGAAGTTCCGAAATACTTGTGTTGTACTGTTCGGCAATCTTCCAAAGTGAGTCACCGCTTTTCACCTTGATCGTCTGTGCTTCTGCCGGTGCAGCAATAACAGCTGAGCCCGCGATCGCTGAAACTGTGAGGCCGGTTACTACTTTTTTCTTCATAGATAAATCTCCGCCTTTCATGATTTCGTTCCATAAGACTTATGTACTAGTTTTGAGTTTAGCATTTAATGGTTCTGCTTCTCTTGCACTATTTTATCTTTATTTCTATTATATTACTCGACATGAAGACGTTGGGCAATACTAAATAGGTTAGAGCAACAAACTCAAAATGCTAAAACAAAGCCATATCGTTTCTATCGGCTGTTTGCTGTATTTATAAACATTTTTTAAGGAATTTTTAAGTTGACGTTTAGAAATTTGTCAAAACAAGCACGTTGCTAGTTTCATAGTTCTATTCTACATGACAAATTTTTCTGTATCAAATGACTTTTTACTTAATTGCCTGTTTTTTCTCCTCAATAAAAAAAGCACCCTTCCCAATGAAGAATGCTGTGTTCATGTTTACTTTCTGATTTCTTGATCTTTTACAGTTAACGGATAGAGGACGCCTTCTTTCGCAAACGACATTTTCCCTGTTTCTTCTGATACCACAAGAACAAGGGCATCGGTCATGCCAGAAAGTCCAATGGCTGCCCGGTGTCTTGTGCCTAGAGAAGGGCTGACTTTTTTCGAGGTGAGCGGTAGGACATTTGCAGCGGAAACAAGCGTGTTTTCTTTCACTAAAAGGGCGCCATCATGAAGTGGGTTTCCAGGATAGAAAATGCTTTCTATTAATGATGCGCTAATTTTCGCATGGAGGTTTGTCCCTTTTTGTATATAATCCTCCACCTCATCTCTCCTTTGAATCACAATCAGTGCGCCATGCTTTTGTTTTGATAAGTTCTCAATGGCTAAAGAAAATTGAGCAAAACCTGGTGTGAATTCTTCCATATATGCTTGTAAATAAAACGAGGAAGCCTCTGCATGCATTTCATTAAACTGATCATGCAATGATTCGAGTTCACAAAGAAGGCATTGTTCCGTCTGGTCAAGGGAATCGACGATTTTCCTTGCATCCATCATAATTTGCGTTAAATGAGATTTCATTTCTAACTTAAACATCGCTTCTTCATTTGTGCGATTGATCATCTCACCATGTCCCTCCTTCTTTCGCTAGTGTCATAAAATAACAAATTGTGCACATTCTATTTGTATGGAGGTGAATTCAATATGACCATTCAAAAAGTGATTCAATATGCTTGCAGCATTTTAGGTGTTGTCAGTCTTTCTTTTATTTATGCCCAAATGTTCAAAAAAACGAAGCCCTCAAAGAAAAATAATCCGACGGAGAATTGATTTTTTTACATAGCGTGATATAATTCCTCTCGTTATTTCTGTTCAGAGAGGAACTTATGATGAGAGAAACGAATAGTATTCGAGCAAAGTTGACACAATTTTTAACCATATTGATTCCGATTTTAATTACACAAGCAGGTCTTTCGCTCATCACATTTTTAGACACGGTGATGTCTGGAAAAGTGAGTGCAGAAGACCTGGCAGGTGTAGCGATCGGTTCGAGTATTTGGACACCTGTTTATACTGGTCTCGCTGGTATTTTAATGGCTGTTACCCCTATAGTGGCTCAGCTGATGGGCGGCGGCCGCAGGGAAGACGTTCCTCGTGCAGTCTTCCAGGCCATTTATTTATCTTTTCTTTTAAGTATCGTGGTGATTGTTATTGGATCGTTATGTGTTCCTTTTATTTTAGGGAGACTTGGGCTTGAACCATCCGTAGAAACCATTGCCCGTCATTTTCTCAGCTTCCTTGCTATTGGGATCATCCCGCTTTTTGGTTATTCAGTCATGAGATCGTTCATTGATGCATTAGGAAAAACACGTGTGACGATGTTCATTACGTTAACCGCACTTCCTATTAATTTTGTTTTAAATTATCTCTTTATTTTTGGAAACTTTGGGTTTCCAAAGCTTGGCGGTGCAGGGGCAGGTCTTGCATCTGCGCTGACGTATTGGGCAATTTTCATCATGAGTATTTGTATTGTCATCAAAGCCGAACCGTTTGCATCCTTTCGGTTGTTTCAGACATTACCTCGTTTTAACGTCTCCCGAATGGGTCAAATACTGAAAATCGGTATCCCTATTGGGTTTGCGATCTTTTTTGAAACAAGTATTTTTGCAGCTGTCACGCTCTTAATGGGTCACTTTGATACCGTGACAATCGCCAGTCACCAAGCAGCGATGAACTTTGCTTCTATTTTATATATCCTGCCGCTTAGTATCTCAATGGCTTTAACGATTGTTGTAGGTTTTGAAGCCGGTGCCATGCGGTATAAAGACGCAAAAAGCTACAGCTATATTGGCATTGCAACAGCTGTTTTGTTCTCATTATGTACCGCAGCACTCATCTTGTTATTTAGACCTGAGATCGCTGGTTTATATACAACTGAATCAGCTGTTTTACAAATGACACAGCACTTTTTGATGTATGCGATCTTTTTCCAGCTGTCAGATGCGATCGCCGCACCAATTCAGGGAGCTCTACGCGGGTATAAAGATGTGAATTATACACTGATTGCTGCGTTTGTCTCTTACTGGGTCATCGGCCTTCCAGCTGGCTACTTGATTGGCACGTATACCTCATTTGGAGCGTTCGGTTATTGGATTGGTCTGATTACTGGGCTTGCCGCAGGTGCCATCGTCCTATTTGTTCGTCTCAGGTTGATTGAAAGACGTATGCATTCTGATACAACAGGAAAAGGCAGCTGACTTCAGTCAGCTGCCTTTCATTTAGTCATTCCATTGATACGTCCAGAAAATTTCTTCATCAAACCATTTTTGGACGACTGGTTCTTTGTTTTTCAACTTTTGTTCAAGCTCTCTTAGCATGCCTTCTGTTTGTGTTCTATGCGCTCTTAGTGCATTTAATTTGATATCGGCTACATCCGTAATATCAATCACAATATCGGCATTTCCTAGCACTTCTTCTCGATTTTTTGTAATGGCCATGCAGTATGTGACGGGACGGTCTTCTTTTTTCTTTCGGTATAGAGCACGAATGACCGCTTCACCTGTCGCGTCATGATCAGGGTGTACACCATGACCTGGATAAAATGTGACAATAAGGGTTGGTTTCACTTCATCAATAATACTTTCCATCACATCCGCTAAATACTCATCATCTTCAAATTCCAACGTTTTATCCCGAAGACCAAGCATTCGCAAGTCTGTGACATCCATTTCTTTACATGCATTGATTAATTCCTGTTTTCTTAATTCAGGGAGTGTCTCACGGTTAGCATATGTTGGACTTCCCATATTTCTTCCCATTTCTCCAAGTGTCCCGCATGCATACGTCACTGGAATTCCACGTTTTCTGCTTTGCGCGATGAGCCCTGCGACCCCGAAGGATTCATCGTCGGGGTGAGGCAGCATCACAAGTACATGTTCGTTCATCACTGTTCCCCTCTCTCCTACACCTGAAATGGTGTTTCACTAATTTGTAATGAGATCGCTAGTTTTCCATCTGGCAGGTGTCCTGCTAACAGCAGGCGGCCTTGTTCATCAAACACGTAATCGGTTAAACCTTCTGCGTAAATCCAGCCATCTTCTGTTTTCATCCCGACACGGTATGGACCTTGTCCTTTTATTTTTGCCTGTGAATAGACGACTTTTGCGTTGCGGATATACGCCACGACCGTCATATTTTGCTCATTCACATGAGCTGAATAAGAACCAGTTGTCGTTTCAAGATGAACGAAGACTGGCCGATTTAAAAACGATTCAAGATGTGCTGTGACATCTTCCGTTTGAATTGGTTTCATGAGTGGTTCCTTCCTTCATTTTGAATTAGTTCTCGCAGCTTTTTCGTATGTAAGCTGATCAGCTGTAGTTGATGACCCTGTTCAATCGTGCTTTCTAAAATTCTTTCCACAGCGAGTACATACTTTTGATGCAATGACTTTCTTGCGCGAGGATGGGTGCGTGCATCAAGCAAATCATCTCGTATCGCCTCGTGTAATGAAGTCATATCCACTACATCAAGCTGCCGATTTTTCCATAAAGATTGATAAGCGTGTGCAAGCTCATCGACTGATGACATGTGATCACCTCTACAGTTTTGGTAACAACTTATTATGACATGATCCGCCTGCAAAAAAAAGCAAACTGCTTCGTCTCTTTAATGAGAATTCGCTGTTTTTTTCATTCGCAGTTGAGAGGTTGTAAATAGTAAAATCGCCACCCAAATACAGAGGAATGTCACGATTTTTGCTGCAGATAAGTGTTCGTGATACACAAATAGCCCCAAAAAGAGTGTAATGGTCGGTGCAATATACTGCAAAATACCAACTTGGTATAAAGGAATTCTTTTGGCTCCTTCAGAAAATAAAAGAAGCGGTACAGCTGTAAAGACACCTGCAAAAAATAATAGCCCAAGAGAGCCGAAGCTGCTCGGATTCATCGTGACAACAGGTTCTTTTAAGAAGAAGAATAAGTAAACAAGCGCAGCTGGTGCAAGAAGCAGTGTTTCAATGGTTAATCCAATGGCACTCGTAAAACTCATTCTTTTTTTAATCAGTCCATAAAACCCAAAACTAAAAGCCAATACGAAAGCCACGACAGGAAATGAGCCGTACTGAACAGTTGAGATGATGACCCCAGCTGCAGCAATGAGAATGGCGGTGGTTTGCATTTTATTCAGTCGTTCTTTTAAGAAAATGATGCCTAGTAAAACTGATACAAGCGGATTAATATAATACCCTAAACTCGCTTCCAGCATAAGATCGTGATTTACAGCCCAAATGTATACATACCAGTTGACCGAAATTAAAATAGCCGATAAAAGTAATGAAAAAAGTGCTTTTCCATCTATCATCAGACCTTTCACAGTCTGCATCGCTGGACGGACTTGCTTTAAATATAAAAGAATACCGCACATAAAAATAAAGGACCATACTATTCTGTGCGCTAAAATTTCGCCTGACGAAATATGCTCCATCAGTTTCCAATATAATGGGAACAATCCCCATAATGTAAAAGATGCAGCCGTATATAAGACACCTTTTGATTGTTGTTCGTTCAATCTAACCATTCCTTTCTAAACCTATCGTATATTATAGCACGCACATCACTTTATGGGCATATACTAATTCAGGGCATTTAGAAAGGATGATTTGCATGTTTGACTGGAACCGATTATTTCCTTTTCAAAAGCAATTTTCAAAAGAAGCGTTAAAAAATTCAGATCCTAAAGACGTTGAGCAATATGTCAATCAAGTCATGGAAAGTGTTTTCGGCTCCAATTATTCTGCTCAATTCCCCTTTCAGGATCCGCTGTCTCAGCAGCAGAAAACAAGAGAGACAGACGATAAAAAAAAGAAAGAGTCGAATGTTGAAGTATTTGAGACGACAGATCACGTGTTTGTCAAAATAGAGCTCGATCGTCCGAACACGGAAAAGGTAAAAATCAAACATACAGCCAATCTGCTGTTTATTGATCATTTTCCTGAAGAGAATAAACAAAAGAAGGTTGTCCTGCCTGCTGCTGTGAAAAGAAAAGGAACGAAGGCTTCGTATCAAGATGGTATTTTAGAAATTATGTTTTTAAAGCATGATGATCCAGGCATTTCTGAAATTGATATTCCATTATAAAAAGCCTGCTTTGAAATGGAAGCAGGCTTACTCTTTTTTCTTAATAATATGGTGGATATCCGCCGCCATAAGGTGGTGGAACAGGCGGTGGTGGTGGCGGGTAATATGGACGAGGATAATTAAAAATCGCACTTCCTAGAAATCCGCCAAGCAGTCCGCCGACTAAAGGAGCGCCAAAACCAAAAAACAAAGGGACTCTAGATTCATATGGCGGAATGCCAGGGGCACCGCCTCGAAAATACGGAGTATGAGGGTACATGCTTTTCTCCTCCTTTGTCATGTGCCTAACATCAGCATATTCATTAGGAGACAAAACGTTTGGGCAAACCTAAAACTAGGCTTGCTCCTTTTTTACATGAGATCCAGCATACTCCCCTGCCCAGCGCGATACTTCTCCGAACACACCATGTAATGCACTCCCTTTTTCGGTTAGACAATAGATGACTTTGACTGGCGTTTCAGGAAGTACAGTGCGCTTTATGATTCCTTCTTGCTCAAGCTCTTTTAAGCGTTCTGCGAGCATTTTTTGACTGATGGATGGAATAATGTCCGTCAGGTCTTTAAACCGCTTCGGACCGTCAAGCAATACATGAATGATGAGACCATTCCACCTTTTGCCAAGAAGCAAAAAAGCTTGCTGAATGTTTGGACATAATTGAAATTCCATATATTTCAGCCTTTCTTTTCATAATCGTTTGACAAACTAACGGTATACAATTTAAAATATATCTCTAGTTACAATAAGTAAGTTTCTCACTTTTTTATTTATTGTACCATACTATTTGCAAAAACGGGAGGAAATATCCATATGGCGAGCGATCAAAAAACGATTGACATTTTAAAAGAAAGAGCTTCAGTAAAAGAGTATGATACAACTCATGAAATGACAAAAGAAGAGTTAACAGAGCTTCTTGATATCACAACAAAAGCACCATCTGCTTGGAACCTTCAGCATTGGCATTTCACTGTGTTCCATAGTGCTGAATCAAAAGCAAAGCTTCTTCCAATTGCTTACAACCAAAAACAAGTCTCTCAAGCATCAGCTGTGATTGCTGTGCTAGGTGACCTTGAAGCCAATCTAAAGGGTGAAAAAATCTACAGTGAGCTAGCAGAACAAGGCTTCATCACAGAAGATATTAAAGAAACACTGATGACGCAAATCAATGGTGCTTACCAAAGCGAGCAATATGCACGTGAAGCTGCGTATTCAAACGCTTCGTTAGCTGCTATGCAGTTAATGATTGCGGCGAAAGCAATGGGATATGATACATGCGCAATGGGCGGTTTCAGCAAAGAAGCGTACGTGAAAGAATTCAATGTGAGTGGTCGATACGAACCAGTGATGTTGATTTCTGTCGGGAAAGCAGCAAAAGAAGCTCACAAAAGCAATCGTTTTGACATCGAAGAAGTATCTGATTTCCTATAAAAAACGGCACAGTCTCAGCGTCATGCTGGGGCTTTTTTATTTGCTCTAAATATTATTTTTCCATACTTATTTTCAAGTCTTCCTTTCTCATTCTTCAGTATTTACCTCTTTTTAAAAATGAAAGCGTTATATTAGTATGATATTCATAAAAATGATTGTTTTTTCTGAAAATGGTCTTGTGATCTAATCTGACAACTGCTATTATTATGAAATTACAAAATATTAGAGGAGGAAAACATGAACAAAAAACTGATACTGGCGCTACTTATTGCGATTCCATTCATTGGACAGCTTGCACTGCTCCCCTTTGTGAATCGTATTCATCCATTTGTCATCGGGCTGCCTTTTTTCCACTTCTGGCTCTTACTATGGATTGTACTCACACCCGTTTGCACATTTATCATTTACAGGATGCAACATTCAAATGGAGGAACTGACGAATGCAAGGAAACTTAACAGCTTTATTGATAACTGCAAGTATCATTTTCATCGTCGTGGTCATCGGTTTTGCCGCTGGTCGTGATAAATCATCAAGACAATCAGTCGAAGAATGGTCTGTTGGCGGGAGAAAATTTGGCGGGCTTCTCGTCTGGTTCCTTGTTGGCGCAGACTTATATACTGCTTATACCTTTTTAGGGCTCACAAGTACAGCTTATACAGCGGGAAGTGTTGCTTTTTTCGCTATCCCCTATTCAGTTCTTGCTTATTTTATTGCGTATTTCTTCTTACCAAAACTTTGGACGGTTGCAAAAAATCACAAGCTGACAACACTTGCTGATTATGCACGTGAGCGATTTGACAGTAAACTGTTATCTAGTTTGATTGCCATTGTTGGTGTACTCATGCTCATTCCATACATTTGTCTTCAGCTAAGCGGGATTCAAGATACGTTAACTGTCGCTGGAACGAGTTATATTAATGTGAATGCAGTTGTTATGATTTCATTTATTTTAGTTGCACTTTATACATTTTTCAGTGGTATTAAAGGTCCTACATATACAGCCATTATTAAAGATATTCTTGTTTGGGTGATCATGCTCTTTATGGTCGTTTCCCTCCCGATTATTCATTTTAACGGCTGGACACCAATGATGAATACGTTAGCTAAGGAGGCCCCACAGCTTCTGACGATTCCTGAAAGCGGCCCTAAAGGCATTTTGTGGTTTATTACCGCATCAGGTGTTTCTGCACTCGCATTATTTATGTGGGCTCATGCAGCAACTGGTGTTTTCACAGCCAAAAGCGCAGATGCCATCCGTAAAAACAGTATGTTTTTACCTCTTTACAACATTGTATTGATTTTGGTCATCTTCCTTGGCTTCATTGCCTTTTTAGTCTTACCGGAAGATACAAATCCAAGATTTGCTCTTCTTCATTTAATTCAGACGTCATATGGCGGCGTGATGCAGGGGCTTGCGTATTCAACGATTGCACTTGCTTCTCTCATTCCATGTTCGATCATGGCCATTGGGGCGTCGAATTTATTTGCCAATAATTTGTACCGTGATTTAATCCATCCAAATGTGTCACCTAAACGGTTAACGATCATTACACGTTCGATGGTATTTATCGTGATCGGGCTTGCTCTTTTATTCGGTATGCTGTTCCCGACTGCGCTTGTCACGCTTCAGCTGATCGGTGTTTCTGGAATGGTTCAAATTTTCCCAGCCATTGCCATCAGCTTGTTCTGGAAAAAACAATCGAGAGAAGCAACGATTGCGGGTTTGGTTGTTGGCATCATCGTCACCTTTACAGCTAATATCTCCCAAGTCACGTTTGGTCTTTATGAAGGATTTCTTGGTTTACTAGCAAACGTTGTGGTCATCCTGATTTTGAATCCATTCTTCCAAAAGAAGATCACATCCAATTCTGTCATGAATGATCTATTTGAAAAAGATCACGACAAAACAGCGATGAAAGTAAACGAAGTGTGAGATTAAAAAAGCAGTCCTCATATGAGGACTGCTTTTATCTTGTAGACAAGGTCTACAAATTTTTGGTATAACACCATGTTCGTTGTGTTTTATTTTTTTATAGCATGAATGTAATGAATGGTCTCAAAAGCTGATAGGTAATCTTCTCTATTGTTAAAATACAGTTCATTAACTTTTTCAGGAGATAAATGTTCATAAATAAGTAGATCTGATTTTTCTAACATCTTTTCGATTTCAAAGTACGAAAAACATGATTTCATCGGTTCTCCGCCTATTGAAGCCATTTTCACCATATTCTCAACTCTATTAGAGATTCCTTTTTCTTCGAATAGTTTTTCGTCTGCATAATCAAAAACGATTGAACTTCCTGATGGAACATTGGTGAATAGATAATCTATTAAGCTTGTAACTTCCTCTTTAGTTAAATAGTAAGAAACACCTAAAAGACTAAAAAACGTCTTTTTGTTATCAAATCCTCTATCTTTTAGGTTTTGATAGGATAAATTTTTGGTGAAGTCCATAGAAATAAAATGAAGATTACTTGGGATTTTTAATTTAGCCTCGTCCAACCTTTGCTTTTTAAATTCCTGTGTAGCGGGATGATCAATTTCGAATATTTCTAAGCTATTTTCCAATTCTGGATGTCGGAAACTAAAAGTATCTAATCCAGCACCAAGTATGACGTATTGTCTTAATCCTAACGCTACCTCAAGAAGTAATACTTTTTCGCAATACGCAGCTCGTGACAAGGTTATTGGAGAAAGTTGGACTTGTGTAATCCATTTTAATATTTCTTCTGTATTTCCCTCGAATTTTTGTGCGATATCTTTGTTGAAGAAGTGTATGCCTTGGACCATATTTTCTTTGATATCAGTGAATTCTTTTTCCGAAATGAATTCTTTAGCTAAATAATCATTAAAGATTTTAGGGGTATCAAATTGACTATGATAGGATCTGGCAAAAGCCGATATTAACGAAGTCACACTTGATTCATCTTTCTTCATACAAACACACTCCTTCATTTTAGAACAAAAAAATAGGGTTCTCCTGGCCAGGAGAACCCTATTATATACTCAAAAAATACAAAAGTAAATTATAGCATAATTGAATTATTTTGTCAAGATAAATTATTTGTCACAGCTTTTTTCGTACAAATATTCACACTTAGCAAGTGTTACATGGCGCAAAAAAGAAGAAATTCTTACCTTATCCCAAAAAGGTTTCAGTGCATGCAATGCTTACTTTCACTGCCATGAATACAAGGGAAGAACCATATCCAACGTAAAATACTTTAAGTTTTTATCAAAAAATATAAAAACCCCACTTTACTTAAAGTAAAGTGGGGTTAATCTACAGTTCGAAACCAGTCCTCTAATGAGACTGTTTTTTATTTCATTTCTTTTTTCAACACTTCAATGGCTTTTTTCATTTGCGTATCATTTTTCTTGAGCTTATCTTGGATGTTTGTCATCAGTACCGTCGTTGTGTCCCCTGTCAGAATACCATCAGCCTTTAGATCGTGATCTGATTGGAACCTTTTCACGACCGACTGGAATGCTTGATCATATTCTCCATTGGCTTTTGCTTTGTAGCCAAGCGCTTGGAACATTTTTTGAGCCGCTTTGACTTCATCTCCATCATCATTCAGTTGATACGTCTTTTTCGGACTTAAGTATGGCAGCTTCGCATAACTCGGCAGAGATGCTTTCACCTGTGGCTCAATTCCTTTTTTGTGAATCCAAGATCCGTCTGGTGTCAGCCACTTGGCAATGGTTAATTTCACACTAGAACCATCATTGTAGCTTTGGGCATTTTGAACAGTCCCTTTACCAAATGTCTTTTCTCCAACAAGTTGAATGCTAGAGGATTGGTGCAGAGCTGCCGCCATGATTTCAGCAGCACTCGCTGAACCGCCGTTTACAAGAACAACTGCCGGCTGATGAACTTTGCGTTCTTTTTCCGCTTTGTACACTTGTTTCTTTCCTTTTTCCTCAACCTGCATAATGACTTTTCCTTTATCGATAAAGTCATTGCTCATTTCAATTGCTTCTGTCATAATGCCGCCTGGATTATCTCTCAGATCAATGACAAAACCTTTTGCCCCTTTTTTCTCGAGGTCATCAATCGCTTTATCTAACTCTTTAGACGTCGTTTCAGCAAAAGACGTGATTTGGATTTCGCCTATTTTATCTTTTGTTAGTTTTGCATACACCGTTTCAAGTGGAATCGTATCTCTTGTGATCGTCACATCCACATTTCCAACACCTTGTCGGTTCAAATGCAGTTTGACATCCGTTCCTTTTTTCCCTCTGATAAGAGAAACGGCTTTATTCACTGACATGCCTTTTGTACTTTTACCATCCACTTTTAAAATACGATCATGAGGTTTCAAACCAGCTTTTTCAGCAGGAGAGCCTTTAATCGGTGCGACAATTAAAATTTGTCCATCCTTCTCTTCTACTTGTGCACCAATTCCTTCAAATGAAGATGAAATGGTGTTGTTAAACCCTTCGGCTTCCTCCTGATCCATATATGTAGAGTATGGATCATCAAGTGATGCAATCATTCCTTGAATCGCACCGTCTACTAGTTTTTGATCATCCGTTTTTTCGTAATACTCGTTTTTTACCTTCGTATATGCAGCCATGAGTTTACTAAACTTCTCATCTCCTGAAACGCTGACAGCACCTTGTTTTGTGATCACAAATGTAATCGCTGAGGAAAGCGCTGCTGTCACCAGAATGGCTATCACGAACTTGAATTGTTTTTTCAAAAAAACACCACCTTTATCTCCTTTCATTATTATCAAGGACGATTCTTCATCCGTCAACCAAAGGATCAAACTTCTATTTGAAAAGATAAGCCATTTCGCCCTGCAATGCATAATCTTTAGAGAGAAACATGATAAAGAAAGAAGGGATTCCATGAGTGACTATGTAGAAATGCTTGCCTATTTTGGGGTATCAGGTGCCCATCCTGGTGGAATTGAGCTAACAAAAACGATGATTGAGCATCTTAACCTGACGTCTGACGATCGTATACTGGATGTTGGATGCGGCACAGGACAAACAGCCGCCTATTTAGGACATTTAGGTTATGAAGTAGAGGCGATTGATACACACCCTTTGATGATTGAAAAAGCCAATCTGCGATTCGAGCGGGAACAACTACCTTTCCGTGCACAGCAAGCATCGATCGAACACCTGCCATTTGCGGATGACTCGTTCTCTCTACTGATCGGTGAATCTGTTTTAAGTTTCACCCATTTACCTGCTGCGCTTGCTGAAATAAAACGGGTGCTTGCTCCTGGAAAACAATTGATCGCAAATGAGGCTGTGTTAAAAGTGCCGCTTCCCTCAAAAGAACAGGCAGCCATTCGGGAGTTTTATGGGTTTCACTCCCTCTTTTCATTTTCCGAATGGAAAAAACAGTTAGCGTCCGCAGGATTCCGTGACATTCAGATTCTCTCATTCGATGAGCACATGGTGCAGGAGGAGCCGACCGAAATGGAATTATCAGATGAAATACCACCTTCTCTTTATGATACATTACAGACACACTATGACCTGATTCAAACACACCGAGAACATCTGAGTCACCTTGTATTTGAATGTACAGTATAAAATGAGCGAATCTCCTATATGTTTTGTCCAAACTCTATGAAGTCTTTCGCATAGGATAAGAGTGAAAAGAGTTTGTCATAAGGAGGAAAAACATGGAGCGCTACTACAAACTTTGTCAGCAGCATATGGGGAAAGTAGCTAGAATTACTGATCGAAATGGCAGAGTACATGTTGGACGTATTGAGCGGGTGACAAACCGAAAAGTTTATATTCGTCCAGTCGGCGGGTCCCGCGGGGGCTTTGGTTATGGATATTACGGAGGTTATTATGGCTGGGGTGCAGCTTATGGCATCGGTCTCGGTTTTATTACCGGCTTCGCTTTAGCAGGTTTGTTCTTTTTTTAAAACGGCGTATAAAAGAAGGCCTCCCAGCTTCGGGAGGCCTTTTATTTGTTTATATTTTCTTCACTTTGTTCATGTACTCTTCGAATGTTAAATCATGATCGTGCATCGCTTTTGCAGCTTCTTTCCCAACATAGCGCAGGTGCCACGGCTCATATTCATATTTCGTGATGTCTTCTTTCCCTTTTGGATAACGAATGATAAAGCCATATTTATAAGCATTTTTGGCTACCCATTTACCATCAGGTGTTTCACCAAATTTTTCAGAGATTTCAAAGCCGGCACTTTTTGAGGAAATATCCATAGCTAGACCTGTTTGATGTTCACTTTCGCCTGGTAAGGCTACGGCTTCTTGGGCTTTTTCTTTCCCTTTTAGTTTCACTTCACTATCAAAAATGACTTTTTGACGGTCATAGGAACGATAGCCCGATACTGCAGCAAGCTCAAAGTTTTCCTTTTTAGCACCTTTGAATAACTTCGCAAGTGCCTCCGCTGCTTCTTTTCGAATATATCGTTTTTCAATATCCTCTGAAAAAGAGAATTCCACTTTTGGTACAACGAGATCAGAAGGTTTATAGGTTCCTGGCAGTGCATATTCTTTGTTCACTAAAGCAAGCACATTTTCAGGGTTTTGAATGGTCTTCAGTCCGCTCACTACCTTGATGTCATTGAAATATTCACTCTTTAACGTCAGCTCTTGATTAGATGAATCTGCCGTATCGTTTGAGTTTTGCTGGGGTGATGAACTTGCTGCGTTCTTTTGTTCGTTTGTTTTGTTAGATTCAGTGGTACCGCTTTTCTGATCCAGCAACTGGCAGCCTGATAATGCGGCCGTCAAACCAAGAATCGATGCGATTGAGAGTATTTTATAGCTTTTCTTCATGACATACCTTCCTTTTGCTCTACTAAAAAAATAAAGATGCGCTACATCGTAGCACACCCATTATACTATTATAAAACAGAATCTAGTGCAATTAAGATCATTTCGTCAAATGTCGTTTGACGCTCTTCAGCAGTTGTTTCTTCTCCTGTTAGCACATGATCACTCACTGTCAGAATCGACAACGCTTTTCTGCCAAATTTTGCAGCAAGCGTATAAAGAGCCGTTGTCTCCATTTCGATCGCTAGAATTCCATATTGGTCCATCAGCTCAAGTGGTTTTTCATTATAA
This sequence comes from Bacillus sp. 22483, assembly GCF_052044605.1. Taxonomy (NCBI): domain Bacteria; kingdom Bacillati; phylum Bacillota; class Bacilli; order Caryophanales; family Bacillaceae; genus Bacillus; species Bacillus sp. 22483. The sequence goes on along the minus strand of NZ_JBQENU010000003.1, from coordinate 257,586 downwards.
AACTGGTCTGCTGTAAATACATTCCCAACACGCACAGCTACATTTTTCGCTTCTGCTGTGTCGTAGGCTTTTTTCAGTAAACCAAAATCAGCACATGGCGCGTAATCAATCGGTCCAAATGCCACACGATTCATTTGAGAATCTGTTGATGATGTTTGAGCTAAGATGACGTCACGTACATTGACATCTTTTTTGATCGCTCCGCAAGAACCGACACGGATTAAGTTTTGAACATCATAGCTTTGGATCAGCTCATTCACATAGATCGAAATAGACGGTACGCCCATTCCAGTACCTTGTACAGAAATGCGTTTTCCTTTATATGTTCCAGTATAACCATACATGCCGCGCACTTCGTTATAGCACACAACATCTTCTAAATATGTATCTGCAATATATTTCGCACGAAGCGGATCGCCTGGCAGCAATACCGTTTCTGCAATTTGTCCTTTTTCTGCTCCAATATGTACACTCATTTTTTAGCCTCCACTTACGTTTAACATGTGTTTAGTCCCATTTATTATAAACGATTGAGATCAAAAAAGAAAATACCAGCTGAAAGTAAAGCTGGCATCGTCGTTTATATTTAACTCATCGTCATTAGGCGTTCACTGCGTTTCCATCCTGCCGGAAAGAGCTGGTAGTAGCACTTCCCTTTTTTCTGGTCATCAATCACAACGATATCCCCTGTTGTGATAAACCGTGCATTGTAATCATTAGGGACTGTATCTTGTACATTAAATGTCGAGAATGCTTTTTCCAGTACATCAAGGTGTGTCCTGCCGCCAATCTTTGTCCGGTACACAGGCTGATGCCCGCTTTCTGCACCATATTCAGGTGTTTGATAAATGGTTAAGTGATAAGCTGAAGGTTTCTTTTGAAAAAATCTCAATGTCAATTGCATTCAAATCCCTCCCCTTTTATATAAAATTGGCTGGGATCTATGAATTTCCTTCTTCTATTTTTGTCGAATGACGGACAATTTTTCGTCAATCTTTTTACATATGAGAAATAAAGCTAGTCCTATCGCAAAGCCCCCTGCTACATCAGTGACATAATGAACACCGATATACATCCTGCTGATGCCGATCATCAGCACACAACATCCTGTCACCATGTAGACTGCTTTTTGTCTCTTTTTCAGCCACGGAACCATTTCAATTAATAGATAGGCGATAAATGGATAGATCGTTGCTGCATTCATAGAATGACCGCTCGGAAAGCTGTAATAGGTCTCATTCACTAGATGATCAAAGGCTGGACGCTCTCTAGCAAACAGTCCTTTCAGTTCATGATTGACCGTTTTTTCTGCTATATATAGTAGAAAAAGCAGCATAATAGAGTGGTAGCGTTTATACATAAACAGCAGCACGCTAAAGATGAGCATGATTGGGACAAGCAGCGCACTGATACCAAAGTCAGTCAAAGTCAGCATGACATCATTTAAAAAAGGAAGTCTGATGTTTTCAAACGATAAGATGATCTGGTTGTCCAACTCCTGGAACATGCCAGACACCATAAGCGCTGCGATGGCGCCAAACAAAAGGAAAAAAATGATGACATACACGCGAAACAATTCCCCTCCCTTTCTACTCAGAATCTCTTCAAAGTATAGTGCCTACCGCGCCTCTTCTTCAACTATCATTGCTTTCCTCAGCATATATTCAAATGTAATATCGGCAAGCTCAAACGTTTCCAGCTCAGATGGTATGTACCCTCTTTTGACCAGCTCCGTGTAGAAGAATTCTGCAATTTCCTCTGTATCAATCACCAAATCTGCTTCTTTCATTGCTTTCCGCCTCCTTTTTTATGATGTATGAACGCTGCCTTATTTTTATTACAGTTTGTCATAATGGCTCATTCCATACATATAAATGCAGTAAACGAAAAGAAAAGGGGCATGAGGCAATGAAATGGTTAAGCATTTTAGATGGACATACTTTTGATCAGGTGATGGGCCGTATCTTGAGGGGATGGTTTTATGTGATTGCTTTTTTCTGTGTTCCTTACTTTTTATTCGTGTTAGGACAAGTCTTCTTTTAACCAAAATGCTCGTTTAAACTTTCCAAAATAAAGTCCATCATATCCTTATATTCTGGGTCTTTGAAAAATTCATAGAGAATTTTATAATCATTGTAAATATCAAGAAGCTCATCCACTATAGATACAGCTAGAAATTCTAGTGATGCTTCGCTTTCTTGTTTCTCTTCTAACTGTAATAGAGCGGTTTGCACCATATCTTCCTCTATTTCTTTTGAGGTTTCTCCAACGTAATGCACAAAAAGAAGCTGATGAACAAACTGATCCATCTCATATTTCCTTAGGACAAGCGTCAAGTCTTCTTCTTCTGTTTCCAGCCATTCTCCGTCTTTTAACCTTGTCAGTTCATAAATGACATCTTCCCAGCCATCTTCAAGGTAGCGCCATATCTCAGTCCGATGGCCAATGATTTTAAATAGCTCTTTCCCGTAATCCTTTACATATACAACATCGCCAATGAGGAACTCATATTCAATGTCCAGCTTTTCTGTATCTACAATCACCCCGTCGTACTCATCGTAAAGCTGAAGTGATGTTTCAAAATAAAGCACCTCATTATGATTGACCTCATATAGATAATGTTGGTCAATTTGATGGACTTTTGTTATCGTTCCAACTGTGCCGTACATGACAACGACGACAATATCCCCTACTTTATATTTTGGTGCTTTCGCCTTCATTCTGTCTCCCCCTTGCCCGACTTTTGGTCTTAACGTATCGTATGCCGGCGCAAGGAATTCTGCATGGGCAACCACACCATGCAAAACGCCATTTTATTTCTTCATGAAAAAACCGCTTCTTCCATACGGAACAAGCGGTTGTGTGTGTTATTTTTTTTTGACTTCTACTTCGTATTGCTCAAAAGCCTCATCAAATGTCGTCATGGAGCTTAAATAGTCCCCATTTAACTCTAAATAGGCACATAGCTCATGATAATCAGTGGATGCTTTAGGAAAGCTGTGATCTTCATAAGCAGCATTTGCAAAATGACTGATTTCATCCTTCGGTTTTGGATGTCTGTACTTCATTAAATAATGGTAAAACGACTTCACCTGTTTTTCCCTCCGCGACACTCTATTTTGTTGTTATATTATACAGGAATTTGATGACTTGTATAGGCGGAGGTACAACTTATGAAGAAAAATCAAAGTAATTACGCTTTAATAACCGCTCCATGCTCATTAATTCTTCATATGAGATTTTTTCTGGAAGTTTTGTTTGATCGACTAAAATTAATTGATCTTCTATCTCTTTTACTGTCTCATCCTTCTGATACGTCATCCCGCAATGCGTGCAAGAAATCGAAGGCGTTTCCAAAATTTCAATCGATTGTGTGCCCGTGATGAGTTCCCAATAGACTGTGGTCTGTCCTGCGTTCGCTTTCTTCTCCTCACACCAATCACATGTCAGCAACGTTATTTCTCCTCCTTTACGGTTTGTTCTTTTTTGAGCTGGGCTTGATATTTCTTCTCTTTTAATTCATCTCGTTTTTCGCGTTTGTTTTTGAGCGTATCATGTTCAGGATTCGTTTCATAAGACTCTCTTCGTTTCATTCGGCTTAAATTTTCTGGCGTAAAGGATCTTGCTTCATCCTCAAATAGAGCTGTTATGCCAATGGCGGGTTCTTTCTTTTCTTCATAGATTTCATTAAAATACGCATCCGCTTGGCCGGCGACGTAATGTTCTGGCTCCGGATAAGAGGTGATCACACCTTCAAAGTTACGCAGGACCACTTTCTCTGGGCTTTGAGATAATAAATAATTTGGCTGTAAGGTGATCTTACCTCCTCCACCTGGTGCATCTACAACAAAGCTTGGCACAGCATAACCACTCGTATGTCCTCTTAAACCTTCAATGATTTCAAGGCCTTTTGAAACCGGTGTTCTAAAGTGGCCGATCCCCTCAGATAAATCACATTGATAAATATAATAAGGTCTGACGCGAATCATGACGAGATCATGCATCAGCTTCTTCATAATTGGAACACTGTCGTTAATTCCTGCTAGGATCACCGCCTGATTACCAACAGGCACGCCAGCATTGACAAGTCGCTCACACGCTTCTTTCGCTTCTTTTGTGATTTCAATGCTTGTATTAAAGTGAGTGTTCAGCCAAACAGGATGATATTTTTTTAAAATCTCACACAATTCATCTGTAATTCGCTGTGGAAACACGACCGGCGCACGTGTTCCAATTCGAATGATTTCAACGTGAGGAATGTCTCGTAAGTTTTTCAAAATGTATTCAAGCACTTGATCATTAATTAACAGCCCGTCACCGCCTGAAATTAACACATCCCGCACTTCAGGGGTTTCTCTAATATATCCAATGGCGGCATCTAATTGCTTTTTCGGCACACCCATCCCGATCTGACCGGAAAAACGCCTTCTCGTACAATAGCGGCAGTACATGGAGCACTGATTTGTGACAAGAAACAGCACACGATCTGGGTAGCGGTGCGTTAAACCTGGAACAGGTGAATCCTCATCTTCATGGAGCGGATCTTCGAGGTCATATTTTGTTTTATGAAGCTCCTCTGCAATCGGTACAGACTGCATACGAATTGGGCATCTTGGATCGTCTGGATTCATCAGTGAGGCATAGTAGGGTGTAATGTTGAGTGGAATGGTTTTCGTAGAAATCTTCACCCCTTCTTTTTCCTCTTCTGTTAAGTTCACGACTTTTTCTAAATCTTCTAGCGTTTTGACCGTATGCGTCAGCTGCCAAATCCAGTCGTTCCACTTTTCCTCGGGTACGTCCTTCCAAAGTTCAATGTCCTTCCAATGTCGCGCAGGTTGATACAGTTTTTGATTCATATCCATTCCCCCTATCAGCATTCACTTTATACTATGCAAGTTATGTGCCAACATGGGAAAATGCCCCTATTCTTTACAAAAGGAGCTTTTCCGTCACATTCACCTGTTTGAAGTGCCTACTTTTCGGCATCTGTATATTTTTTTAGTTTATACTGCAATGTTTGTCGAGGAATTTTTAAAGCGGCTGCCGTTTGCTTAATATTCCCTGCGTGCTGTCTTAAAGCTTCTTGAATCAGCGTTTGTTCAAATGACGTCACTTGACTTTTTAATGAGGACTCTGGCGGATGACTTTCTATCTGATGCGTCCGCAAATGGGCAGGGAGATATGCTGGGGTGATTTCTTCTGCTTCCTTTGGCATCATCAAGACGGCATGCTCGATCGTATGTTTTAATTCTCTGACATTCCCTGGCCACTGATGGGCCATAAATACTTGGACGGTTTCTTCAGAAAGGCGGTTGACGTTTTTAGAAAATTGCTGATGATACGTTTGAATAAAGTGGCGGGATAACAGCTGGATATCATGCTTCCTTGTGCGAAGCGGCGGGATATGAAATGATGACACATGCAGTCTATAAAATAAGTCTTCTCTTAACATTTGTTTTTTAACGGCTTCAAATGGGTCGATATTGAGGGCAGTAATCACTCTGACATTTACTTGAACCGCCTTTGCATCACCTATCCGGCGGACAACACCATCCTCTAACACACGCAGTAATTTTGTTTGAAGCGTAAGCGGCATCGCTTGCAGCTCATCAAGAAAAAGAGTACCGCCATCTGCTAACTCAAACAGCCCCTTGCGATCTATTGCGCCCGTATAACTTCCTTTGACAGACCCGAATAAAAGACTTTCAAGCAGCGATTCTGGAAGAGCAGCGCAGTTTTGCGGGATAAAGACTTGATCTTTCCGGTCAGATGCATGAACAATCGCTTGTACGAGTACCTCTTTTCCTGTCCCAGTTTCCCCGAAGACCATAACCGATGAAGGATATGCAGCAGCTTTTTTCGCTTTCTCCAGCATCTCTTTTAAGTGTGGATCATTTGTTAAAAATGAAGAAAAATCGAGCATTTGAGTGGTCTCCGCGGCACCATCCGTTCGTTTTTTTTGATCTAAACGATTCGAAAGCGCCGACAGCTTCGACACATCCTTCGCTACTTCTACCGCCCCAATTAACTTGCTGCCTTCCATAATGGGCAGTGTGGTGTTGACAGTCTCAATTTTTTCTCCATTTTTATTCAAATAGGTTTGCAACGAATGATAAATGGGTTTTCCTGTTCTAAGTACATGCATGAGTGTACTTGTCTTTTCAGTTAATGAAGGATACACATCCAGTATGTACTTGCCAATCACCTCTTCTTTCGCTAAACAGTCGAACTTCGCTGCATTATGATTATAAAAGATGGTGACCCCTTGATCGTCTACAACGTGAATCGCTTCATCGATGGCTTCTAAAATTAATTCAAACCAATCCGCTCTTTCGACAACCTTCCCCACTATTTCCCCCTCACTTTCTATGCCGAAAATCCGGCACTGTATTGCCCAATTTTCAGCGGCTTGATGATATTCAACGTGTTCCCCTATCCTTTTCACGTTTCGCTTTTTCCTTTCGATCTCCTGCTTTTTTCGTCAATTCTAAAAAAAAGCACCCCACTTATGAGGAGTGCTTTCGTCCTGACATCTGATAAAGAGACAAGTCAAATTCCTGAAGAGACTCCATATACAGCGGCACAATTGGCTTTCCTTCTTGAAAAAATGCAAATTGAGAAGGTTGTAGTTTGATTGGCTGATGGTAAAACGCAAATATTTTCACTACCTCAGGGACAATTCGGCAAAAGGTATCATGCACAAATAAATAGACATCTTGTTTCCATTTAAACAGCCGTCTATTTGGCGGGCTGAATATAGGAGATACTTGAATGATCTTGCCATCCTCAAACGTCTCCAGCTGCTGTTTTGTGACCGTGTATATCTCCTTTTGATGAAACTGAAAATATTGCACATCACGTTTTGAAGCAAACCGTCTTTTTGTCTGATGTTCAATATAATAAAATGTTCTGCCGTTATCTGCGGTGACGACTGTATAATTTGGGACTGTCAGCGGCTCGTTCATTTCATATTTCATCGCACATAACGAGGGAACACGAATCGCACGCCTGTTCTTTTCATTCACCCAGCGCTTGTCAATGCGATGAAGATATCCGCTAGCGATTTGATAATAAGCGCCTTCTCTTTCAATCACAGCTCCGTCAATTAAATCGTAGGGCATACTCGCAAACATATGATGGAATGATTGTGGCGTTTTATATGTGGTATCTAGTACTTCTTGTAATGGAAAGAACGCAGCAAAATGATTCAGTCTCATCCAAAACACAGAGTCAGCATGATGCCAATGTTTTGGTTCGTCGGCCCAGTATTGTCCGTATTTTTCATGAATAAGCGAAAGCAGCCGGCTTCTATGCATAACAGAGCAATGGTCGACTTGAAAGGATGCATGCTCCAACACTTGATCTGCTTCTCGAACGAAGCTCGCCGTTTCCACCAAATGCTGATTCACATGCACGACACGCTGCGAGGAATAGACGATATCTATGTGAGGCTTCGATTGAAAAACCTCGACCATTTTCTCTAAACGATCTTTTCTGTAGACTGTATCATCAGTTACATAACAAACCAGCTCACCTGTTATACGTGTTAATGCTTCATTAATTAGCGTTGCATAACGTACAGTCTTCAGCCGGTTTGCAGGATGAATTTGATGAGAATACAATTGAATGCGCTTATCCACTAAATAAGGCTGCATCTTTTGGATCGTTTCTTGTTCAGAGCCATCATCCATGATCAAAAGCTCCCAATGCTGATACGTTTGTTCTACCACACTCTTTAGCACACGTTCAATGAAATCAGGTTTGTTGTAGCTTGTTAATATCACTGATACTTTCATGACCATTATCCTTTTTTAAATAGATTAAAAAGCCCCCCAGCTGACAATGTTCACATAAGGAACACTTACTCTTAGCTGATTTGTCGCATTTTTAAAGACTGCTACTGAGTCAAACAATTGTACGACAACCACGTTTTGCAGCACATCTCCATTGACTAAATGAACACGCGGCAGCGGAATGCCGAGCTCAAGCCACGGGCGCAGCAATTCTTTAATCTCTGACGCATTCCCTTCCTCACTTTCCTCTAAAAGATGAAGAAGAAGTATTATCAACACAACTTCAAGTATTCCTTCTGTTTCTAGTAATTCTTCGTTCCAGCCATTTAATAGTTGTTCAAATTCCATTCAGATTCCCTCTTTCTTCTCGTTTGATCTTTACTAGAGTATGAGGATCACTTCATTTAGCATCAGCATTTGAAAACATTTTTCAAAAATGTGTGAAGTCATTAAATGAAAAAAAGAACAAGGAATGAGCATTATGCTTATACCAAAAAAAGAGAACGGCATATACATAGTGGTGTGTTTGAATGGATGAAGAAAGGATGGGGAAAACATGAGCGAAAAGCGTGCCGAATTAAAAAAAGAGCTATTAAAGCTGTTTTTCAAACCGCTTAGTCATGCGTTAACAGTTAATCTCGAAGAAGGAGGAGTTCAAGTGGAAGAAAAATTGAACGATTTATTTAGTGAGGTAGCTGCTGAAGCATCACCTTCAGATTCTGCTACAACACTCGACGTATCTCAACCAGCAAGATGGATTTTCGCAAGACTTGCACCTGGAACAGTCATTAGCATTGTCATGGACTCAGGTGACTTAATCGGACCCGTTCAATTCGTATCATTCGATGCTTCAACAGGTGTTGTTTTCGTCACACAAGAAAGCTCTGTGACACCTACAGGCTCTGCAACGACTCTATTAGATGTAGATAAAGTAGAAAGTGTTACGTTCACATCTTAATGTGAGAGGGCCATCATGAAGCTTCTTTATATCAGCTCTGGCTACGGTGGAATCTATCGGATGTTCGATCAATGGATAGAAGATAGCTTCATTGATTCCCCCTTTTCATGCGTCAAGGTGGAAAGGGAAACTCTACCCGCTCATATGCACAAAATCCGGACATTTTCTCCGGATTTTGTTTTCATGATGATCGGTGATCATATTCCAACAGAACTGCTTCATCAATTCAAACAAGAAAAGGTCCCCGTTGTACTGTGGATGACAGAAGACCCTTTTTATATAGATGTGTCAGCTGCATGCGTAAGTGATGCACAGCTGATCTTAACGATTGACGAAGGTGCTTTGTCATTTTACAAACAACTAGGCACTAATCACACGCACTACTTTCCCATTCCGACCAATACACACGTATTTCAGAAAAAAGAATCACCACATGAGTCGTGCATCTATGACATTGCACTCATTGGCTACCCTTATCCAAACCGCATCAAAGCCATCAATACACTCTTACATCAAAACAAATGGCGCATTCTCGTAGCAGGAAAAGAGTGGCATCGCGTGTTGAATAAATCACGCAGACGATATCGTGATCTCTCACTGATGACCCACTGGCTGAGTCCCGAGCAGATGGCAGACATCTATCAAACATCAGCCATTGTTCTGAATCCGCACAGGCCCGCGCAATTTGCCTATAATCAAAACAAAGCCAATGTTCAAAATATGAGCCTCAACAACAGAGCATTTGATATCGCTGCAAGCGGAGGCTTTCAGTTGACAGATCTACAACCGTCACAGGCATTTTCAAGCTTCGCTTTTTACACACATGAAAACGATTTGATTAAAAAGGTCGAGCACTATGTAACAAACCCTCAACAAAGACAATCGGTTGCAGAGAACAATTACGAGCAAGTCGTTCGCTGGAACACATTTGATACGCTGCCTTACAGACTTTATGAAATAGTCAAAAGCGCCCTATGACCGGGCGCTTTTTTTAATTGCCATCATCTTATGCCGTTCCTTCTGCATCTTGTCGAGCCAATAAAATCTTCTCTGCCTTTTTCCGATCTTCCTCACTTTTTACAACAAGCGATTGCGCATGATCCATCATATATGCACCAACAGATCCTTCTAAAAAGGAATGAATGCATTCTTTTGCATATGGAACATGAAACGCATAGACAGCTCCATTTAAACGTCCATACGTATAAGGGTGCTCCTGAGTTGGTACAAAAAAATAATGATTGTCCTTATACAGGCTGGCTTCATTGGTGTCATGAAGTGTCCAAGTTTCATTTGGATTTTCTAATGCCTCTGTAAAAGAAGCCGCACAATCATATCCCCCCTCTACTAGAAGCTGCAAGCAGTTCTCAATATCTGCCGTCTGCCTTAGTGGTGATGCTGGATGCAAATACAAAACAATATCAAACGTCTTTCCCTCTCGTTCTAAATAAGCAAGCGCATGCTTCACAGCTACTAAAGAAGGTGTTTGTTCTGTCACATGTGTGCTTGGCAGTTCAATCACATTTGCTCCGTAGTGAGATGAAATGATTTGAGTATTCACATCCTCTGAAGATACGATGACTTCATCTAATTCAATCATTTGTAATAGTGGCTGAATGGTCCAATAGATCAGCGGCCGCTCCGCCAATACGCGAATGTGTTCAGCATGATGTCCCTGCTTGCTGCTAAAAGCTGGTATCATGGCTAAAATACGATTTCCCCTATACATGTATGATCTTCTCCCCTCGCGCAGCTCAGTATCAGTGAATACATTCTGAGAGCTGAACTGATCGCCGTACTGAAGTCTTCAGGTGCCTCGCTATTCTACTTAATCTTCTATCTCTACATATTCTATTAAGTCGTCAAGCAGATGGTTATAATTGGTTCACCTAATTTATGCATGAAGTGGTTCTTTTCCTCAAACGTCTTCCTCTCTTTCACATATGATGCAAAGTAGAGAAATGAGAGTTGGGGGATTAGATATGTCCAAACAAATAGAAACGAGTTTGAAGACCTTTTTTCGTGACAAAATCATCTTGGTCACAGGCGGTACGGGTTCGATTGGCCGGCAGATTGTGAAAAAATTAACAGCATGCTCTCCTAAAAAGGTCATTGTCTTCAGTAAAGATGACAGTAAACAATACATGATGAAAAATGAATATGCGGCAAATCCAGAGGTTGTATTTGCACTTGGAGATGTGAGGGATGCCAGCCGCGTCAGGCAGCTTGTCAAAGGGGTAGATATCATCTTCCATGCAGCTGCACTCAAACAAGTACCCACCTGCGAAGATAATCCGTTTGAAGCTGTCCAAACCAACATCATCGGCGGACAACATGTCATTGAAGCAGCACTTGAACATGAAGTTAGTCATGTTGTCAACATTTCAACTGACAAAGCGGTTTCTCCGACAAATGCCATGGGAGCTACAAAATTAATTTCAGAAAAATTGTTTTTTCAAGCGAATGAAAGTATTTCAAATCAGAAAACGAGGTTTTGCTCTGTCCGGTTTGGCAATGTGCTTGGATCAAGGGGTTCCGTCATCCCCATCATGCTTCAACAGTTGTTAAATGAACAACCTCTAACTGTAACTGATCCTAAGATGACACGCTTTTTTATGTCTATCGAAGAAGCTGTATCTCTCACGCTTGAAGCAGCTATCATGATGAAAGGCGGCGAAACATTCATCCTCAAGATGGAGTCATTACAGCTGGCTGATCTATTGAAAGCATTTCATGAATATGCCGGTCTGATCAATGTTCCTTCTCCTGATATTCTCGTTGTCGGAAAAAGACCTGGAGAAAAACTTCACGAGGAGCTCACATTCCCTCACGAGGCAGATGCACTGTTTGAACATGAACAATTTTATGCCATTTTACCAAGACCACATCTTCACCCTCATTTTCAAAAAGTTCATTTGACCCATTACACATCAAACGAAGCACCGCTCATTACAAAAGAGAAGCTGTTTCACATCATTGAACAATTACATCATACCCATCATAAAAAATAAAAAAATCGTCACACGGAAGCAGCTGACTTCCATGTGACGATTTTTAAATCAATTATTGAAAGATGTGTTTCAAATGACCATAGCCTTCTTTTTCAAGATCATCCTTCGGGATAAACTTTAAAGCGGCAGAATTAATACAATACCTTAGACCGTTTGGCCCTGGGCCGTCAGGGAATACATGACCAAGGTGAGAGTCGGCCGTCTTGCTGCGAACTTCAGTCCGCACCATGCCATGGCTCGTATCTACTTTCTCTTCTACCTCTTGATCTTCAATCGGTTTTGTAAAACTTGGCCAGCCGCAATGGGCATCAAATTTATCTAAAGAAGAAAACAATGGTTTGCCTGAAATGATATCTACATATATGCCCTCTTCCTTATGATCCCAAAATTCATTTTGAAATGGCGGCTCAGTGCCATTATTTTGCGTCACTTCGTACTGCATTCGGTTTAATTCTTTGATGCGCTGCTCTTTTTCGTTAACCATTATTTATCACTCCAATGAGATTGAATAAAACCTGCTCTGCCCGAACCGACATGGTATCGTTCGTAGTGCATTTTGTTCTTTTTATAATAATGCTGATGATATTCCTCAGCAGGATAAAAAGGACCAGCCTCTAAAATTTCTGTCACGATTGGCTTTTGGAAAATTCCGCTTTGGCTCAGCTGCTCTTTTGATGTTTCTGCAAGTTGCCTTTGTTTTTCATTGTGGACATAAATCCCTGTACGGTAGGACTCTCCTCTATCACCAAATTGTCCTCCATCATCTGTTGGGTCTATTTGCTGCCAATATAGTTCTAATAGCTTCTCATACGGAAAAACGTCTGGATCAAAGGTAATTTGAACGGCTTCTCTATGGCCTGTCGTATTTGTACATACTTCCTCATAGGTTGGATTCACTGTATGTCCGCCAGTATACCCTGATTCAACTTTGATAATGCCTGGCTGTTCATCAAAAGGTTTAACCATACACCAGAAACAGCCTCCAGCAAATGTGGCTAATTCTTGTTTTTCAGACATATTAGTGCCCCCTTCATTTAAAAAATGGTATCATCATATTATAACATGATAAAAAATAATGAAAATGATACGACTTGTATACCTAAAAACAAAAGAAAGCATTCTGTCGTATCTTAAAATATAATGGGGGTTTAATGATTGGAACAAAGAAAACAAATGATGTATGAAATGGATACTTTACTGAGAACCGTATTTAAGCAAATACGTTATGAAATTAACAGCTTGCTTGAAAACGAATTATCTCGGAATGAATTTCTCATTTTAAATCTGCTGCGTGAACAAGGCGCAAAAAAAGTAACGGAATTCGCCTCAATTCTCGGTGTATCAGCAAGCCATATTACAGCTGTAACCGACACACTTGTAGAAAAAGGCTGGATCACTCGTATCCGTTCAAAAGAGGATCGACGCATCATCAAAATTCACTTAACCGATAAGGGTAAGGAAATTACTGAGCATTTTGAGAAAAAGAAAACAGAATACTTCATGGAACGATTTGAATCATTTGATGATGAAGAACTGAAAACGATGATCAAATTATTTAAAAAGCTGGATAAAAGTCAAAAGGATTAAGCATAGATTTTAGCGTGGAGGACATGCTACGGATAAAAAGGTGGAATGAACCATGACAAGTCCATATCTTTGTCCGAACTGCAAGACCAACAGAACGCGTTTTAATCTCATCGAGCAGCATTCAGAACCCGTGAAACTTGATCCAGCAACTGGAGCCATTGTCGAAACATATGAAGGAGATCAGCTTTCTCCTTTTCACATGAACTATCAAGGACCGAAAATCAAAGTCCAGTGCGGCGTTTGCGGATTAATTGAGGATGAAAAAACGTTCATTAAGCTGGCTGAATATCATCAATATTCATCTCCTTCTTAATACGAGAGCCTGACACTTTTTGTCAGGCTTTTTTCTATGTTTCTTTTGCCTATACAGATCGTCCCTTTCTTGCATACGCTACAAAAAACACATTGCAGAGAAAGAAGGGATAAAGACGTGCAGCAGCTCTACGAGATGAATCAATTTCAATATCGTCCATTAGCTACCTTCCCCCCATACCATCCGAGAAACACCATTTCCAAAGCTGTTATTCGATTATTTCACGCTGCACCGGATTTAAGTGAGCTTGCTGTATTTGTAAATCAGCAGCCAATCCAAAAAAAGCTGCCATACGGTCAGCTGTCTGCTTATATGGAATGGGATGAGGGTGTTTATGAGATAGAAGTATTCAAGCTGGCTACAAAAGAAAGAATTCTTTCTTCTCGTATGATGATTAATGGAAACGAGACTTACACGCTATGTATCACGGGAGCTCGTACCGGCTTTGCGCTGCTCACAGAAAAGCAAGACTCGCTGATTAAGCAAGATGAGCTATCAGCACTCACGTTTATCCAGCTGTCACCAGACCTCCCTTTCATTGATATATATGAACGAGATCAAGGCATGTTATCAAAGGAGCTCGGATATGTGAACGGCACCCAAACCCACCACTTCTCTCCGAATAAGTATCACTTTGAATTAAAAGCTGCCGGTACTCAAAGTGTACTGCTTGATATTCCGAAAGTTCACCTGCAAACAAAGCGGGCCTATCTTATTTTACTTCATGGATTTGCAAACGGAGAGCCAGAGCTAATGGCAAAAGTCGTCTTGTCTCACCAAATGTAAAAAGAGCCTTTCCAAATGGAAAAGGCTCTTAGCGTGTAGACAAACCCTCGCATTCGGTGTCAGTCCTGCGTGCCGGTGCTCACGAATGTCACATTCACTCTGCGCCGGTACTCGTCCTTCCTAGAATGCAAAGATTTTCAATCACGCTGAAAATAAGATAAATAGCCTTTCCAAATGGAAAAGGCTATTTACGAGACATCTTCAGCTTTTTCTTGTTTTTGAAAATCAAAAGCAAGAATCATGGTACCTAAAAATAATGCACAATAGGCGATATTTAAGTAAAACTGGTCGATATTTTCTGCTTTTAAATGAGAGGCAGCTGTCATGCCAAAGTATGCAGCAAATAAGAGCGACAGTAAACTAAAATATTGATAGACTCGCTTCATAGTTTCACTCCTGACTTACACGTTCTATTGCTTTGGATGATAATATGAGAATTCAATTTCATCATTCTCAAGATCAATTTTGTTCGCTTTGACATACATATCATTCGTCAGCGGCATTTCTGAAAGGCGCACTTCCACCGTTTTTTGGTCTGGTTTCACATGAACGAAATCAGGCAGTTCATAGAATTGACCCATGTAGCTTAAAACAAAACTGATTGGGATGCTTAATTGTCCAATTGAAAAGTCATCTACTTTCAGCAGAACATCCCCATTATCTTCAACAGATGGTGTAAATGATACATTTGCATTAATCGTTGAAGAAAAAGCTTTGATTGCACCTGTTACTTTCACATCTTGGTCAATCGCAACATGAAAGTCGGGCATATCGCTTGATCCTTGGTTTTTCAAATAATCATTGACAAAGCTGGTAAGCGACTCTTTTGAACTAGAAATGTTAAAAGCATACTCGCTGTTCACTTCTTTTTTCGAAGCGGATTGATCGCTCGGCAGCAGCATAAAAATACCGCATACAAGAACAATCAATAGATTAATTGACAGTAAAATAAAAAATAAACTCTTCCATTTTTTCATCTTTTCACCCTATTCCTTCGGCAGTCCTTCTTTTTTCACTTCTGAGAATAAACGATTTGCCATAAGAGAGTACCCCTTTTGGTTTGGGTGGAAATCATCATCTGCCAGTAATTTTTCATCTTTATCATCTTCAAATAAATCTGCTACATCGATCATATCAGCATTGCCGTCTTTTTTTAGTTCTTTTTCGGCAGCAGCATTCCAGTCTTTGACGACCTCATCAATATCTCTCAGCTCAGACAAGCTGAATTTAAAAGGATTGTACATACTGACATACATGATCTTTGCATGGTCATTATGCTCTCTTAATTGAGCAAGAATGGTCTTAAAACGCTCTTCAAAAGGACCTTGCTCTTTTTGAAAAGGAGCAAATGTCAAGTTGAGCACATTTTGACGGACGACATGCATTAAGTCATTTCCGCCGATCGTAAAGAAAATATAATCAGCGTCTTTCAGTCCATCCTGCACTTTTTTTTCTTTTAATCTTTTTAATAAATCTACCGTTCTACTGCCTTTAATGGCATAGTTTTTTAATGTAACAGACTGTACGCCGTCCACCGCTTCTATCTTGTCACGGGTGATACCTGCATACCCTTTTTTATTTTGATCTCCGATTCCTTCTGTTAAGGAATCTCCAACCGCTGCGATCGTAATATGTTCTTTTACGTTTTGTGTGTCTTCTAGTTTATCCTTTATGCCAGCCTCTTTTGCGGAACATGCAGAAAGAACAAAAGCTAGAGACATCACAATCAAAATCAAACGAGCCTTCAAACGATGATGTCCCTCCTTTTTCTGATTAAAAAAGTGTATCATGTTTTCGCTCATTTGAACATCCTTATGCTAGCTTCGATTCAGTGTTTTGATGTCCTTGATGATTTCATCATATGGCGTATTTTGAACGCCATCATAATTTTTCATCACTTTTCCTTCTTGATCAACGAGGAAAAACAGAGATTGATGTATCACTTGGTCTTCGTCTTCAGGTTTTTTCACAATCGTCTTAAAGCTTTTCATTGCAAATTTTTCAATCGCTGACTGCGAGTAACCAGTGAGAAAATCCCAATTTTTAAAGGATAATGGATATGCTTTTGCAAATTCCTTTAGCTTTTTCGGTGAATCCACCTCTGGGTCGACGCTAAATGAAATGATGTGCGCATCCAATTTTTCTTCTTTTAACCGTTTTTGTAGCTCTGTCATATGTGCCGTCATCGGCGGGCAAATCGTTTCACAGCTTGTGAAAATAAAATCTGCCACCCAGACTTTCCCCTTTAAATCGTCGAGCGACACCTTTTGACCATCCTGGTTTTGATACTCAAACGGCTGGATTTGATAATTTAATGCATCCTTGATTTGTCCATTTGAACATGAGACTAAAAGAAGCACGCTTATGATCGTAAGCGCACCAAATAAGGCTCCCCTTTTTGTATACATGACAATTACATCCCCTTTTCAATCAATCGGTATAAAAAGTAAAGCCTATAGCGCCCTTACCAGTATGACAGGAAATAATCGGAGTTGTATAAGCAATGTCAACTAGTGCATCAGGTGTGTGATCAAGCAGTGCTGCTTTAAGCTTTTCTGCAAGTTCTAATGCGTCTGCATGTGCAATCCCAATTGCCTGAACGGTTTTCCCTTTCACCGCCTGTACATACTGTTTTGTCAAATAGCGGACAAGAGCGGAGTAACTTCTCACATTCGCTTCTGGTGTGTATATGCCGTCTGTTAAGCTGGCAATTGGTTTAATATGAAGAAGTGAACCGATCAGCGCCTTTCCTCTTCCAATTCGTCCACCTTTCACGAGATTTTCTAATGTATCGATTGTGACAAATAGCTTTGTTTTAAGACGAATTTTGTCCATTTCTTTGAGGATGTCATCACGGCTTGCCCCTTTGTTTGCAAGCTCTGCTGCTTTGGTGACTTGAAACCCTAAACCATAGGAAATAAAATTCGAATCAATGACAGTGATATTCCCGTCTACCATTTTAGAAGCGCTTTCAGCAGTTTGAACCGTACCACTCATCCCACCAGTTAAATGGATACTAATGACTTCGCTTCCATCTGCCGTCAGTTTTTCATATAATTCGACGAATTGACCGATCGCAGGTTGAGACGTTTTCGGCAGTTCCTCAGCGGCCTCCATTTTTTCAATAAATTCATCTGGCTGTATGTTCACTCGGTCAATATAATCAACCCCAGAAATGGAGATATTGAGCGGAATGACATGAATGGAAAGATCATTGATTTTTTCTTGCGGAAGGTCCACAGTTGAATCTGTTACAATTTTAATTTGTTTCACTATCGTCTCATCCTTGCTGTCTTAGTCTTTACTTAAGATATTACCTTATTTCCTTCAATCTTCAAAACAACTGTCAGAACGTTTTTGAAATTGTCACATTTTCTTCTTTTCATGTAAAAAATCCTTGCCAAACTGAGCAGGCGCACTTGAAGCGGCCTTTTACTCCTTTGACAAAGATTCTTATTTACGCATTGTGTTTCAATGTAGGCTCTTGATAGATCTGTTCATATGTGCTCCACTTGACGTTACGTTTCACATCCTCCCTGAAAGAGTACACATGCCTCTTTCCCTTAGATACATAGACTTTTTTCAAGAAAGCTTCAAGTCTAAAGGTGAGCATGAAACCATAGGATTCATCTCCCTTTAAAACAGGGACTTCTGTTACCTTGATCTGAGCTCCATCCATCCGTCTAAAACATATTGTTTTGAGCAGCACAAACGATCAATCCTCTTTTCCAATTATCTGTTAAGCCTAAATAAATAGGTGGAATAAATCTTGATCTTTATTCACTTCAACATAGTGAAAGCCTTTTTTATTCATTCGGTCAATCAGCGCTGCATAGTCATCTCTTTCTTTCAATTCGATACCAACAAGCGCAGGCCCTTTGCTTCGGTTATTCTTTTTCGTATATTCAAAGCGTGAGATATCATCATTTGGCCCTAACACTTCATCTAAAAATTCCCTGAGAGCACCTGCTCTTTGCGGAAAATTAACGATGAAATAATGCTGGAGACCTTCATAAATCATGGAGCGTTCCTTGATTTCTTGCATCCGGCCAATGTCATTATTGCCTCCGCTGACAATACAAACGACATTTTTCCCTTTAATCTCCTCACGATGTGCATCTAAAGCCGCGATCGGTAAAGCACCCGCTGGCTCAGCTACAATTGCACATTGATTATACAGCTCTAGAATGGTTGTGCATACTTTTCCTTCTGGTACAAGACTAATCTTATCGACAACGGACTGAAGCGACGTAAACGTCTTTTCGCCAATCCGCTGAACCGCTGCTCCATCTACAAACTTATCTATTGAATCAAGTGTGACAACCTCCCCTTTCTCATGGGAAGCATGAAGTGAGGCGGCACCAAGCGGCTCGACTGCAATAATTTCTGTTTCTGGTGCGATATTTTTCATATACGTGCCAACGCCAGATAACAAACCTCCGCCCCCAACACTTGCAAATAAAAAGTGAGGCTCCACTTCGATATCATTTAATATTTCTACAGCAGTTGTTCCTTGTCCTGCCATGACATCTAAATCATCAAATGGATGGATAAATTCCCGCTTTTCCTTATCTCCGCATTTGACTGCTTCATGATACGAATCATCAAAGGTATCTCCGGTTAAGATAATGTCAACATATTCTTTTCCGAAAAGCTCCACTTGAGATACTTTTTGCCTTGGCGTGGTAGCAGGCATAAAAATTTTCCCGTGGATACCTAAATATTTGCAAGAATAGGCAACGCCTTGTGCGTGATTTCCTGCACTGGCACAGACAATGCCGTTTTCTAGTTTTTCTTTTGGCAACTGGCTCATTTTATTAAAAGCGCCTCTTAATTTAAAAGAACGAACAACTTGCAGGTCCTCTCTTTTTAAGTAGACATTACATTCATATCGTTCAGAAAGTCGCTCATTTTTTTGAAGTGGTGTATGAATCACTACATCCTTCAAATTTTGATGGGCTTTTAAGATGTCTTTCACTTGAATTAGCGTGTTTTCTTTGAGCAACGGTTTCATGTACAAGATCCTTTCTCTTTAACCTTATTTAATTTGTCATTATAACATGAATATTCAAAAAATAAACCAATAGATCATGGATCGGAGATAAATTTCATGAACTTTTTCGTTTTTCTATACATTTGTTCTAATTGGGTGTTATAATAAAACCAATTAGAACCAAAAGAAAGGAATCGCTCGATGACCACACATCCGTTTGCCAATATATATGGAGAACACCAAGATATAAAACACGCCATTCATTTGGCAAAACAATTCACGAAAAACGATCAGCCTGTGTTGATCACAGGTGAAATTGGAACAGGCAAATCACGCTTTGCACAAGAAATGGCCCATTCATTTGCTGCGCAGGCTTCGATGAAATATATCTATTGCCCCATTGTAGATGAAGTGACTTTGCAGGAAGCATTTACTCATGCGGCAAATCATGTGCTTTATTTAGACGAAGTCAGCGCATTTAGTATTCCTATGCAGCATCAGGTCATTCGTTTTCTCGAAGATTCTCCTGCAACAAAAATCATTGCTTCTTCGTCTTTATCATTAGAGGCGATGAGCGTTTCGTCCAGTTTTTTACCTGAGCTGTTTTATCGGCTCAATGTGCTTCATATCCCTCTCCCGCCTTTGGAAGATCGAAAAACAGATATTCCTATTTTAACTGCTGCTTTCTTTCGAGAACTGAACATGACGCCTGATATCGACTCAAGTGTGTGGGAAGTCTTACAGCAATATTCGTTTGAAGGGAATGTCCAGGAGCTCAAAAATATCGTTCATTATGCAGCCGCGATTCTCGAAGGGCAAACAGTTTTCTTGCATCACTTGCCACCTTTTGTATTATTACCTCAACAAACAGCTGGTAAAGGAAAAAAAGAAGAACACCAGCTCACGCTTATGGAGAAACAAGAATTTGTTTTCTTACTCGAAGCCATTAAGTCTCTAAATGAAAAAGGAGAAGCAGCCAGCAGACGTATCTTGTCTGAGTTAAGCAAACAAGGCGACATCCCGCTGACCCCTCAGCAAGTCAGGAGTCGATTAGATGATCTTGAGAAAAAAGCCTATGTGACGAAAGGGAAAGGCAGAGCTGGAACGAAGATTACACTTGAAGGTCTCTCATTTCTGAAGTCGCTTGATGGTTATATACCGGTTCAATAAAGGAGGACATCCATTGTTTACTGTAAAAGAAGAAATTGCCAACGCAATTACACATGGCATTGGCGTCATTTTATCCATTCCCGCCATTGTTTTTCTCGTTTTATTCGCTGTTCAATACGGTACTGTCACTGACATTATTAGCTTTTCGATATTTGGCGCGTCGATGCTGCTGCTTTATTTAAGCTCTACTTTGCTTCATAGCATTCGGCACAAAAAAACAAAAGATATATTTGAAATCCTTGACCACTCTGCGATTTATGTATTGATTGCTGGTACATATACGCCATTTTTGCTTGGCCCATTAAAAGGCGCACTGGGCTATACTCTTCTTGCAATCGTATGGGCGCTTGCTGCAGGCGGTATCGTTTTTAAAATCTTTTTCGTCAAACGGTTTATCATTGTATCCACCCTTGTTTATTTATTAATGGGCTGGATGATTATCATCGCAATTAAACCTCTGTACATTCAATTAACAGGAGCTGGATTCAGCCTCTTACTATTAGGCGGTATTTTGTATTCAGTCGGAACGATCTTTTATATTTGGCGGAAAATTCCCTATCATCATGCGATTTGGCACAGCTTTGTTCTCGGCGGAAGTGCATCCATGTTCTTCTGCATTCTATTTTATTGCGTCAACATCCCAGCATGATCAAAAAACCAGCATCCGAATGTGGATGCTGGTTTTTTCTATGCGCGCTTTTGTGCGTAATCACTCATCTTGACCGGTGCTTTGATATGGATATCGACATTAACTGGACGAAGTCTTTTGACGATCTTCCCTGTTAAAAGACGGTCTGTGCCGCTTGTTTCAACCGGAACAAGTGAGCAGTTACATTCTTCAGCAAGCGTTTCTGCCATGACACGATACTGTTCAGAAAGCAACAGACTCTGGCCAGATAGAACTCTTTCTCTAGCTTCTTCTAATAACGCCTCATCAGATTGATTCTGCTTGATCACCGCCATCTTCTTCAACCATTGTTTTAAGATGGGATAGCGAAACAGATGCGGTTTTGCCATAAAAGCAAATGGCTTCTCTAAGTGACCAATCAGCAATGTCGTCGTCACTGGATGATGTGCTTCTGTGACATAAATAACAGGACCATCTGGCAGCTTTTTTTGCTGATGAATGGTCATGACCGATCCTGATTGATCAATACACCCTCTGGCAAACCTTTTTGCATGCTCATGGATGAGATGCATTCGTTTCGTATAGGAAATGCGTGGATCCGTTAATTCATGATCATACAAATGCCTTATACTTTTAAAAAAGGATACAACAACATAAATCGTTAAAAACCAATAACGAAACAACCGTACTCCTCCTACTCACTTATCCTTCTTTTCTGTCATAGACGACAAATTCATAATTGTAGGGGTTCTTTTCGTCACGTTGGCCTTTTTCACGTGATACAACCGTCCAATTCTCTTCATCGTAATAAGGGAAGAAACGGTCGCCTTCAAATGAATGATGAATGTGCGTGATATATAGACGATCTGCGTATGGCATCATTTCCTCATACAGCTTAGACCCGCCAATGATCAATAATTCTTCCTCGGTCTTCGCAATGTTTAAAATATCATCGATTGAATGAACTACCTCGCATCCTTCAGCTTGAAAAGAAGAACTTGTGGTTAACACGATATTCCGGCGGTTAGGCAGTGCTCGTCCAATTGATTCAAACGTTTTTCTGCCCATGACAATGGTATGGCCACTTGTGACTTTTTTAAAATACGCTAAATCAGCGGGTAAATGCCAAGGCATTTGATTATCTTTGCCAATGACTCTGTCTTTTCCTGTCGCCACTATCATGGAAATCATACACTGACTTCTCCTTTAATATGCGGATGTGGATCATAGTTCTCGAGCACAAAATCATCAAACGTAAAATCAAAAATACTTTTGACATCTCTAGTGATGCGAAGCTGCGGAAGTGTGCGCTCCTCACGCTCTAACTGCATTTTGACCTGCGGAAGATGATTTTGATAAATATGAGCATCTCCTAGCGTATGAATAAACTCTCCTGGCTCAAGGTTTGTCACTTTGGCAATCATCATCGTTAGAAGTGCATACGAAGCAATATTAAAAGGCACACCTAAAAAGATATCTGCCGAACGTTGATAGAGCTGGCACGATAATTTACCGTTTGATACGTAAAATTGAAACAAGCAATGACAAGGAGGCAGCGCCATCTGATCAATTTCTCCTGGATTCCACGCACTGACAATCAATCTTCTCGAATTAGGATGATTCTCAATATCATGGATCAGCTTGCTGATCTGATCCACTGTCTCTCCGTCTCCGCTCGCCCATGATCTCCACTGCGCACCATACACACGCCCTAGCTCTCCATTTTCATCTGCCCATTCATTCCAAATACGGACACCATTTTCTTGAAGATATTTGACATTTGTATCACCTTTTAAAAACCACAGTAACTCATGAATGATTGATTTCAGGTGTAATTTCTTTGTTGTTAATAGAGGAAATCCTTCCTGTAAATCAAATCTCATTTGGTAACCGAACGTGCTGATAGTGCCTGTTCCTGTTCTGTCACCTTTTTCATCCCCGTGCTGTAATACATGACGGCATAACTCTTTGTATTGTTTCATTTTTTTCATCCTTTATTTATGTTCTTGTTGTAGTTTACCTTATTTCTGCTTTTGTTGAAACCAAAAAAACATGTCTGCAAGATGAGCAGACATGTTTTTCTTTTTATGCTTGATTCACTCGATCCTGCTCTTCGTCCTTAATATCTTGGTGAGAGTGAGCTATGCGACTTGCGGCGGCGGCGGCAAGCGCAGCGACAAGGTCATCAAGGAAGGTGTGTACTTCACCAGGACGACCTTCATCTAATTCTCTAATAATACCAAATTTCTCTTTGTCTAGATAACCGAAGTTGGTCAAACCGATTGATCCATATACATTGACAATGGAAAGCGGAATAATCTCATCAATTCCATATAGCGGTTCATCTGTTTCAACTAAATGCTGCAAAGGTTCTGGCAAAAGCTTTTTTTCTGCCAGCTGATCAAGAGCAAGTCCTGTCAAAACTGCGTGGACAATTTCCCTTTTATTCAGCACTTTTTCAACATTTTCAATGCAGACACTAAGTGGAAGATTTGGGTTGTATTTCTCTTGGAGTTTCAGCACAATGTGTGCAATATCTTCTATTTTCACTCCACGCTCGTTTAACATCTGTTTTGTAATGCGAACCATTTCGTTCATTGTATACTTTTTCAATTGGCATGACATCTCCTTCTAGTGGCTCATCCAGCTCGGCGGGGTGTTTTTATCCCAGTAAATATTACCGAGTTCATGATGCGTCTGGAATCCATCTTCTGCTGTATGGTAGTGAAAGTTAAACCAATATCCGCTGTGAGGCGGCTGATCTCTCCTGACATGAAAACGAAGCAAATCTTCTCCAGTCTTTCTATTATAAATGTGGAAGATTTTTTCCCCATTTCCGCTTGAAGGCTGATCAGTTAAAACAACATCTTGAAATTTTTCGTCATCTTTGAAATTTGTTAAAAAGTCGGTTAACACTTGTTCAATTTTTGGTTGAATCTCTTCTCTATACTCGTCCTCAATGACAGGTGTGATTTTACGACCAAATTTGAGAAAGGATTGGTTTTCTGCACTTGATAGAACCTCTTGCTTATATTGCTCAAAGGGGTCTACCCGCTCTTTGTTGTCTTCTTGCGATAATTCCCAGCTGCGCGTATCATCTGATGTATCATAAACTGCTGTATAAGGTGATTTATCAGATGAAGAAAGTTCAGATGGCTTGTCTGTCATCAAAGCTGATGGAGGAGAGATTAAGCCAAAAGTCGCAATCGTAAAGAGTGCAACGAGCGTTTTTCTCATCCACATTTTCATGATATCTAATTCCTTCCATAAGTTATCATACTGCTATTCTAGCATATAATGAATTTTCAGTCATTCAATTTGGTCATTCAGTTGAGACTTTCTTTTTCATGATAAAACGTTTACAATGACAGTAACGACGACTAAAATTTGGGAGGAATGGATATGCTTGAAGGGTTTTTCATCACAGCTTCCTTGCTGACGTTATTTTATTTTGTCTATATGGAGATCACCGATTAAAAGCCCTGAAATAGGGCTTTTTTTATTGTTAAGAGTGATTAAAGTTTTGTTGATTTGTCTTCTTCTATTGAGATATATCCGTAATGGAATTGGGCGGTTTTACGTTTCATCACCTGAAATTGATAGGAATCAGTGGTAAATCGTGTGCTTTTCCAATGATCTTTTAAAACCACTCTTTTTCTAGCCACTCTCATTGCTTCTTTCACAGCGGTTTCATGGTCAAAATGATGCTCAGCTGCATGACGAAGCGGCATCATACTAGCAGACTCTTGTATGGTTTCTTCAAACATTGGATCAAAATAGACGATATCATAGGATCGATCAGGGAGCTTCTTTAACTGCTCAATACTATCCCCGCTGATGACAGATATCCGTTTCATCGCCTCGTCTGCCTCTCTCACACCCGTTTCCCATGTGCTGAGTCCTTCTCGAACAAGCAATGCCGTCATCGGATTTTTTTCAATGCCTGCCACTTCTCCATTGGCGCCTGTAGCGCAGCTTGCGGTAATCGCATCTGATCCTAACCCAAGCGTACAATCTAAAAAGGAATCGCCCGGCTTTAATTGTGCTGCTTCTATTAATGGATCTTTTTCACCACGAAGGACCCGCTTCACCCTAAACATCGCTGAGCTTGGATGGAAAAAGAACTTTTCACCATTTGGCTGATACCATTCAAATCGTTCTTTCCCAACGACGAGTACATCCCCCCGCTTAATCGCAAGCTGTTTGACAGATTGTTTGCGCCGCTCGATATACTCACCATGCAAGTCCTTTGCGAGGGCCTTTGCCGTTTCAATTGTTTGTTCATTTGCTCTAAAGCTTGTTGTAATGAGCATGACGTTCCTCCATCATAATCAAGAAAAAATGCCCTGATGGATCACAGGACATTTCAACATTTGTATTAGCAATGTTTTTCAAATGCAGATAAGACGTTCTTCATAATATCTTCCATTTCATGACCTTCAATTTCGTCACGCGGGATAAAGTGAACAAGTTCATTTCCTTTTAAAAGTGCCATAGATGGAGAAGATGGCTCCTCACCTGTGAAGTATTCTCTCATTTTAGCCGTTGCTTCCCGGTCCTGACCAGCAAAGACCGTCACCATTCGATCTGGTGCTTTTTCTGCTTTCATGACAGCTTGAGTAGCAGCAGGGCGTGCTAAACCAGCAGCACATCCGCATACGGAATTGACGACAACAAATGTTGTTCCTTCTGCTTTCTGCATCGTTTTTTCTACTTCTTCTTCAGTCGTCAACTCTTGAAACCCTGCACTTGTTAGTTCTTGGCGCATTGGTACGACGAGCTGACGCATATATTCTTCATATGCCATTGACATAAAAAAGCCCCCTCTATAATCCTTATGTTGTGAATAAAGGATACTATAGAGAGAGCCAATTTTCAAATGATCAATTTCACATTAAATTTTCATGATTCCGCCTGTATTGGCTGATGTCACAAGTTTTGAGTATCTGGCAAGGTAACCTGTTTTTACTTTTGGCTCAAAGCCTTTCCAGTTTGCTTTTCTTTTTTCCCATTCTTCTTCCGGGACATCTACGCTTAAAATGCGTTTTTCGATATCAACAACGACATGATCACCATTTTCAACAAAGGCAAGCGGGCCGCCTTCTGCTGCCTCTGGAGAGACGTGTCCAATAGACAATCCACGAGAAGCACCGGAGAATCGTCCGTCTGTAATTAAAGCAACCTTTGGACCAAGTCCCATTCCAACAATTTGTGAAGTTGGTGCTAGCATTTCAGGCATACCTGGACCGCCTTTAGGTCCCTCATAACGAATAATGACAACATGTCCTGCTTCTACTTTTCGATTAATAATTCCTTCAAGTGCTTCCTCTTGGGATTCAAATACGATCGCAGGTCCTTCATGACGTGTGATGCCGTCTTGTACACCGCCTGTTTTAATGATCGCTCCATCTGGCGCAAGGTTTCCAAATAAAACGGCTAAGCCGCCCTTTTCAGTAAATGGCTTGTCAATTGGATAAATGACGTTATAATCTTTTACTTCATGACCTGCAATGTTCTCGCCTAACGTTTTCGCTGTGACGGTCATGGTATCTAAATGAAGAGCCCCATCTTTTTTGGACAATTCATTTAGTGCAGCGGTCACTCCGCCAGCTTCATGTAAATCTTCAATATATACATCTGAAGCTGGAGCAAGTTTCGATAAATGCGGCACACGTTCTGCGACTTCATTGATACGCTCAAGTGAATATTCAACGCCTGCTTCGTTTGCAATCGCCAATGTATGAAGAACTGTATTGGTTGAACCACCAAGTGCCATATCTAAAGCAAATGCGTTATCAATCGCTTTTTCGGTGACAATATCACGTGGTTTAATGTCTTTTTTGATTAGCTCCATCAATTGTTTTGCTGACTTCTTCGCAAATTCTCTTCGTTCTGGTGAAGTCGCCAGAATGGTTCCATTTCCAGGAAGAGCAATCCCTAGCGCCTCTGCTAAACAGTTCATTGAGTTTGCTGTAAACATACCAGAGCAAGATCCGCATGTTGGACAGCCAAATTGCTCTAATTCGTTTAACTCCTCTTCATTAATTTTCCCTGATTGGTATGCGCCTACGCCTTCAAAGACAGAAGAAAGAGAAATTTTTCTGCCATCACTTGTTCTACCAGCTTCCATCGGTCCACCACTGACAAATACAGTTGGGATATTCACACGCATGGCAGCCATCATCATACCTGGCGTGATTTTATCACAGTTAGGAATACAAACCATGCCATCAAACCAGTGTGCAGACACCACGGTCTCTACTGAATCAGCTATGATTTCACGGCTTGGCAATGAATATCTCATCCCAATATGCCCCATCGCAATACCATCATCTACCCCAATTGTATTAAATTCAAATGGAACACCGCCAGCTTCACGAATGGCTTCTTTCACAATTTTTCCGAATTCCTGAAGATGGACATGCCCTGGGACAATATCAATATAGGAATTACATACGGCAATAAACGGTTTGCCAAAATCCTCATCTTTTACCCCAGCTGCTCTTAATAAGCTTCGGTGAGGTGCTCTGTCAATTCCTTGTTTAATCATATTACTGCGAAGTTCTGCCATCTGTTTAAAAAGCCTCCTATACTACTAGTCTTGTTGACTGTATGATTTTGAGTTCATTTTATTTTACAAATTTTCTGTTTATTTAGCCACCTATAATAGATAGTGACTGATTTCTCTGCTGAAGCAAGTGCTCAGCAAGGATTGTGTCATAAAATCTGACCTCCAATATTCTATATTGGTACTACTATATAGAGTTTTTTCTCATATTTCAACAATATTCAAAATAATTTTTCTGAAAAAATTTTTCTGCCAATAAAAAAGCCCTTTTCAGAAAACAAGCTGCCTTTTATTGGCAGCCTGCTCGTCTTTCTTATGATTCTGATGCATTTTTTCTACTTTCTGTCATTTGCTTCCACACAGAGCCTTTTGCTTCTTCTCCGTGCTCAATTCGTTCGATGGCCATTTTCACTTGAAGACTGACTTCAAATTCAGGGTCCTGCTCCGCTTCTTTTAAAGCTTCGAGTGCTGTTTCGTCACCTTCTTCATAAAGGAACATGGCCGCACGCCAGCGGACAAGCTTACTTGGGTCCTTTAAGGCTTGGATCATCGCTTCAATCGCACTAGAATCACCAAGATCCGAAATACAATCTCCTGCAGTTCTTCTAACCGTCACTGTTTTATCTTCAAGCCCTTTATACAAAATAGGCAAAATGTCTGGATCTTCAATCATGCCAGCGTTCACAACAGCTTGTCTGCGAATTGATGTTTTTGGGTCCTCCATCGCTTTCATTAAAACAGGTATATCTTTTTTCTCAGGCTGCATTTGCTCTAAATGAGCAAAACGTTTCTTCCAATCTTCATCGCGCAGCATCTCTTCTGTCACATCATATGCTTTTCGGTTCACTTGTTTATCTACAGCCTCTTGACCTTCCTTCACTGCCTCTGTTAAACGGGATAAACGCTCGTCGTCATATGCAGCTTGCAGCTCTTCTGTGACTTCTTGACCGATATCAGCAAATTCTCCAAAACGTACGCCATGTTCTTTCCACACACGTTCAAATACAACATTATCTGAACTGCTTCTTAGCTTTAAAATCGCTGCCTGGAAACGTTCAGGCATTCCAAATCGTTCTTCTCTTTCACCGTCTGTCAGCTTCACCTGCATCGGAATCCCATTAAACATTTGAACATGCACTTTGACTTCTCCAAATGTGTCATCACCTGACTGCGATTCTCCCTGAAGACCTTCAGTTTCTTGTCCAAAGGCTTCTCTGACTTGCTGTAAAATACCTTGCCAATCAAATTTCGCATTACGCTCAACCGCTAAGAAATCGGCTACATGGTAAACACCTTTTACACCTTCAATGGTTAAAATGCGCTTGATCATCTCTGGCGCTTCGTCTTTTTGATCTTTTTTGTAGTTATTGCTTTTACCGCCTGCAAGCGCTTCTGTCAAAATGACTTTCATTGTATTCGGGCTTGGCGTTGGTTCTATGGCAGTTATTTTCATCTATACATCCTCCTTACACACATAAAGACCCTACTCATCTGTAAGGCCGCATTCTTCTTTCCATGTCTTGATAAATAGACACATAAACTCATGCCGCTCATGAGCCAGCTGCTTTCCAGCACGTGTGTTCATCAAGTCTTTTAATTGAAGCAGCTTTTCTTGCATATGCAAAAGTACTGTGCCTTGGTGAGCACCCTCTGTATAGTGAGGCTCCCCTTTTGCACCTGCATATGTAAACACCCTTGCAATCCCAGTTGCACCTATCGCATCTAGCCGATCTGCATCTTGAACAATGGTCCCTTCTAATGTCACTGGCTTATGCTGCATATGCCGGTGACGAAAAGACATCGTTGTAATAATATCCATGATATAGCGAATATCTCGCGTGTCCACTTCCCACAAAAGGAGCTGCTGCTTGAGATCATGCGGTGAAAGCTTCCATTCACTAGACAGCTTGTCATCAATGACATCATGGACAATCGCTGCCATTTCAATGACAAAAAGCGACCCGCCCTCCTGTTGTGCAATATGGACGGCAAGCTGGCGCACACGATTGATATGAGCTTCATCGTGTCCAGTCGGTTCATTCTTTAGCTGTTTTGAAACAAAGGAGGCAGCTGCCTCCAATTGTTCTTGCTGCTTACTCGAATACATGCTTATTTCTCCAAAAGAGCGATAATGGAGCTTTCTAATTCTTTTGGTGGTGTTTTAGGAGAAAATCGTTCAGTCACTTCTCCGTTTTGGTCAACGATAAATTTTGTGAAATTCCATTTCACCGTTTTTGTGCCAAGCACACCTTTCGCATGACTCGTTAAGTATTTGAAAAGCGGATGCGCATTGTCACCATTGACATCTACTTTTGCAAACATTGGGAAGGTCACACCATAGTTCAACGAACAGAATTCTTGAATTGCTTCTTCCCCTTCTGGCTCTTGATTCATAAATTGATTGCACGGAAATCCTAAAATTTCAAGGCCCTTTTCATGATATTGATCGTATAACTCTTGTAATTGTTTAAATTGAGGGGTCAGTCCACATTTGCTCGCTGTGTTCACGATGATCAGTACTTTCCCTTTGTAATCTGCCATTGATTTTTCCTGACCGTTAATGGTCTTGACCTGAATATCATAAATTGACATCTCATAGCCTCCTAGGATTCACTTTTTCCTATCGTAACATGCTTCTTTTAGAAAATCGCTTTTTATGCTTCCTGCTAAAAGAGTCCAGTCACACTGCCGTCTTCTAATAAATCCATCTCAAGTGCCGCAGGTTTTTTAGGGAGACCTGGCATGGTCAGAATGCTTCCCGTTAGTGCAACGATAAAACCTGCCCCTACAGATGGTTTTAACTCTCGAATCGTAACGGTAAAGCCTTTTGGTCTGCCGATTAAAGCTGGATCATCCGATAGTGAATATTGCGTTTTTGCCATACAAACCGGCAAATGGGCCCAGCCATTTTTCTCAATTGCAGTTAGCTGCTTTCTTGCTTTTGATGTAAGGTTGACGCCGTCTGCACCATAAACCACTTTGGCGACTTTTGACAACTTTTCTTCAATGGAATCTTGCTCCTCATATAAATAAGAAAAGCTGTTTTCATTCTTTTCAATGAGTGTCGTGAGCTCTTCGGCAAGTGCTACCCCGCCAGCTCCCCCTTCTTCCCATACATTGACGGCTTTGACTGGATGTCCATTCGTTTCGCACCAGTTTTCTATTGCTTGAATTTCTTCTTTTGTATCGGTAATAAAACGGTTCACTGCAACGATGTATGGTAGACCGAAGGCTTGCACTGTTTCAATATGCTTCTCTAAATTATGTATACCTTCTAATACAGCCTGTGCATTTGCTTCCTTGAGCTCTGTTTTCTGCATTCCGCCATGCATTTTTAGCGCCCTGACAGTTGCTACAATGACAACAGCGCCTGGTTTAAAATCACCGGCTCTTGTTTTGATGTGAAGAAATTTTTCCGCGCCGAGGTCTGCACCAAATCCCGCTTCTGTTACGACGTAATCTGCTAGTTTTGCCGCCATTTTTGTGGCAATTAAACTATTGCATCCATGTGCAATATTGGCAAAAGGACCACCATGAACAAGGGCTGGAGTTCCTTCAATCGTTTGAACAAGGTTTGGTTTCAGCGCATCTTTTAATAGCAAGGTTAATACGCCTTCATATCCTAGATTTCCAACTGTGACCGGTTCACCTTCTTGATTGTAGGCAACAACAATAGAAGAAAGACGTTTTTTCAGATCGTTTAAGTCGTCTGCTAAACAGAGGATGGCCATCATTTCGGATGCAACCGTAATATCAAATCCATCTTCTCTAGGGTACCCATTTAATTGACCGCCAAGTCCTATGACCACTTGTCTTAGAGCACGATCGTTTAAATCTAACACTCGTTTCCATACAATTCGGCGTGCGTCGATCCCAAGCTCATTTCCGTGATGGATATGATTATCAATAAAAGCAGATAAAGCGTTATGTGCAGATGTAATCGCATGAAAATCCCCTGTGAAATGAAGATTGATTTCTTCCATAGGCAACACCTGTGAATATCCGCCGCCAGCTGCACCGCCTTTAATACCCATTGTGGGACCTAGTGAAGGTTCACGCATGGCAATGATCGCTTTTTTCCCAATTTTCTCGAAGGCTTGACCGAGGCCAACTGTTACGGTGGACTTCCCTTCACCTGCTGGCGTTGGGTTGATCGAAGTCACAAGAATCACATTTCCTTCTTTTTGTTCCTTTAAACGGTCAAAAATAGTCAAAGATATTTTCGCTTTTGTGAAACCATAGCATTCTAATTCTTCGTCATGTATTTGTAATTTTGCTGCGATGTCTTGAATGGGTCTCAGCTTTGCCTTTTGGGCAATGTCAATATCTGATAAATGCTTTGTGATCATGATTAATGGCCTCCTTTTTTGACAGAAACAGCTTTCTTTTTTGCTCTATTTTTCATTGTAACATAATTGAAACATTGAAATATCGCCAGAAAGTTCCTATAATGAAGTGAAATTAGCTTTGGTTCAGGGGGTGGCGAGTTGCCTATTAACATACCAGTTCATCTGCCGGCAAAACAAATACTAGAGAGCGAAAACATTTTCGTCATGGATGAGACAAGGGCATTCAAACAAGATATCCGTCCTTTGAATATCGTGATCTTAAATTTAATGCCAAAAAAAATACAAACTGAAACGCAGCTGCTGAGAATGCTCGGAAATTCTCCTTTGCAAGTGTATTTTACATTTTTGATTCCAAGTACACATACACCGAAGAATACATCGAGAGAGCATCTAGATGAATTTTATACGACCTTTGACTCGATTCGCCATAAAAAATTTGATGGCATGATCATTACAGGTGCACCAATTGAGCATTTAGCTTTCGAAGAAGTTTCCTATTGGAAAGAACTGCAGGACATTTTGGACTGGAGTAAAACGAATGTGACGTCTACTCTCCATATATGCTGGGGGGCACAGGCAGGTCTATATCATCATTATGGCATTGAAAAAATCAAGCTTCCAGAGAAAAAATTCGGTGTCTTTGAGCATCTTGTCAAAGAGAAAAAAGAAAGATTAGTAAGAGGTTTCGATGAAGTATACTATGTCCCACATTCTAGGCATACAGATATTAATACAGAACAATTAAAAAACATGCCGAATCTAAAAGTATTGAGCACGTCTGAGGAAGCTGGTGTTTGTTTAATTGTTTCAGATGATGATAAACAAGTATTTTTAACTGGACATCCTGAATACGATACAGATACATTGAAGCAGGAATATGAAAGAGATTTGTTGAAACATGATACAGTCAAAAAACCCGTCCACTATTTCATCGAAGATGGAGACACATTAGTTCCAGTGAACCGCTGGAAAGCCCATGCTACTTTGCTGTTTATGAATTGGCTTAATTACTATGTTTATCAAGAAACACCATATGTGTGGGAATAAAATAGACTGTAGTCTGATGATAAATGCTTAAAATGTGTTAAAATACAAATGGCTCTGTCTTCCATTATCAATTTAGTCTGTTTGTTTTTTAAAATTAGTTTAATTCTTTCGTAACGAATGATATGCTCTCGCTGTTTATATGTTATCTTTATGTATATGTAGACCTATGAGATTTATAGTTTTCGTACGAAGTTTTGTTGTTGTTGATTACATTTGAGGTGAATATTCTTGAATACCAATAAAAAAATATTAATCTTGACCGCAAATTATGGAAATGGACATATGCAGGTTGCAAAAACACTGTATGATGAATGCAAATCCCAAGGGTTTGAACATGTGATAGTTTCTAATTTGTATCAAGAATCAAATCCCATTGTGTCTGAAGTGACTCAATATTTATATTTAAAGAGCTTCTCCATTGGGAAACAATTTTATCGCTTGTTTTATTACGGTGTAGATAAAATTTACAATAAACGCAAATTTAACATTTATTTAAAGATGGGAAATAAGCGTCTTGATGAATTAATTCAATTACACAATCCGGATATCATCATCATTACATTCCCGATGATTGTTGTACCTGAATACCGAAACAAAACAGGTAAAGTCATTCCAACATTTAATGTGATGACAGACTTTTGTCTTCATAAAATTTGGGTACATGAAAACATTGACCGATACTATGTTGCAACCGATTATGTGAAACAAAAGCTAGTAGAAATCGGCACACATCCAAGCGATGTCAAGGTAACAGGCATTCCGATTAGACCACAATTTGAAGTAGACGTGCCTAAATCGATCATCTATAAAAAATATGGATTATCATCAGACAAAAAAGTCCTTCTCATTATGGCGGGTGCCCATGGTGTACTAAAAAATGTGAAGGAACTGTGTGAAGCACTACTTCTTGACAGTGAAGTACAAATTGTTGTTGTGTGCGGTAAGAATGCAGCGCTGAAGCAATCGCTTAGCGAACTTGAACAAGCACACCCAAATCAATTGAAGGCGCTTGGATATGTGGAACAAATTGATGAATTGTTCAGAGTAACGGACTGTATGATTACAAAACCGGGCGGAATTACATTAACAGAAGCAACAGCAATTGGTGTCCCAGTTATTCTTTACAAACCTGTTCCAGGACAAGAAAAAGAAAATGCTCTTTTCTTTGAAGATTACGGTGCTGCCATTGTCATCAACAGACACGAAGACATTTTAGAATCTGTCACCAACTTGTTGCAAGACGAAGAAAAATTAGAATCCATGAAACAAAACATCAAAAAATTACACTTAAAACAGTCTTCTCAAACCATTTTAGAAGATATCGTCGAACAATCAGATCTGATCATGAGCAATAAATCGTATGCTCAAGCATTATCATAAAAAGGTGTCCGTCAATGACGGACACCTTTTTTCTTTTAACCTTGATTTCCATTCGTTGTATATACTTCTTCAAACGGCTGCACGACAACAAAGCCACTTCCGCTAAATTTCATTTGAATGGACTCTCCGCTTCCCCTGCCAATAAACGTTTTGAACGATACATCTGTCACAAATTCAGTCTGCAAATCTCCTGACCATGCGACTGTCGCATTCGGATCTGTATAAACAGAATCACCTGGCTGAACAATCAGCGTCAGCGGTTCGTAATGACTTGTGATTGCCACAAGACCTGGTCCTTCAAGTTTGACATTAAATAATCCGCCTGCAAGCATGCCAGACACCTTTTTCATTAATTTAATATCCCACCGAACAGACGGTTCAAATGCGAGCAAGTCGTTTCCATTAACGAAAATAGACTCCCCTTGAGCCAATCGAAGAATCGAGATTTTTTTCCCTTGGTCTGCTACATATAATTTCCCATCACCTGTGGCCTTCATCAAAGAGGTTCCTTCTCCTGATAACATTTTTTTGAACATCTTTGACACACCGTGTTCAAATACACCTTCACGTTCAAACTTTATTTTCCCGCGATACGAAACCATGGAGCCTGTCTTTGCCCAAATGGTATCTGTTAAATTAATTTCTAACAATCTTGATGTTTCAAGTTCGAAGACCCCTTCCCCTTTGTCTTCTTGCTGCGTATTCTGAACAAACTCCTCAATTGTGTAACGATTCATGACGCACCTCTTTCTGTATTTTTACTATATACGGACAAGTTATACGTTAGGTTTCATGAGATTAGGACGTTTTATAGATAAATGTCATTCACTAAAAAAACAAAAAAATCAAACATTCTGCTCAAAATTTGGCTTGCCTGCTTGACGCTTTACTTTTGATGGTGTATAGTGGAACCATCATTTAACAACTGCTTAAGTCGTTAGGTGATGAAAAATTTTTTTTAGTATGCCAAAAGGTGTGCTACAGTACTAGGAGGAAAAAGCAATATGCAAAACGGTAAAGTAAAATGGTTCAATAATGAAAAAGGTTTCGGCTTCATTGAAGTTGAAGGCGGAGACGACGTATTCGTTCACTTCACAGCTATCGAAGGTGACGGTTACAAATCTCTAGAAGAAGGACAAGAAGTTTCTTTTGAAATCGTTGAAGGTAATCGTGGACCTCAAGCTGCAAACGTAACAAAAATCTAATCAACTCAATCAATGATGAAACGACAAAATAAAGAGAGGCATATGCCTCTCTTATTTGATTTTCAGCTGAATTTCAATCGCTAAAATATTTTGCTTTAATCTTTGTTCAATTTCAGAGATATCTTTTTCGAGAAAAGGTCTTCCCTTCTTTGCTACATCTACCAGTTGCTCTAGATCACTGTACACCTCTTGAAATGTCCGATGTAATACCGTTTCAAAATCCTTATTATCCATGCCGGCCTTCCCCTTTTCCTCTATTATCCGTCACTTAGTCAAAAAGTAACTCAACCAAAACTTTCTATAGTTATATCGGCTCATTTTTCAGAATATGTTCTTTTTTTACACATTCTATTCGTTTTTTTTCGTGAGCGTATGATACATCTAGGGGAAAACCGGAGTGTACGCTTATTTTTTGAGTAATTCATTCCCGTATTGTTTGATCTTCTCTCCTACCGTGCATTGCTGTATACAAAAGGAGTGCGCGTATTTTTTGCCAAATTCTTTGCGAAAGTGCTTCTTAATCAAGCAATCTGAACAATACGTGTCTTGAAGATCTGTTAATTCTTTTACTGCTGTTTTTTTATCCACTTTATTCAGCTCCGTCTGCTTCTAATTTCAACTTACTTTCGATGGGGACGTCTGCAAGTATCTGTCTGGCAAGCTGATCTGCTTCTGCATTTTGTTTACGATCGATGACTTCATATGTTGGCGTGAGCTTCAGCTCTTTGATCGCAGCCTCAATTCGGTCGAGCCATTTGTTATGTATATCATCATAACAAGGCCATTCCCCTTTGAGCTGATTCATCACAACAAGAGAATCTCCTCTAATCGTAACAGAGTTTCTGCTGGCTCCCAGTTCTTTTAAAGCTTTTACCGCTTCAAATAAAGCCGCATACTCTGCCTCATTGTTCGTGGTGCTCTGAAAAGGCTGATTCTTCCTTAACCGGTATGCATCCTGTCCGAGCTGATAATACACGACAATTCCAAGCCCAGCATCACCTGTTTCTTTGCGAAAACTCGCATCAAAATAGACCTGAAGCTGATCGGGTTCAAGCCTAAGTTCTTCGTTTAGCTTTTCAAGTTCTTTCATCGACCACATCGCACCCTTTTCATCTTCAAATGATAGAAGTGACTGCGGTTCTTTTTTGTCTATATGTTTTGCTAAAAGCAAGGCTTTTTTGAGCTCCATCCAATCTTCTTGGAAAAAAGCAATGGACCCAATCGATTTCACTTTCATTGTATAGTGTGCTCTTAGTTTCATTGATCACATCGCCTTCCCGTACTTTTAAGGTAAACGTTCGTTATGCTATAATCAAAAAGTTACATTTTACATTTAGAAAGGAAGTTCATGTCACTTGTTTAATGAAGGTATTTGGATCTTATTTGCGATCATTAATTTTATCATTGTTCTTCTATTTTATAAAGGATTTGGCAAGATGGGGCTTTTCGTCTGGATTGGTTTTGCAACAGTTGCTGCCAATTTACAAGTGGTCAAAACCGTTGAATTATTTGGCTTAACGGCAACACTTGGCAACATTTTATACGGCAGTGTGTTCTTTGCAACGGACGTCCTCAATGAAAAATATGGACAAACCGAAGCGAAAAAAGCTGTCTGGATTGGCTTTGCCACCCTTTTAACATTAACTGTTGTCATGCAGGAGGCTTTGCTTTTCCATCCCGCTCCATCTGACATTTCCCAATCATCATTAGAAACGATATTCGGCTTTATGCCAAGGGTCGCTCTTGGTAGTCTTGCTGCTTATATCATCAGTCAAATGTTAGATGTTTATGTATATTCGTTTATTCGCCGGATATTTCCTTCAGATGGTGCGCTCTGGCTGCGAAATGCGGGGAGTACAATGATTAGCCAGCTACTTGATACACTCGTTTTCACAACCATTGCCTTTCTTGGGACCTACCCATTCCATATATGGATCGAAATTTTCATCACGACTTATGTGATTAAATTTATCGTCGCTGCCATTGGCACACCTTATGCCTATGCGGCGAAAAAAATGGTTCCGATTGATGAAAGGGGGAAATAAATTGCCAGCTGAAATATATATTGACGGTGCTAGTGCCGGAAACCCAGGTCCATCTGGCATCGGCATTTTCTTGAAATATGACGGAAAAGCTGAGTCTTTCTCCATTCCTCTTGGCATCATGAGCAATCATGAAGCAGAGTTTTCCGCGCTCATTGAAGGCATGAAAATTTGCGTAGAAAAAGGATTACGGACCGTTTCATTCCGCACTGATTCACAAGTAGTAGATCGTGCAGCCAATGCAGGATTTGCTAAAAATCCATCTTTTCGTCATTTTATCGAAGAAATGCTGCAGCTTCAAAGCGAATTTGATTTATTTTTCATTAAGTGGATTCCGAGCAAGGAAAATCAAGTGGCTGATCAGCTCGCTAGAAAAGCGATTCACCTTTCAAAAGGATGAATCGCTTTTCTTTTGGTTATGCTAATGTGTGAGGTGATACGAATTGGATAAAGAGAACAGAGGCCGTGTCACAAACGGAACGACTCCTCAAGGTGATGCGCAAACAAAGGATAAACAGCCAATATCGCAATTAGAAAATAAGGCGAAAAAAAGCAACACAAAGGGCTAAAATGAACTTGATTTTAGCCCTTTCTTTTTTTCTAACCTCAACTGATTCCTAATTGACTTAAGCGGTTAACCATTGGTTCGATCCCTTTAATTTGATGCAAGCGAAGCATTGCCGCTGCCCGCTCTGGGTCCATTTTTATTTTTGTTTCGTCAATCGGACAGCTGAGTGGTACATCACATTTAATTTCTGCCAGTATACGAGAAAGCTTCAGATCTTCTAAACCTGCTTGCATTTTCTTTTGCTGAGCTGCCGTTAATGCATGAACATTTTCTAACAGTCGATCAATCGTTTGATACGTTTGAATAAATTTCAATGCTGTTTTTTCGCCGATTCCTTTTACACCAGGGTAATTATCGCTAGCATCACCCATCAGCGCTTTTATATCAATCAGCGCCTTTGGAGAAATGCCCATTTCCTCTTCAAAAATGGCTTTTGTATAATGCTTATAATTCCCGATGCCTTTTTGCATTAAAGCCACGTTCACTTGTTCATTCAAGATCTGCAGCAAATCTTTATCTCCTGTTAAGACGGTCACATGTGCTTCGTTTTGATAGATTGATGCAAGCGTTCCAATACAATCATCTGCTTCAAAACCTGTCACACCAATGTTCATGATCCCCAGTTCTGCTGTTGCCTCTTTTGCTAAATCAAACTGCGGGATAAGCTCAACAGGCGCCTCGCCTCGATTGGCTTTATAATCTTGAAACAATTCGTTCCGGTATGTCTGGCTTCCCATATCCCAGCAGCAAACGATATGAGTCGGCTCAAATGTTTGGACAGCTGTTAACAAATGCTTCAAATAACCATTCACTCCATTTGTCGGTACACCACGATCATTTATCATAAAATTGCGATGGACAGCCGTCGCATAAAACGACCTAAAAAGAAGGGCCATTCCATCTACAAGTAATACGTGTTTATTCATTCATCTAAACTCCCTTTTTATAAACAATACTCCTATTCTATCATAGAACATCGAAACGAACATAAAAAAGGCGCCTTCTTCTTTTTGATAAAGAAGAGGCAGCCCGATTACTTTTTACCATATTGCATTTTTTTCGTTTCCGCTTCTGCGTAGGATGGCATGCCTTTTTCCTTCGGCATGCGCTCCTCCTGCTGCTTTACGTTTTGCTTTTTTGCCATGATCATTCCCCTTTCTGGTTCATTTGTTAAGATGACCAAAAATGAGAAAGTTACTCTTTACTTCTGTTTACGCTGGGTGTATTCCTCCACCATCTCAATCGTGACATGTTTACGAAGCGGAACAATTCCGCCTCGGGCAAGCTCATTCATTTTAGACGTAATGGCATTGATCTCATCTGTTGAAAATGGTTCATTGTGTTCACATTTTTTCACAGCCGATTCAATCGCCTGCTCTCTTTTTTGTTCAAGTGCAAGAAAAGATTGGATGTGGGCATGTTGTTTCTGTGAATGTGCAGAAATTTCTTCGTGTACGCTCGTCATCGTCTATCAACTGCTTTCTTTTTTATATAGTCTATCATGAATCATCTCGTTTTCAACTGGTTCTTCCATTCATTTGTTTGTTCATAAACTTGTTCAATGACCGCCTGTTTTTCAGCATCTGTTGTAAGGCTCGTCATAAATGTCTGTTTTTGCTCATTGAGCTGTTGGAGAGCATCTTGTTCGTACCTTTCCGTATAGGTCTTCACTAGCTTTTCATATCTGCTCAGCAACTCTTCTTTTTCGTTATCTGCCCAACGTGTTGTCATTTGATGTAGAACATCTCGAATGGCTTCAATAAACGTAGCCTTTTCATTTTGTTCAAAAAAGGCTTTCGCTGATTTTTGTTTCTTTAAAAGCGGCTCAAATGGTGCAATCTCTGCTTCGACTTCAATTTGTTTTAGCTCAGCATTTTTCTCCTCAGGGGCTGACAGGCTAAGAGAAAAGTAAGGATCTTCCGCACATGCAGCCTGCATCCCTTTTTCCCACTCCTCCTGGAAATAATGATGGATAAACGATTCCATTCGGATATCAAGTGCCTTGAGCTCCTGCACAAATTCAAATTCATACTCCTTTAACGCTTTCTCAAGTG
Organism: Bacillus sp. 22483; assembly: GCF_052044605.1. Classification (NCBI taxonomy): domain Bacteria; kingdom Bacillati; phylum Bacillota; class Bacilli; order Caryophanales; family Bacillaceae; genus Bacillus; species Bacillus sp. 22483. The sequence continues at coordinate 217,134 of NZ_JBQENU010000003.1, read as the reverse complement.
CCTTTTTTAACTGCTGACCAAAATTCCCTTGAGATATGCCAGGATAAAAAGCCGACTTTAATAGATCATTCGCAAATAATGAAAGCCGCTGTACAATATGATAGAGCTGTTCATGCACGTCTTTTTTTACGCTTTCGGTCACAAGTTTAGACCGTTTCACATCTTGCATTTTTTCGAGAATGGCTTCATAGGATGTCTTGATGTTTTTCTTTTCAGCTTCTTTCTCATCTTCTGATTGATGCAAGGTCGCACGTAGTCTATCGACCGTTGTACATAATGTATTAGCTTCAAAATGCAAAAGTTCAATGGCATCTTTCGTTAATTCTTCCTCAATAAAATAGTCAAGCTGTTTTCTCAGTGTTGCATATTGATTATAAGATGTCGGCTCTTTCCCTTCGATCTCTTCCTTACTAGACACATGATGCAGGTTTGGATTGCGGATGCCTTCTTTTGTGAGCTCGCTTCGTACATAGTCAAATACGGTTTCAAGCTCTGCTTGATCCTTAGCCAAATCAGCTGCATTGATGATAAAGAACATTTTATCCATGCTAAAGGAATCTTTTACGAGTCCAAGCTTCCGTAAAAATGAGCGATCAGCTTTTGAGAAAGAATGCTGATAATACGTTAAATAAAGAAGGGCGTCTGCATCCTTCATATACTGGAAGGCGATTTCTGTATGACGCTTATTCATACTGCTTGCACCTGGTGTATCGACAATCGTCAGCCCTTTATCTGTCAGAGGTGTGCTTAAATACACCGTCACTTCCTTCACCACACAAGAAACAGATTCTTCCGCTACATAAGGCTTTAATTCTTGAAGTGTGACATGTAAATTGGTTTGGTTGTCAATGTCATCATGAAACTTGGCATAGGCTTGTAGAAAATGTTCTACAATGATTCGGTGATCCTGTTCGAGCTGGCGTTTTTTCAGCACTCTTTCCAGCTTTGCCTTAAACGAATCTCCTTTTTCTGTTGTGATCGAAAATCCAAGAATCTGATCGAGTTCCTCTAGAATGTCCTGCTTGGTTTTAAACACCACTTTGACACTTTCATGAGGATGATCTTCCGTAGGTCGTGTCAGTTTGTTAATTGTTGCAGTTGTTGGCGTAGGAGATGATGGTAACACCTTCCGTCCAACAAGCGCATTGGCAAAAGAAGATTTTCCAGAACTAAAAGCGCCAAATAAAGCGAGTGTAAATTCTTTTGCTTGCAGCCGTTCTGTTCGTTTTTCAAAGGAATCTCTTTGAGACTTTAGAATATCTAAAGGCGATAAAATGCGGGAAAGCTCTTTAAATTGTGCAATCGATTGTGCTGTTGTTAAATGCTGCGATTGGCGGTATTGATCACGCTCTGTCCGTTCAGCAGCTTGATCGCCCTCTTCAACATGAATTGATGCGCGATTCTTCTCCAGCTGGTCGTGCTGCATCCATTGCTTTTTCGCATAAAACCAGTCGCCTGGGATATGCTCATCCGTTCCGTTTTGCCAAATATCCCATAAATGCTGAATATCCTGTCTTATTTGTTCATTTTTTTCGTTATACCCCTCAAGGCTCTGAAGCTCTTGTTTCGCTTGCTCCCATTTTTCCTCTTGCTTCTCCTGTTCATTCTTGAGCTGGTCTTTCAAGGTTTCAATCATCTGTTCAATCAATTGAAGCGCTTGCTGTTTCGCCTGTCTTTTCAATGCTTCACCAGCATCTTTCGCATATTGAAGAACATATTCGTTAGAAAAAGTTGCCCCTTGGTGAATGACCTTTTCAAGCAAGGATTCTTCAATAGGTGTCTCAAATGCCATGGCTTTGTCTAATAACGCTTCGCCAAGCTGATGCTGTTTTATTTCTTTTTTGAGGAGCTCGGCAATGTGCCAGTCAACTTCCGCTTTCATTCTCTTTTTTACATCTGCTAAGAAATCATTTGCCCGCTTTTCCTTTTCCTGCTCGGTTTTATTTTTGGCAAAAAGTAAACCCACTTTAAAGCCAGGTGCTTTCGATTCGATATAGTCACTTGCAAGCTCTCGCATCTTAAATGGCGTGAGGTTTGCATTTTTTAAGATGTTCTCTACTTCAGAAGACACTTCATCTTCTACCTGCTTTGCACCATTTTCAATAAATCGGCGTTTCTCTTCTAGTTCTTTCACTTCATTCCTTTTTTCTTGAAGCTGCTTATCAAGGTCCTCTTCATGCAGTTCTTCTTTTAACGAGTCTATATGTTCTTTTAAAACATGTTCGATTTTCTGCTCTGTATAGGCTCGAAGTGATGCTTTAGGCATGGTTTGTAATTCTTGTAGTTTCTTCACTAAACGGATCATTTCGTTTTTTGGGTGTGCCTCATCCGTCACAGAAGTAAAATATAGATGTTCTTCTTCAATGCCTTCTTTTAAAAGCATCTCAACGACTTGTTTTTTGTAGTTTTCAAAAGTTGTCTCTTGTTCATCATGCCGATCCACTTGATTGACGATGAAATAAAGATTGGGCACTTTCTCTTTAATCGAGCGAATGAAGCGAATGTTTTCTTCAGAATGGACATGGTTATAATGAACGACATAAAAAAGAGCATCCGCTTGATGAAGAATAGAAGCAGCGGATAAAAAGTGCGCATGATCCGTTGAATCAATTCCCGGTGTATCAATGAGTGCCACTTTTTCTTCAAGTCCACTATAATCACCGCTAATTTCCACCATCTCAATTTGTTCCCCATCTTTACAAAAACGCTGCACCGCTTCTTTATCATAAGAACCGCTCATTTTTGCAAAACGTCCATCAGACGTATGGAGCTGAACTTCACTGACCCCTTTCCTGACAACAACCAAGTTTGCACTCGTTGGAATTGGGCTTGTGGGCAGGATGTGATCATGAAGAAGATGATTCACTAGTGATGACTTACCAGCAGAATAGTGGCCGGTAAATGCGATATATACTTCTTCTTCAGCTTCCTTTTTCATAATAGATGCAAGTTTGGCTGCGCGCTCGTGATCATCCCTTTTCAGAAGGCTTTGATATAAAGCACCTGTAGTTTGAACGAGCGAATCTCGAATAGACAAGTCTTTCATGACGATAAACCCCTTTGTTTTTAGAAAAGTCAGTTATGTATGTGTACCATTTTACACAAAATAAAGAGATTTTTCTTCTGATCTGAGGAAATAAAAAAAATCTGCTGCCCGATCAGTCACAATGGACTGCAATCAGGAAGCAGATTTTTTTGAAACACCTTTTAATACGAAGCCAATCAATAAGCTGTATACACAGACCGTACCGAGTAAGAAAATCATTGTCATGTGATCACCGTCCATCCTTCATGATTGAGAATGTTTATCATTAATGAAAGTGTAGCACAATTGATAATGATTTTCAATATTAATTTAGTAAATATTGATTCAGCGCTTTTTCTTCTGTTTGTATTCTGACCATCATCATCCATCCATTTAAACAAGTAAACAAAATGGCAGTAATAAATGCGTTAAATAGCAGCGGAATGAACATCAGTTCAATCGCCACCACCACATAGTTAGGATGCTTTAACCAGCGATACGGCCCCTTTTTCACAATCATCGCATTGGGAACGACTAAGATTTTTGTATTCCAATACGTCCCAAGTGAACATAGTGCCCAGTACCGAATCACCTGGGTCGCAAGCAGGAACACAAGCAGTAATAGGAAAAAACGAGACGGTTGACGATGCAGCAGCCATGTCTCTGCAATAAGCGAGAGGAAAAATGCTGCATGCATAGCGACCATATAAGGATAATGGCTTGCACCAAATTCGATCGCTCCGATCGCCTTCACCTTCTTTTCATTTCTTTTCGCCACAAGCATTTCAATGAGGCGCTGACAAATGAAAATGCCAATCACTATCCAGAAAATCATCACGAGAGCCCCTCCCATTTCATGAACAATAATTCTGACGAAAAGCCTGGACCAAGTGCTCCGCAAAGCCCCACCTGTCCTGCATCTAGTGACTGATGTTCAAGAAAATGCTTCATGACATATAAAACGGTGGCAGAAGACATGTTTCCATGCTGTTTCAGAACCTCTTTTGAAGAAAATAGCTGATGATCTTGTAAAGATAGGCTTTCAAGATAGGCATCAATCACTTTTTTTCCTCCAGGGTGAGCAAGAAAAACGGATACATCCTCTGTTGAAAACCCTAGCTGATGTAAAAATTGATCCACTTGCTCTTTTAACCACCCAGAAATGATGGACGGAATATCACGTGAGAAGATGACCCGAAATCCGTCGGCGGTAAAATCCCATCCCATCACATCCTCAGAATCTTTCATGGTCACTGACTGCGTGCCAAGCACTTTAGGTACTGTTTTTAACCGCGTATACTTAGAGGCGGACTTTTCTCCAGTTAAAAGAACGGCCGCAGTCCCGTCACCGAACAGTGAGGTTCCAATTAAATTGCTTTTTGATTGATCTTGCGGCTGAAAAGTGAGGCTGCAAAGCTCGCAGGCAACAACGAGCACTTTCGCTTCTGGATACGCCCTGATGTATTCATAAGCTCGGGATAAGCCTGCCGCCCCGCCCCCGCAGCCTAACCCCCAAATTGGCACTCGTTTCGTATAAGGAGAAAATGGAAGAACATTCATCAGCTTTGCATCAAGACTTGGCGTTGATAACCCTGTACTGGAGATGAAAAACAAAGCATCAATCTCATCAAAAGGAACTGGCTTTGTAAGAAATGCTGTTTCATGCAGACAGTGAAAAACGGCTTCTTTCGCATGAGCCAATGCTTTTTCGACATAGAGATTATTTTTCTCTTCAAAAGAGTGATGTTCTTGATACCAATCAATAGGCTGGACAAACTGCCTGCTCTCTATTTCGCCATTATTAAAAGCTTTTAATAGTCGATCAATGTCTTTAAACGATCGTTTAAATTGAGATCTTGCAAATTGAGCAGCTGCTTGCTGATCCACATGATGTTTTGGCAGACTTGTTCCAACTGAAAGAATGTATGCCATCGGCTTCACCTCTTTTTTCGGTTAATATCCCCAATCAAAAAAAGGATATACATGCCAAAACGACACAATTCAGTCAAAATATTTTCCTCCGTCTAACTTTTTGTCTTGACGACAATTGATAAATATTGGATAATATAGGTGAAAACATGATGTAGTTTTCCTCCTTCACAGGTTCGTTCCAAGCCAAGCGAACCTGCTTTTTTTATGCAATTTATGTTCAAAAATAATGTTGATTTAATGAAAAATAAAAGAACTCCGTTAATTGGGAGTTCCTCTGTGAATGACCTCTCTTATGAACATCTAAATAGCAAACCCTCACCTAAACCTTTTCAAGGATTGACTTAATAAAATCAGTTTTTTCATGAGCGTATTTGTGTTTGTCATTTCCATGTAATCTTGATAATTTAAGTTTAAGCTGTTGGTACTCACTTCTAGCTTGCTCATTATTTCTCAAGTAATCTCTGAAATTTAACTGTTCAAGTAAATACTTATTATGTCTTTGGTACATATGGATTTGATGTGTTCGTGGTTCTCCTTTATTAAAGTAGTGTCTTTCAGGTAATACGTTTGTTCCTTTATATGAGTAACCGAGTCCTTCCAACGCTATTACACATTTTTCTCCATCAAAAAAATGTTCTATTTCAATTGCAATATCAATAATTGGCTTAGCGCTTAAACCTTTTACTGCTGTACTTCCAATATGGTGTACATTGATTATGTATGGACCAATATCACCTATTATCTTTCGCTTTTCACTTTCAAATTCTTTTGTCCACTCAATAGACCAAGGAACTAAAAAGACTTCCCCTCTTGGTAATCCTAACATTTACTTATCCCACCTTTTAACACCCATTTGGAGAATGTTAATAAACCAACTTTATCATAGGTCCCATATGGAGAGAGCAGACAGATTTCAATAATCATCCTATTCGTTTAGATCTATTTCTTGGTTGATGTCATTCAATACGATTCTTAACCATTCACTCTCATCTTATTTTATATCTAAAGAACAAAAATCCCTTCAACCAATTATTAATAGAGTTATTTAACATAGCTTTATGCAAAAAAACACCTCTCAAATGAGAAGTGCAGACCGTAGACAAACCCCACCTTTACTTCAAGTAAAAGTGCTGTATGAAAGGAATAAGCAAATGACTTTTCACGTTCACCTTTTACATAGTAGCCAATCTCTGATTCAGTTGTACTGACTTTGCTTTCTTTTGTTTCTTCTTTATTTTGTAGGGGAAGAGCTTTTCTCTATGTATTTCGCGTTTGATAGCCTCTATCTCCAATATCCACATGAGCATCCTTTTTTCAATGAAATCGTCATTTTACAACACTTTCATACGGAATCTCCTTTCACTTCGCATTAATGGTTAAATCTGTTGCTATCTTAGCGTATAAATATCAACGTTTCGATCATTATTCAGAATTATTTCATTTAAACATGAATGGATCACCTTTTTTCTGATCAACACAAATAAATAACCATAAAATGCTAATTTATTTGATGATTATATATGAAAAGGTGTTTTTTCCCTGTATACTTAATCAATATGAACACCATGAAAAACAGTGAAAAAAGACAGAATCTACTACATGATTCGGCACAAAATTTAATTGACTGGAGTGATTGTCATGAAAAAGGTGTCCAAAAAACAGACACCCTACAACACGATATTTCTCTCGAAGATAATTGGTTTAGTGCTTCTTACACTGTTTCTCGTTTTTATCTGGGAAATGACTAAACCCCATTTGCAGGCGACAAATGGGCAAGCAAAAATTGTTACTAGCAGTGACTTCCGAGACACAAGTATCAGTCTGAAAGCAAAAGATCAGTCTACAAGAACATTGGATCAACAATTTAGGACCAATCCAAACCAACAGACAACGAATAAAACGGTCTTTTTAACATTTGATGATGGCCCTTCTGCTACATCAAATCAGCTGTTAAATGTCTTAAAAGCACATCAAGTGAAGGCGACATTCTTCATGCTTGGACCGCAAATCCAAGCTCACCAAGCAGCGGTGAAAAGACTTTATCAAGAAGGACATCAATTAGGGCTTCATGGCATGACGCATGATATAAACCGCTTTTATCAGAACAGTGAGTCTCCCGCAAATGAAATGAGAGAAGCTCAGCTCATTCTTGCTTCTGTTACAGGCGTTTACACCCGTCTTGTGAGAACACCTTATGGCAGTGTTCCAAATTTAACATATGATCAAAAAGTACGTTTAAACCAAAATGGCTTTATTTACTGGGATTGGACGATTGATAGCCTTGACTGGAGATATAAAAACTCACAATATGTTCCAGAGGTATTGAATCAACTGCAAATGTTTGAGAAAAATAAACATGGGAACCAAAAGTTATTTTAATGCATGATCAACCCTCTACCACGAACTATTTAGATAGCCTGATTACACAACTAAAAGCAAGGGGCTATACATTTGCAGTCATTAACGAAACAATGCCGCCGGTACAACATTAATAGCGCTAATCACAACAAGCCCGTATCCAAAGGATGCGGGCTTTCAGCTCTCCAAGAGAAGTGTTCACATAACAGATTGCTTAGGTTCTTCCATTAGCTCCTGCTCTGTTTCTTTTTTAAAAGGAATCATGTGATAAATAATATGAAGCAAAATAGCGGTAAAGCTTCCGGCGACAATTCCGTTACTTGTTAACAATTTAATCGATTCTGGCAAATGCTCAAACATTTGCGGTACCACCGTTACTCCGAGCCCGATGCCAACTGAGCATGCGACAATGAGTAAGTTTTCCTGTTTTGCAAAATCGACGCGTGAGAGCATTTTAATCCCATACGCAATGACCATGCCAAACATGGCGACCATCGCACCGCCTAGAACGGATTTTGGAATAATCGTTGTAAATGCCGCGATTTTAGGAAAAAGGCCAAATACCATTAATAATACCCCTGTCACCACAATGACCTGATTTTTCTTCACACCTGTTAATTGGATCAATCCAACGTTTTGGGAGTAGGCTGTGTATGGAAAAGCGTTGAAGATACCGCCTAATAAGACGGCAATTCCCTCTGCACGATATCCCTTTGCTAAATCCTTCTCTTTTAATGAACGATTCGTTAAATCTCCGAGCGCAAAGTATACACCCGTTGATTCGACTAATGACACAATGGCAACTAATGTCATTGTCATGATTGGTGCAAATTCAAAAGTAGGCAACCCAAAGTAAAAAGGCTCAATGAGGCGGAAAACTTGTGCATTCGCCACTTCTGCCGTCTCCACCTTCCCTAAGAAAGCAGCAACTGCTGTCCCAAGTAGAATGCCGATTAAGATGGCAATGGCTTTCATGAATCCCTTTGTAAATCGATAGAGAAGGACAATGATAAACAATACAAGAAAAGCAAGTCCAAGATTCTCAAAAGAACCATAGTCTGCACTTCCTTCACCACCTGCCATATTGTTCATGGCGACCGGAATTAAGGTAATTCCAATGATCGTGACGACGGAACCTGTGACAACGGGCGGGAAAAATTTCACAAGCTTCCCAAAGAAAAATGAAAGAGCAATGACAATACACCCTGCGGCGATAATACTTCCATATATAGACGAAATTCCATATTTAGAGCCAATCGCAATCATAGGAGATACCGCAGTAAATGTACAGCCTAGTACAACAGGCAAACCGATGCCAAAAAAGCGGTTTTTCCATACTTGAAGCAGTGTGGCAGCACCGCACATGAAAATATCTGCCGAAATTAAGTACGTCAGCTGGGCTGGCGTGAGCCCAAGCGCATCTCCAACAATGAGCGGAACAAGAACCGCACCTGCATACATCGCCAGTACATGCTGTATCCCTAGCGAAAGGGTTTTGGCTTTTTTAGCGGCACTCATGATTGTACCTCGCGTACAAACGTGACTTTTCCTTCCTCGAGCGATTCGATACGTGCGAGTGACTCGACTCTATAGCCCATTTGCACAAGTTCTTTCCTTCCAGGCTGGAATGATTTCTCGATAACAATTCCAAAACCAGCTACTTTTGCTTTCGCTTGCTTTGCGATTGCAGCTAGTCCCTTAGCGGCTTCTCCATTTGCTAAAAAGTCGTCGATAATTAACACACAATCATCCTCACTAAGGTGCGTGTTAGAGACAGCGATCGTACTTTCTACTTTTTTGGTAAAAGAATACACACTTGCTGTCAAAAGGTTATCCGTTAAAGTCAGTGATTGCCGCTTTCGGGCAAAAACAACTGGCACATGAAGGGCAAGTCCAGCCATTACAGCAGGTGCAATACCAGAAGATTCGATTGTGATAATTTTAGTAATTCCATCATGCTTAAATAATCTAGCAAACTCTTGACCGATCTCATGCATTAACACAGGGTCAATTTGATGATTTAAAAAAGCATCTACCTTTAGCACTTGATTTGACAGAACGATTCCTTCGTTCTCGATCTTTTGACGTAACAATTCCATCATTCTTCCTCCCAGCATATTAGCAACTTTCATTTTTTTGCATAAAAAAAGCATTGCTGTCCATTAAGGAGCAAGCAATGCGAAAACGATCCACGTGATCTTCAGCTCATACAAAAGCTGTTTCATTTTGCTCACTCATAGTCGGACGGTATCGGTGTCCGGTAGAAACTTGCGTGCCATTATCACGCGATTATATGAGTGTTATAGTGTTCAAATTATAACAAGATTTCAGACGCTTGGAAAGCACTTTTCTAGAAAAATACCGAACTTAAACAATCATTAAGCTTTAAACGTTCGTTTTTAGAATATTCAACCAGCAAAAAAGCATCCTTTTGATTAAAGGGTGCCTCAGATTGTTGACAAAGGGCTAAAATGAACTTTATTTTAGCCCTTTGTCTTCTTTTCAGCGTGTTAGAAAACCTTTGCAGTCTAGGAAGGACGAGCACCGGAGCAGAGCGAATTTAACATTCGTGAGCACCGGCGCGCAGACCCTGACAACGAATGCGAGGGTTTGTCTACACGCTGAAGCACCCTTCTGATCAAAGGGTGCCTTTCATTTATGATAAATATAGTTTCGTGTACTTATCTGTTAAATAATCAATTAAGTATTGAACATTTAATTCTTCACCAGTTGCGTCTTGAATGATTTCAGATGGCTTTTTCCGTTTTCCATGCTGATGGACATATTCAGTTAGCCATTCTTTTATCGGTGCAAAAGACCCATTTTGAATCAGTTCATCAAAATTCGGTAAATCTTTGATCATTTGCTGCTTTAATTGCGCCGCATACATATAACCAAGTGCATATGAAGGGAAATAACCAAAACTACCATCAGACCAGTGAACATCCTGCAAAATACCAAGCGCATCGTTAGGCGGCGTAATGCCAAGATATGCTTTATATTTTTCATTCCATAACGCTGGCAGATCTTCAACTGCTACTTCTTCATTGAAAATGGCTTTTTCAATCTCATAGCGAATAATAATGTGAAGCGGATACGTGAGTTCATCTGCTTCAATTCGAATGTAAGTCGGCTTCGATTCATTCACCGCATGCACAAATTCTTCTAAAGTGACATCTTTAAATTGTTCAGGAGATGCCTCTTGCAGCTTTTGATAATACGTTTTCCAGAAATCTTCATGTCTGCCGATAAAGTTCTCAAAGAAAAGAGACTGTGATTCATGAATACCCATTGATGTGCCGTCACATAAGAGCGTTCCGCTCAGTGCCTCATCAATATTTTGTTCATAAATGGCATGGCCGCATTCGTGAATGGTGCCAAAGATCGCCATGCGAAAATCGTGCTCATCATAACGCGTCGTCACACGTACATCCCCTCTGCTTAATGTCACAGCAAATGGATGAACCGTTGTATCAAGTCGTCCTGCGTCAAAGTCATACCCTAACTCTTTTAAGAAAAAGAGACTCAGCTCTTTTTGTTTGTCGATCGGGAAGCTTTTCGATAAAAACGAAGTATCCGGTTTATTTGGTGAAGCTTCAATTTTTTTCACGAGAGGAACGATGGCGTCTCGAAGTGCACCGAATTTTTGATCGAGTTGTTCAACCGTCATATCCGGCTCATAATTATTGAGCAGCACATCATATGGTGTTTTTTTCACGCCCCAGTACTGGATGAAACGCTTGTTAAAATCAATCAGCTGTTTTAAATAGGGTGCAAAGAGTGAAAAATCTGATTTCTCCCTTGCTTCTACCCAAACATGTTCTGCTTTTGATTGTAGAATGGAGTATTCTTTAAATTCTTCTTTTGGAATTTTACTGTTTTCATCATATTCTTTTTGCGATAATTCGAGTGCCTTCTGCGTGTCTTTTGACAGCTTTTCTTTCTCTTTATTTAATGCATCAAGAAGATCTCTCATTTCATCAGAAGTCTTCATATTAAAGATATCGCTGGATAATTGACCGATGGTTTCTGCTCTGAAATCAGCACTTTTTTTAGGCGCTTGTGTTCGAGAGTCCCAATAAAGTAAATGAAGCGCCTCTGTATAATGGGCGATTTTTCCTAGTAATTGATAAAACGCTTTCTCTTTTGATTCAAGACTCATGCGTTCGTTCCCCCAATCAATAAAATATGTATGTACGTTTCAAGGCTACTTCAATAAATGTTCTTTTGTCAATGAAAAAGGAGGATACGCTGATCGTATCCTCCTCTTATTGAATGGTTTTCTATCATTAAGAGATCACTGGCTTTACTGGAAGAACGGATTCAATTTTACTTTGTAGCTCAATATCTTTCTGACTGCCAAAGTAAATATGAATGCTGCCAGCATCTTGGCTTGTCCGAATCAGTCTACCAATGCCCTGCCTTAGACGAAGCAGCATGTATGGAAGGTCCACTTCAGTAAATGCATCTTTCGCTTCATTCCGTTTTGCTTCAAATACTGGGTCATGCGGTGGATATGGAAGTCCCCAAATGACCACATTTGTTAGAGACTGTCCTGGAATATCCAGCCCTTCCCACAAGTGAACGGAACATAACACAGATGTTTCATCCGCTTGGAACTTTTGAACAATGGTACTGATCTCCTCGTCTCCTTCAAAATAAACATGGAAAGGCAGTGATTCATTTGATGCATCGAGCTGCTTTCTAAATACATGCAGTTCATCAAATGAAGGGAATAAAATAAGAGATCGACCGCCATTTTCTTTTACCTGAGATAGCACGTGCTGACCTTTTACAGCTGACTCTGTCATTGGTTGCTGAATTCCGTGGAAATACATTTGCATTTGCTCCTCATAATCATACGGCGAAGCCACACTCATGGATAAATAATCTTTGATCCCAAGACTTTCAGCTAAATAATCAAATGATTGATTTTCAGATAACGTAGCAGATGAGAAAATATAAGGGATTTTTTGCGAAAATACCTTTTCACCAAGCACCTCTGCTACCGTTTTTGGCATGACGACAAAGGTGGTATCTAATTCCTGCTTCTCCAGCCAGCTAATGGCATTTTTCTGATAAAGCGACAGAGAATACGCCATCTGTTCAATGTACTCTTCCACAACAGACAATTCGTATTGATCAATTGTGTACATCTCTGATTCAAATACGAGCGCTTCTCCAATCTTCTCAAGCAAATCACATAATTCACTTGCTGAACGCTTTACCTCATCTACACGACCAATTTCAAGACGGTGTGATCCTTTGATTTCTTTGGCATTCGTTTTTAAGAGATAAAAGAACTGATCGTTTGTTGCAAGTGCATCTTCAACAAGCTCTGCAAACTCTTCACGAATATCATTTTGCAAAAGACGCTCCAAGAACGTCTCAAGTGTTGATTGCTTCACTCGGTATGTTAGCGCTTTTTGTGCTGCAAACTCAAGAAGATGTCCTTCATCAAATACAACAGAGCTATGCTCAGGAAGGAGCGGCAGCTGTCCTTCACGTTTACGTGACTCCTTTGTCCATACATGCTCCATGTAAAAGTCATGAGAACAAATGATGAGATCTGTTGCTTTTCGGTAATGGTCTCTTGATAAATTCAAGCCACAGCGGTGCCGCATGTCGCACGTTAAGCAGTCCTGAAAAGAGTCATAACCAATTCTTGACCACTCATCATTTGTTAATTCTGGATACTCTTTTCGATCACCATACGGATAAAATGTCTGCATCCCATGAGATTCATGAACAAATGAAGGAAGCGATTCATAAATGTCGAGCCACTTCTCATCATCTTCACGTTGCATCGTTTTCTCTAGTTTCTTTAAGCATAAATATTGATCATGCGATTTACTTAATCTCGCATCTATTTGAATATCAAGGTGATTGGCAATTTTATAGATATCACCTTCTTGTTTGACCAGCTGTTCAATTAACGTTTCGTCTGCACATGCAATGATCGCAGGTTTCCCTGTATATCTTGCATATGTGACCGCAAATAAAAGATAAACGATTGTTTTGCCTGTGCCTACCCCAGCTTCGGCAAACATCACACTTTTTTCTTTAAAGGCTCTTTCTAACTGAAAAGCCATGAATATTTGTTCATCTCGAAGATCAAAGCCCTTTTCTGGCAAAATGTCATAAAACACATCACCAATCCAGTTGCCCAGTTCTTCGTAAAAATTATGTTCTTTTGTTAATGAAAAAGGCAAACGAGACGCTGTCACCTGCTTCAACCCCCAACTTTTGAATCATTCAGACATTCAATAGTACCATTTATGCTGGGGTATGACAATCTTTTTTTAAGAGCGCAGGCGATGCTGGTAGCTTTCCTTCATTAAAAACGCGTGCTCTGAATGGTCTATGTAGTTTTGAGCCATTGCTAAGTCCTCGATGGCTGCCGTAAGTTTAGCAGATTGTCCTGTTTCAATCCCTTCTATTTCTCGGGCTGTTGAAGCGAGTGCTTTTTGAATTAACTGAAATTGATCATAATGAATCATGAAGACACCTCTTTTTTTAAAATCAAGTTCAGTTTATTCCGTCCCGAGAAGACTTATACCTTTTTAGCATAAAAAATCCACACCTTCTCGTGGTGTGGACATTTATTATGATTCAGTTGTTTCTCTTCTAGGTCGGCGTTTTCCCCAGTATTGATAATAATCTGTTTTAATAAATCCATTAAACAGTTTTCTCTTTTTCGTCGCTTTTCTTCCGAAACACTCTTCGAATTTTTCATGTGACGTTAAAATGTAAATGGACCACGTATCTAGGTTCTTCAATGCTTCGCCCATGCCTTGATACATTTTTTCCACAGCTGGCTTATCGCTGAGACGTTCACCGTAAGGCGGATTTCCGACAATTACACCATACTCTTCTTTTGTTTGGAAGTCTTTCACTTGCATTTGCTTAAATTGAATCAGTTCACTAAGTCCAGCTTCTTCTGCGTTCAGTTTCGCAATCTCTACCATACGATGATCAATATCGCTCGCGATAATGTGAAGCGGCTGATCATAATTCGCCTTTTCTTCTACTTCAAGGCGTGCTTTGTTCCAAACGTCCTCACCGATCCATTCCCATGATTCAGATGCGAACTCACGGTTAAATCCAGGGGCAATGTTTTGTCCAATCATCGCTGCTTCAATAGCAATTGTTCCTGATCCGCAAAAAGGATCGACAAACGGACGGTCAGGTGTCCAGTTCGTTAATAAGACAAGCGCCGCTGCAAGGGTTTCTTTAATCGGAGCGCCCCCTTGATCTGCACGGTATCCACGTTTATGAAGACCCACACCAGACGTATCGAGCGTCAGCAATACTTTATCTTTTAAAAGCGCTACCTCGATTTTGTATTCAGGACCCGTCTCTTCTAGCCATTCAGACTGTATGTTGTAAGATGATCTAAGTTTTTGCGCGATAGCCTTTTTGACGATACGCTGACAATCCGGCACACTGGCAAGCTGAGATTTAACAGATTTACCAATGACAGGGAATGTACTATTTTTCGGTAAAAAAGCGGCCCAGTCAATGGCTTTTGTCTGCTCAAAAAGCTCGTCAAATGTCCTGGCCGAAAATTCAGCAACTTGGACTTTGATTCGGTCTGCTGTACGCAGCCATAGATTCGCACGGCAAATGGCAAGTGCATCTCCTTGAAAAATGACTTTTCCATTATCTACAGTGCACTCATACCCGAGGTCTCTTACTTCTTTTGCAACAATCGCTTCAATTCCCATTGGCGCTGTTGCGATGAGTGTATAGGTTTTCATTTGTTTATCACCTGTTTTCTCGTTCTATTCTGTAATCAAGATAAAAGCTCTCCATATGTAGAAATAGGAGAGCTTTGATTTCATCATGTTTATGATAACGGATATAACGTTCTGTAAGCCATGTTTTGTTCCATCGTACTGCAAACGGCAAAAGCCTCGTACTCAGGTGGTAATCATCTATCTACAGAATTCTCTGTCCTTCTCTCCGTTTGGTTCCTTTGAGAAAGTTCCCCTACCAAGTTTGGGTTTCTCGCTCGAGGGGTTTACCGCGTTCCACTCTCACCATTTCTAGTGAGACTTCGTCACTGTGGCACTTTCAAGGATACTTTGCCATATCCTAAAAGGACGTAGGCATTTTTCCTGCCGTCAGCCTTTCCCAGGCTGCCCTGGCTTATTTTTTCGCCAGGCACGAACACTACGGGCATCTCAGCACCGTGCGAGCATGGACTTTCCTCTGCAATGTCAAAGCATTACAGCGATTACCCGAACGTTAATCAACATGCGTTATTATAAACGACAATGTCATCTGACACAAGCTTTTTTGGTATTACTCAATCATAAAGTTTGCTACCGAAAACGTGTTTCTCAAGATTAGATAGTCTTTTTAAAATATCAAAGTTTGTTGTATTGGACTGTGCAGGCTGTCTTTTCCCTTGCTCAACCGCTTCTTCAAGCTGTTTTGACAAGTGAAGGTTTTCTTGTTGGAGTTTTTCAATTTCTTGATGGAATGTCTCATAGTCTTTAATGACCATATCTAGAAATTTATCGACTTCTTCTTGTTTATACCCTCGGACACCTGTTTTAAATTCTTTTTCTAAAATTTCTTTCGCAGAAAGCTTTACTTTATCAGCAAGCATCTTTTTCACCTCATATCGTGAATTCATAGTATATTTTTTCAGAAATACGTGACGTTGTCAAATTTTCTCTTGCTTTTAGTCAAAAAACGGATCTTCCGCCTCAACCTGTGCTCTTAAATCATCCATTGTGATATACATAATTGGGTAGTCGGTATAGGTTTCAGCTTCTTTGATCATATATTTTGGCGAGCCTTCATGCTCGGGATCATATAAGACGAGAAGGCCGTCCGTTTTTTCAATAAAAAAGCGGTTCTTTTGTTTAAATTGTGCCGGACTTTCATAAGGTCTATGCGTGACACTTTCTACAAAATCAGCTTGTGCAAGAACGCCTTCATACAGCTCTTTATTTTGTTCATTCCAGCGCTCTTCCTGTTCATAAAATGGTGTAATGACAGCAAGTTTTAAATCTGGGTACTCCTCTTGAAGCTCAAAGACCACTTCAGCTGTCCATATTTCTGCACCTAGCTGACCTGAAATGAGCACCCATTCCAGCCCGTTTTCAATGAGTGCCGCCAGCCTTTTCCGAAGTTCCGCTTTTATGTATTGAAGTGCAGGCTCGTCTTGTTTGAAGATCCCAAGCTCAAATGGCTTGTACCCTGTGACAGCAATAATTTTCATTTTTTCACCTGCTTTTAAAAAAAGGGACTTATAAAAGTCCCATTTCACTTTATCTGTTACAGCAAGGTCCACCGCAGTTAAAGTGTTGATGTGTTGCCGGGTCCACCTGAGAAAACGTATGCGGGAAGTAGTGAACATGTTGGAAATTTTGGTGATGAACATTTGTTACATGCTGCGGGTGGATGTGCGGCACAATTGTAGTTGACTCACTGTGCGTACAGCAGTGATTCGTTGGATGTACAATTGGCTGTGTAACATTTGGATTGCAATGATGATGATGGTACATGTAGCATTCCCCTCTCCTTGATTTTCTTACATTAACAATGTATGAATCAAGAGGTGTACATGTACTAATGCATTAACCTAATTTAAAAGTTTGCAAGAAAAACATCTTTATAGTTTGAAAAAACAAAAGCGACCAATATGACAACAAGAAAAAACAAGTAGAAAAGACCCTTATACATGCTCTACGCTCCTCATTCAATATCTAACGTTATTTTACAGGATTCGTGACTTTTCTACAATAAAAGGGCTAAACAATTTTTATTTTCGGCCGAGAGCCGAACGTTGTCATTTTTTGCGCTTTCCCAGGCAATAATTTCATTGCCCAGCTTTTCTTAAGAGCCGCTTTTCTCGCTTGTCAAGTTCCACAATGTCTCGTTCACTTAAAGACGATTGTGATAACAATGTTTGGGTAATGGAAAGGGCTGCTTTTGGATCTTTTTGACGGTGTTCTTCATACTTTGCAAGCTCTACACCCGCTTTTAATCTTACATGAACATCACTTGATTCAAATAGACGTTTCCATATGCATGCCGCTTCATCCCATTGTTTTAATCGCTTGTACTGTAATGATAGATCATAAGCTGCTTGATCCGCATGCTCAAACGCTGCTCCCGTTAATTCTTGCAGGTGCTTTGTTGCTTCCTGCACATCACGGTGAGCAAGATGCCACTTAGCTAATGCATATTTCTCATCGTCTTCCTTCACCGCATCTTTGGATAAGATTTTTTTAGACAAATGAATGTAGAGACTGATTAACGATAAGACATCAAGTTCATTGTGAGTCAAAATTCCTTCAATCAGTTTCGGGTTTTGTTCCTTTAAAAAGTGAAAATAGATCATTGGTGCGAGGAACCCCGGTGTATCTCCCTCTCGATTGACGTGCAGTTCCTCTTTTTCTACAACCGAAAGAGCCATACGCTCATATTTATGTTTCCACAATCTCCTTGACCCATGCAGAAGGTCAAAATGACCAAATTCAGGTAGAGCAGGTATTTGATCGCGTAATAATGTATGCCTCGTTTTGACTTGAGGCCAGTCAAATGATTTTCCATTATATGTCACAAGTGATTCGACATCCACCTCACTAAGAAAGCTTTTGTAAAGTGCCGCTTCATTTCCTGGATTCGTGAGCAGATGTTGTTTTACCACCACTTTATCTGAATAAACTCTCGCATGCCCAAGCAAAAAAATCATATTTCCCGTTCCGCCAGATAGTCCTGTTGTTTCTGTATCGAAGAAAAATAGCTCGTGAGGCTTGTAGCCTTTTGCAGAAAGAGAATGCTGAATCTCACTTTTGTTCCATGCACTCACCATCTCCGGCAGTTCTGCAAATGAATATCGCCCATGCTGATGGTCAAGTGGATAGGTCACTTCCCGAATGAGGCAGAAAGAGTCTTCAAAGTAGTAAGGAGCTGCACCTAATTCCCACCACTCTTTTAGAAATGGAATCGTTTCAGCCGTCACAGTGTGCGTTTGTCCCTTTTTTACTGCCCCACGCTTTTCATCTGACTGATTGTGCGACAGGTGTTTTTTCATTCTGTTTAATTTTCCTTTTAATGACATGAGTAGGTCTATTCCTCCTTTCCCTTAAAATCCTGCCATCAATTGAATGATCCTGCTTTTTCCATTGATCTCTTTCATTTCCATGCCAATACAAGATGGGCAGCCGTTCTCGCAGCTGCATCGCTCAATCAGCTGAGTGGCTGCACGGGCAATTTCATCAAAGCGAGCCTGGACCTCTTTACTTAAACCGATTCCACCTGGGTAATGATCATATAAAAATACGGTCGGTTTCCCAGTATGGGCTGCCTTTATTTGAGAAATGACATGAATGTCTGAACGGTCACACATGACAAACGCCGGAACAATATGCTGAAGAACATTGGCAATACCGAGCAAGAGCTGTTCAAGTGTTTTTTCTTCAATTGTCCGCTCTGCTTCATGTAATTCAAACCAAGCAGCACTCGTATGAATTTCTTCTTCAGGTAAGTGAATCGGGCCGGAACCAATATTTTCCCCGGTTGATAATCGAATTTTTTTGAAAATGGTCGGCATTGCATTGACGGTCACATCACCGTAGTGAACAGATACCGCTTCCTTCTCTGTTGTCTGATCAATTTCAAGCACCTTGAGCTGAACCGCTAAATTCGCATCTGTATAGTATTCTACATCGACTTGTTTCACATAAGCCTTAAGATGCTCATAATCTAGCTTTTCCACTTGATACTGAACCCCTTCATGTAAATAAATCGCTTCATCATGAAGTAAGGTCATCGCACTGAATCGATCCATCTCTCCAATAATTCGAACGTTCGCTACATCGGATTGATCGACAATGACGACATTTTCCTGACTTGCAGATCTCAGACTGATGCCATGAGCCGGGAACGATTGATCTGACCAATAATAACGGTTCCCGCTGAAATGAAGAACCCCTTCTTCATGTAAGTATTGCAAGATTTCTTCTACTTCCATACCGCCAAACTGTTCATCTTCTCGAAACGGTAACTCGTAGGACGCACATTTTAGATGATCGACTAGGATGATAAGGTTCTCAGGATTGATTCTTGCCGATTCAGGTGGTCTGTTAAAGAAGTATTCAGGGTGTCTGACAATATATTGGTCAAGTGGCGATGAGCTTGCGACCATGATAATGAGTGCTTCCTCATGACGCCTTCCAGCTCGTCCTGCCTGCTGCCACGTACTCGCTACACTGCCAGGATATCCGGTCATAATACAGACTTTTAGCTGACCAATATCTACTCCTAATTCTAGTGCGTTTGTGCTGACAACACCGAGAATGTCTCCTTCCCTTAAACCTTTTTCAATCATGCGCCGCTCTTTCGGCAAATAGCCCCCGCGATAACCACGGATCGATTTAGGACCAATTTCTTTTTTCACTAGTTCTTGAATATGACTTAGGATGACTTCAACTCTTACCCTACTTCTAGCAAAAACAATCGTTTGAATTTTTTCTTTTAAAAATGTTTTAGCGAGCTGATTCACAACAGTGGCCGCACTTTGTCTAATATTTAATGGCTTATTGACGACTGGCGGGTTGTAAAAGACAAAATTCTTTTTACCGCTAGGTGCTCCGTTTCGTTCAATTAGATGCACCTTGCTTCCGGTCAGCTGCTCTGCAAGCTCTTTCGGATTCGCTATGGTCGCTGAAGTACAAATAAAGGTCGGGTCACTTCCATAAAATGCACAAATTCGCTTTAGTCTGCGAATGACATTGGCGACATGACTGCCAAACACGCCTCGATATGTATGAAGCTCATCAATGACAATATACTTTAAGTTCTCAAATAAACTGACCCATTTCGTATGGTGAGGCAAAATCGCTGAATGCAGCATATCTGGATTTGTGATGACAATATGTCCTGCCTGTCTGACGCGCTGGCGAATCGCTGGGGAGGTGTCCCCGTCATAGGTTTCACTGTGAATTGGAACATCCATCTCATGAATGATTTCGTTTAATTCACTTTTTTGATCTTGCGCAAGTGCTTTTGTTGGAAATAAATAGAGGGAGCGGCTTGTCTGATCTTCTGCGATCGACTGAAGAACTGGCAGATTGTAGCAAAGCGTTTTACCTGAAGCTGTAGGTGTCACAGTCACCACATTCTCACCATCCATCACACGTTCAAAGGCTTCCTTTTGATGAATGTACAGTTCGCTCACACCTCTTTTTTCAAGCGCCACTTTGAGCCTGTCATTTACTCTTTCAGGAATTGGAGAAGTCAGTGCAGGCTTCGCTTCAATTTCATGCCAATGCTCGACCTGTTCGTCTTTTTTTAAATCTTCTATGAGTTCGTTCATTGTTTTCTTCTTCATCTGGTATCCACCTCTCATTCTAGTGTACCGAATATTTGTTTGCATGACTAGGCGGCAATTTTTTGATGCACCGCTTGTGAGCAAATATTTTGATGTGTTGTAACAATATCTATTACACTTCTATAGTGAAATGATTTTATCAAGGAAGAAGATGATCAGATTGAAAAACGAATTTAAGCCTTTATTTGAACCTTTTACATTCCCAGGGGGTGCCTCTATTGATGGCCGTTTAGTCGTTGCACCAATGACACACTTCGGTTCTCATGAGGATGGCACGATCTCAAAGGAAGAAATTGATTTTATTACCGCTAGATCAAGCGAAATGGGCATGGTCATCACCGCATGTGCAAACGTGACGCCAGATGGTAAGGCGTTTGAAGGACAGCCTTCTATTGCAAGAGATGAAGATATACCTGGCCTTCAAAAGCTTGCTTCTGCGATTCAAGCGAAAGGAACAAAAGCCATTATGCAAATTCATCATGGCGGCTCTCAGGCTCTCCCTCATTTAGTCCCAAACGGTGATGTCGTTGCGCCAAGTGATGTATTTAAAGATGGAAAACAAATTGCGAGAGCTTTGACAGA
This sequence comes from Bacillus sp. 22483, assembly GCF_052044605.1. Lineage (NCBI taxonomy): Bacteria > Bacillati > Bacillota > Bacilli > Caryophanales > Bacillaceae > Bacillus > Bacillus sp. 22483. The sequence goes on along the minus strand of NZ_JBQENU010000003.1, from coordinate 195,883 downwards.
AGAAGAAATTCCTCACATCATCGACTCATTTAAAGAAGCAGCAAGGCGCGCAATCCAAGCGGGATTTGATGGGATCGAAATCCATGGAGCGAACGGATATTTATTACAGCAATTCTACTCCCCGCATAGTAATCAGCGTACAGATCAATGGGGCGGAAGCGAAGAAAAGCGTCTCGCATTTCCAATTGCAGTAGTAGATGCAGTGAAAGAAGCAATCAAAGAGCATGTAACAAAACCATTTATCTTTGGGTATCGATTATCACCTGAAGAACCAGAAACACCTGGTTTAACCATGACAGAAACATTTACTTTAGTGGACGTACTTAAGACAAAAAACCTTGATTACTTGCATATTTCTTTAATGGAGATTGACGCTAAAGCAAGACGTGGTGCTGATACAAGTAAGACGCGGATGGAATTATTAAAAGAGCGCTGTGGTGACACGCTTCCACTCATCGGCGTCGGCAGCGTCATTACAGCTGAGGATGCACTGAATGCATACAATCAAGGGATTCCACTCATTGCTGTTGCAAGAGAAGTCATTGTTGATCCCGATTGGGCAGTAAAGATTAAAGAAGGCAGAGAAAACGAGATTGAAACCGTCATTAAACGCAGTCAAAAAGACAAGTACATGATTCCAGAGGGTTTATGGACTGTCATGGAAGCAAGTAAAGGCTGGGTTCCAATGGAGGATTAATGTCCTCAATCAAAAAACTACCCTATCAACTCAGGGTAGTTTTTTGGATTATTTCATTTTCACTGTAAAAAGCTTGGACGTCTGCTTTTCTACAGAGCCCTTAGGTTCTTTGTCAAGATGTTCTACTAAATCACCATTCATGATGACAATTGGTGTCACTGTGCTTGCCGCTTTTTCTTCAATCAGCGCTAAATCACACGTAATGAGAGGATCACCTGCTTTCACTTTATCCCCTTCTTTTATGTGTGCTTCAAAGCCTTCACCATTTAATCCAACCGTTTCAAGTCCGATATGAATCAGAAGCTCAAGCCCCGAGAGTGTTCGAATCCCAATTGCATGTTTTGTATGGAAGAGTTGAATAATTTCACCATCTACTGGTGACACAATGGTGCCGTTTTTTGGTTTTACAGCTACGCCGTCTCCCATCATCTTTTGAGAAAAAACGGGATCTGGTACATCGGTCATATCCATTAACTCTCCATCCACTGGAGAATAAATGACTTCTTCCTTTACATCATCTTGGTTTTTTCCGAAACCGAATAATTTTTTCAGCAATGTTCATTTGCTCCCTTCAAGCTTTGCTTCTAGATCTATTCAGCGTATAAATCTTCACGCCCATACACCTTGCTTCATTCAACACTATTTAATCATAATTTTTTCCTCTCATCAATTGATAACCGCCTGAGCCCCTTTTGCATAGGCTGTAGATGAGAGGTGATTCAAATGAAACATGAAAGTGAAAAGAAACACGAGTTGTTAGCAAATGAAGACATTCTATATGAAGCGATTGAACAATTTTTTGCATCATCGCCATTTCATGACATTTTAAATAGTGCAGAGGCGCTGATGACCACGAGCCATTCACTTGCATCCATTACAACCGATGTGACAGAAGATGATCAATATGTATATATTGAGATTCGATTTCCAGACCATTTTGTCGAAGGTGATATCGCACTAGAAGTGAAAGCGCAATATTTACACTTATCGGTACAGGAAAAAATCAAAACAGACACGACTTCCTCCTATTCGAGCTTTACCAAAACCATTTTAATGCCTGCAAAAATAGATGAAACCAATATGAAGAGCGTTTGGAAAGATCAATCACTTCGTGTGACTGCGCCAAAACAAACAACCCAATAGATGTATATCTATTGGGTTTTGCTATGCTTTAAAAATACTAGTAAATCCTTTCGCCAATGAGCCCACTTGATTCATTGTACTCATCATTTGTCCAGCAGTATCAAACATTTTATTAAAATCGTATTGCCCATTCGTTTTTTTAAATTGTGACAGCACACTTTTAAATTGAGATGATTGCTGTTTTTGCGGCCTTGGCAAAGGATAAGGATTCATAGGCTGCTGCATAGGCATCATGCCCGGCGGCTGCATTTGCGGCTGATTCATTGCTTCAGGCTGCGGCTGATAAGGCTGGAAGTTTTCCTGATATCCAAAAGGCGGCTGATAGCCTGCAGCCGGCGGCTGGTTCATTTCACCTTGATATGGGGGCATGAAATATTCTGGAGGCTGCGGAGGCTGCTGCATATCTGGATACGGAAAAGGCCGTTGCTGAAATTGATTCATTTCATAAGATGGCTGGTTTGAATAAGGGAACACGTATCTCGCTCCTCTCGCTCTGAAAACATATTGAAGTCAATGATATATTATGTTCAGGTAGCAGAAGATGTGCCTACAGCAGCCATAAGAAAAACGCAGGCTGTTTCATCAGCTGCGTTTGTTGATTTCTTCTATTAAAAGGTTCAGTGTATAAATCACTGATTCAACTAAATTTTTCACACGAGGTGCATGCTGTTTGCCAAAATAAGATTGCAGCACAACCTCTTTTCCATTTTCTTGGACGGCTTCAAGCTGTTCTTGATGTAAGTATCTAGGTTTGGCCTGATGAATAAATGAGGTAGCAGCAGTAAGCCACTCTTCCATTTGCTGATCAAATTTGACAACGGCCGGTTGAATATCGTTGTAAAAATCATAAACTGGGTATTCCTCTTCTGCCTTTCCCTTTAGGTACTGCTCGTATGCTTCTTCGATCCATGTGATCAACTCTTGTGTATGTTTAAGTAATGTTTGATTATCCAAAGTGTTCACCTCTATGAACCATCCTATCAAACGTTTACTTATTGCTCAAATAGAAAAGCTATCCGGCGTGATATGCGGGTCTTGCCGCCAGCTTATACTCTGCTGCATGAATTTTCAATTCACATTCCTTCACTTCAGATTCAAGACGGTCAATGATTTGTTCTTGCTCCTCTACGGCAGCGTTTTTTGTTTTTTTGACAGCTAAAGACAGTTCTTCTTCCACCGCATCAATCTTTCGCTCAATTTCCTCTAACAACTGCATAATGGATTCTTTTGATACAAATTCGCTCATCATCAGATTCCTCCTTTATCATCTCTCGTTACATTCTCTTTTCTTTTACTCCCTCCTTCATACATGACAAAACTAGAACTAAATCGCCAATCTAAGTGAAGATAAGCGCAATTTCTTCCATTTCGACACGTGCTTGTCCTTCTTTGTATGATCGCGTCCGATTGTGTAAATTCTAAGGACAAAGGAGGTAGATGTCATGAAAAAGCAGCAAGCACCAAAAGAGCAAAAAACAAAAGGGAAAGAAAACAGTACAGATCAGCTTGATAAAAAGCTCGGCGGCCCTAACCGTCCATCCACGTAAAAAAAGCAGGTACCCCCTGCTTTTTATTTATGCAAAAAATAGTGTTCTAATGAGAAAAGAAAACGAAGCTGCCTTTTTTTATGAAAATACCAGTCGGTCAGCTCAATTTGTTTTGGTAAACGCTCTACTTCAAACAAGGATGGACTCAATTTCTTTTGAAACCAATCTTCCCTTTGATCGTCTAATGAATGTGTCATGACTGGATACACCGTTCTGAGGAAAGGGCTTGACCTTTGCGCAATCCCTAAAAACGGTTCAAAATCAAATCGAGATCCCGTATGCGGCACGGTATGTAAAAAGTGATAAAAATCCGAAAACAAATCGGCTCGAAACAATAGTTTTGCTAGCTTTTTCCCTAACGTAATGCGCTCTTTTACTTGGGAAAACTTTCGTATGGTTAACCCATACAAATGCCCGTCTACTGTCGGAAAAACGACGGTTTGAAAATGTGCCCACTCGCTGAAAAGATATTGAATCGAGTGAAAAACATTCTTTTTCAGGAGAGGATTTTGTATAATAGGAGATTGTATAGTATATTGTTCATTTATGATGAGTGCATGCAGCAGTCGCTCTGTGTCACGCGTTTGCCAAAATCGTTCCCACTCAGCGCTCATAAAACGAGACACACCGAAATGGGGCAGCAGATGAAATAAAGGTTTACGGCACCTTTTTGACCATTCATACAAGAGAAGCTGCGGGTAAGCATCTGAAAAGATCAGCCAATTCGCTCTTTCATATGCTGTAAAGAACAGATGCCCTTGCTGATCCGTTAAACCCGGATGGAAGAGCTCGCCTTTTAAATCTGTCATCGACCATCCAGCATTTCTGGAGACAAAAGAAGCAAGCAGAGACCATTTCATCTCTGGATGACGGTCATAAAAGCGCTTGTACGCATTTGTCCTTGTCAGGTTATCCTTATTTTTCGCTTTCGTTTCATGTAAAATATGCTGGGTAATCATGTGCTCTTGTTGTGACAACATGGTGATCTCTCCAATACAAAATGCATTAAAAGGAGGCTGAACTTGATGATTCGGTATCCTAACGGAAAATCGTATCAGCCCATTCAACAAATTGGGACAAAAAAAAGAATCAGCGGCGAATCATCTTATAGTAACCGCGGGATGACGCTTGAAGCTGACTTAAATGAAACGAACCAGTACTATTTGGTCAACGGGATCGCAGTCATTCATAAAAAGCCTACCCCTGTTCAAATTGTCAATGTGGATTATCCAAAAAGAAGCGCTGCTGTCATTAAAGAAGCCTATTTTAAACAATCCTCCACAACAGACTACAACGGGGTATACAAAGGGCGTTATATCGATTTTGAAGCAAAGGAAACCAAAAGCACCACCTCGTTTCCGCTCAAAAATTTCCACGACCATCAAATTGAGCATATGAAACAGGTTGAAAAGCAAGGCGGTATTTGTTTTGTTATTATATCCGCATTTGGTTCCGTTTATTATTTGTCCGCTACTGACCTCTTCTTCTTTTGGGAGCGGCAGCAGCAAAACGGCCGTAAATCCATTAGCAAAGATGAATTAATGGAAGCAGGTCACCTCATGACACTTGGATATTCGCCAAGAATTGATTATATTAAAGTAGTGGAGACACTTCATTTTTCGGATGATAGCAAGCAACATTTACGTTCGAAAAAGGTTTAACACGAAAGGTTGAGATGTGATGTCTGATCAATTTACAAGTCGTGAACAGCGACGTAAAGCAAGTCAAGAAAACAATAAGAAGCAAAAGAACAAAAAAGGCAAAAAGAAAGCAGGTCTATTTAAAAAAATATTTTTATCTTTACTCGTGATCGGTCTTCTTTGTTTAGTAGCCGGAATCACAACTTTTGCCGTTTTTGCATCAAGCGCTCCTTCTATTGATGATAGCAAGCTAAAAACGCCGTATTCTTCAAAACTTTACGATAAAGACAAAAAAGTCTTTGCAGAAGTCGGGGCGGAAAAAAGAACGTATGTCTCGATTAAAGATATACCCGATGTGGTAAAAGACGCATTTATTGCAACTGAAGATGCACGTTTTTATAAACACCACGGGATTGATCCTATCCGTATTGGCGGTGCTCTTGTCGCAAACGTCGAGGACGGTTTTGGAGCAGAAGGTGGAAGTACGATTACACAGCAGGTTGTGAAGAACTCCCTGCTTAACAATCAAAAGACGTTAAAACGTAAAGTACAGGAAGTGTGGCTCTCGATTCAGCTTGAGCAAAAATACTCTAAAGATGAAATTTTAGAAATGTATTTAAACCGTATTTTCTTCTCTCCTTATGCTTATGGTGTTGGGAAAGCGGCTGAACAATTTTTCGGAGTGACAGATTTAAATAAACTAACTGTTGCACAGGCTGCCACACTTGCAGGTATGCCGCAAAGTCCATCTGCCTATAACCCAGTGAAACATCCAGAGGCAGCGGAAAAACGTCGTAATATCGTTTTAGGCCTAATGAAAAAACAAGGCTATATTTCAGAGAAAGAGTATGAGGAAGCAAAAGCAACACCTGTCAGCAAAACAGTTGTTTCAGCTGATAAATATAAGAGTCAAAACTCAAGTAAGTACTCTGCTTATATTGAAGAAGTCATGGAAGAAGTACAGAAAAAAGCCAAAGTAGATGTATCAACAGATGGATTAAAAATCTATACTTCTCTTGATCGAAAAGCTCAGGATCATCTGGATGACATCATCAATGGGGATTCAGCCGGATTTACGAAAGGTATGCAAGCTGGAGTCACCCTGCTGGATACAAAAAATGGCGAAATTCGTGCCATTGGTGGTGGTCGTGATGTGCCAGCCGGCGGCTTTAACTATGCCACTGATGCAAAACGCCAGCCGGGATCTACAATTAAACCAATTTTAGATTACGGCCCTGTAATTGAAAACAAAAAATGGTCAACATATCAGCAAATTGATGATGCGCCTTATACGTACTCTAACGGTACACCAATTAACAACTTTGACAGAAGACACTTAGGGAAAATGTCGATGAGAAGTGCTTTGGCACAATCACGAAACATCCCTGCTTTAAAAGCTTTCCAAGAAGCTGGTACAGATAATGCTGTTCAATTCGCCAATAACTTAGGTTTGGACTTACCTTCTGACATTCCTGAGTCTTACTCAATCGGCGGATTTGACGAAGGTGTCTCTTCTCTTAAAATGGCTGGTGCATTTAGTGCCTTCGGTAACAACGGATACTATAATGAACCGCATGCTGTAACGTCTGTTGAATTTAATGACGGGACGAAGCTTGACTTAACGCCAGACTCTAAAGCAGCCATGAGTGATTACACTGCATTTATGATCACAGATATGCTGAAAACTGCTGTACAATCTGGAACAGGTACACTCGCACAAGTACCGAATGTTCAAGTAGCTGGTAAAACAGGTACAACCAACTTTACACAAGATGATATTAATAAATACAACATCCCTTCTGGCGGGGCGAAAGATTCATGGTTTGTCGGTTACACGCCGCAATACACAGCAGCTGTGTGGACCGGAATTGGCAATTCAAAAGATGCAGACGGCAAAATGTGGCTCACGGATTATGAACAACGTGTTGCCAAAGTTGTCTTCCAGAAATTAATTTCTCAAATTGATGATGGAAGCGGCTCATTTGAAAAGCCAGACAGTGTCGTTGAAGCAACGGTTGAAAAAGGATCAGATCCAGCGAAGTTAGCTGGACCAAACACACCAAGTGATAAGAAGACAACGGAATACTTCGTCAAAGGAACTGTCCCAACAAAAGTTTCTGACACATATGAAAAGAAAGAAGCTGACAAACCATCTGACTTAAAAGCGGTGTATGATGAAGAGAAAAAATCGATTACACTCACTTGGGGTTATGATGACGATGCAGATGCAACATTTAATGTGAAGCAAGCGGTCGATGATGGAGGCTATAAAGACATTCAAAACAGCTCTTCTAAAGAAGCCGTCATCTCTGATGTGAAGCCAGGATCCACCTATAAATTCCAAGTGACAGCGACTGTAGACGATGTCACAAGTAAAGCTGCTTCTACCTTCCTCACCATTAAAGATGACGAAGAAGAGGAAGAAAAAGCAGATGATGAGAACAAAGAAGAAGAAGAGCCACAGCAACCTGATGATGAGCAGACAGATCAAACAGATGATAATCAAAACCAAGGTGGCACTGATGAGCAGAAGCCTGATGATAAAAAAGATCAAGGCGGAAATACCGAAAATGGTGATGGCTCAGACAGTACAAATGGAAACAGCAACTCACAGAGCGATGCCAATAAAGATAAAAAGAAAGACGACGAGAAAGCCAATTCTCAAAGCTCAAATACTCAGTCAAATTCTACTTCTCGCAAAGAAGACGAATAACAAAAAAGCACTTGCCCTATGTGGCAAGTGCTTTTTTAACGATTTTGTTTTAACTTTCTGAGTGCTTCGTATTTTCCATACTGCTTTTTGAGCTCTGTGTATAACTCGTCCAATTGAATAAAGCAATGATATTGAGTAGGTTTAAGTAAAATAAACTCTAATCGTTCTGTCCAGTTAATGGGGGCTACTGGAAACGTCTGTTGTTTGATTTCCTCCCAATCAACGGTTTGAAGCTTCTCTCCTTTGATCCAGTAAAACATTGCAATCATACTGACAATGCCTTGCAGCATATCATCCTCTTCACACCGAGATTTTCTCGTTTGAAAGCGAGGAAGCATGTTGTCTTTTAATTCATTCCACAGATCAAACATCAAAGGAACAAATTCTTCCGTTTTCTGCCACGGTTGCTCATCTAGTAAAGGTTCTGAAGATAGATCAAATGCGAGTGGATTGATTCTTAATATATCCTTTTTTTCGCCGCTTATCTCTACCTTTTTCTCTTTTAGCTTTTCGACATATGAGGTGAAAACAGCTGCTCCGCTCATGCCAGCTTCACCAGCCCTTTTTTCAGCCTCTTCTGCCCTTCTCTGCACATATCAAGAAGTGGACAAGATTCACACTGTGGCCGCTGCGCCTTACAGTGATATCTGCCGAAAAAGATGAGACGATGATGGGTCACGGACCAATCCTCTTTTGGCACCTTCTTCATTAAGGTTTGCTCTACCTCAAGAACAGAATCCTTCCAGCGGCAAATCCCAAGTCGTTTGCTTACGCGCTCGACATGTGTATCTACTGCAATGGCGGGAATTCCAAAAGCGACAGACACAACGACATTTGCTGTTTTCCGTCCAACCCCTGGGAGCTTGATTAGCTCATCTCGATCTCTTGGCACTTCACCGCCATAATCTTCAATCAGCATTTGGCTTAATTTTTGAATGTTTTTTGCCTTATTACGATAAAGACCGATCGAACGAATATCCTGCTGCAACTCTTCAAGCGGCACACTTAAATAGTCTTCTGGTGTTTTATATTTTTGAAATAGATGTTTGGTCACTTTGTTCACTAGAACATCTGTACATTGCGCTGAGAGTGCGACAGCAATCACTAGTTCAAATGGATTGGAATGAACAAGCTCACACTCAGCCTCTGGAAACATATCTCCTATAATATCTAAACATTCATTGATTTGTTTTTTTGATAACATGCCTTCTCCTTTATTGGTTATTGTTCCAGCCAATTATAAAAAGGAACTTGTCTTTTATATGAAGATGTTTCTTCTTTTGAAGGTGGGGCTTTTTGCTGCGAACGGAAATGCTGGCTATGCTCTTTCGCTTCTTCCGCTGTTTTCAGCCCTTTCTTTTTCCACTCAAACAATATTCGATCGATATAGCGAAAATTTAATTTTCCTGATAAAACGGCTTCTCTTAGAGCAAGACGAATCATCTCAGCATCATGATGGTCTTGGTCCATCCAGATCGAAAGTGTTTCCCCTTCAAGAGGAGAAAGTGGTCTGCCAAACTCATCTTCAAATAGCGCATATAAAGATTTTTCAGCCTGCACATGATTCTTTTGCAGGTCTTTCGCCTGTTTTGCTTCTAAAAAGTCATACAGCATACCCCATAAGGGTTCTACCGAGTACCGGTCATGCTGAATACCAGACCTGTCTTCAAACGGCTGGATCGAAATAAACCCTTTTTGAATTAAATACTGCACCATATAAGCACATTCTTCGGCCGAAATGGTCATACCATGTGAAAGCTCTTCAAATGTCTGAAAAAAGACGCCTTGTTCTTCATTCATTTTAATCTTTAACATGACCATCATTTGTGATTCATTCAGTCCTAATTGCTCATAATGGGCAATCAGCAAATTAGGCAAACTGGTCGAACCCATTTTCTGCATATCTATAAATTGCTGCCTTTTCATCGGATACACCTCTTCACTTTCAGTATATCACGTTTTCTCATACGTGCTGCCCTTAAGACGTTTGAAAAAGCCTCCATATGTTGGAGGCTTTCACGTCTTAAGGATATAAACGGTTTAATAATCTTGGGAATGGAATTGTTTCACGCACATGCGGCGCTCCGCTAATCCAAGCAACTGTTCGTTCAAGTCCAAGACCAAAACCTGAATGTGGTACAGAACCATACTGTCTTAATTCTGTGTACCATTTGTACGTTTCTTGATCTAACCCATGTTCTTTTAATCTTGCTTCAAGCAGATCTAAATCATGAACACGTTCAGAACCGCCGATAATCTCTCCATAACCTTCTGGCGCAATTAAATCTGCACAAAGGACGACATCATCACGGTCTGGTGCAGGTTGCATATAAAATGGTTTTAATGAGGTTGGGTAATGAGTGATAAAGACTGGTTTATCATAGCTTTCGGCAATCGCTGTTTCATGCGGCGCACCGAAGTCATCTCCCCATTCAATGTCATCAAATCCTTTATCCTGCAAGAATTTAATCGCTTCATCATATGTGATGCGCGGGAATGGCGCTTTGATGTTTTCTAATTTTGCTGTATCACGGCCAAGTGTGTGCAGTTCTACTTTACAATTTTCAAGTACACTTTGAACAACGTGAGACACATAATTTTCTTGGTACTCAAGGTTCTCATTAAATTCAACAAATGCCATCTCAGGCTCTATCATCCAGAACTCGATTAAATGACGTTTCGTTTTCGATTTTTCTGCTCTAAATGTTGGACCAAATGAGAATACTTTTCCTAGAGCCATTGCAGCAGCTTCCATGTAAAGCTGTCCACTTTGAGAAAGGTACGCATCTTCATCAAAATATTTAGTAGCAAACAGCTCTGTTGTTCCTTCAGGAGCACTTCCTGTTAAGATTGGCGGATCCACTTTCACGAAGCCTTCTTGATGGAAAAACTCATATGTAGCACGAATAATTTCGTTACGGATTTTCATAATGGCATGCTGTTTTTTAGAACGCAGCCATAAATGACGGTGATCCATTAAGAATTCTGTTCCATGTTCTTTTGGTGTAATTGGGTAATCTGTTGCTTCGTGAATCACTTCAATGGATTTCACTTGTAATTCAAAACCAAGTGGTGAACGTTCGTCTTTTGTTACTTGTCCTGTGACATAGACCGATGTCTCTTGTGTCACTGATTTCGCAAGCTTAAAGACTTCCTCTTCCACCTCTGCTTTTACAACGACTCCTTGAATAAAGCCTGTCCCGTCGCGAAGCTGCAAGAATGCAATTTTTCCGCTTGAACGTTTATTGGCAATCCATGCGCCGATTGTTACTTCTTCATCGACGTGTTTGAACACTTGATTAATAGTTGTTTTCAACATATTTCCCTCCAAAGCCAGAAAGAAACTCACCTTGTTAGATAGGTGTGATTCTTTTTTCATACATTTTATTATAACCGTTCTAAATCAGCATGGTCAACGCAAGACAGAAGAAACTATGGTGTTAAATTTTTTTCCACTCGTCCTGTCGTAAAATCAACATAGCTGAAACTATATTGGTCGTTCTCATTTAAGTACGTTACTTCCCAAAGGAGGACGTCACCTTCCCGTGCTAATTGAACATTTTTTAGCTTAGAAATGGTGTTCTCCTTTTGAACGGCTTGTACTGCTTGGTTTGAAGTAATGCCTTCTTTTGCTTTTTTGGCAATGACTTTTTCTTTTTTGCTGGCAGGTACCCACACATAGATCGCTTCGTTTTGTTTGTTTTTACCTTCCACAACAAATTGCTTTTCTTTCCCAACAAAGGTATCCACTTGCTCTACTTGTGCAAATGATGCTTGCTTTTTTGCTCGTTCAATCGCTGCCTCATGACCTTCTTCTTTTTGACCCATGGCAATTTGATATATCCACGAAAAGCTAATGATGCCAATGAGTAAAACGAGCGCAGCAACGGATGAAATAATCCAAATTATTTTTTTCATGTCAAGCTTCCCCTATGTGCGATATATGGTAAATATCGCTTGATTTTGATCTTCTTGATCTAATGCTAATCCAAACATAAGATCTTCCCTTTTAAGCGTTCTGTTCAGCAAATCGACGATTTTGTATAGGTCTTCTGAATGCTTAATTTGAACAGTTGAAAGTACCTCTATTTTACTTTCCACTTCTAATTCCTCCTCGGTACGTAAATATTGTTAGTCATACTTTTCAATGTGAGAACCAATACTATTTTTACAACGGAACATAAAAAGCCGTTACGATAAATTAACTCCAAACCCACACCAGTGAAAGGCCGCTTATGACAGCGGCTTTTCGTTGTTAAGCTTTTCTATATACGCCTCAAGCGACTCTTTGGACATCTCGTGAACTGGCGCATGATGAAGTGATTCTAAAAATAGTTTTCCATACGAAGCGGTTTTCACTCGGCGGTCTAAAATCAGCAATGTTCCGATGTCTTTTTCCGAGCGCAGCAAGCGGCCGGCTCCTTGCTTAAAAGTTAACACAGCTTCCGGGAGAGCGACGGCTTTAAACGGATTCTTCCCCTGTTTTTTTGCCGCTTCGCATTTTGCTTCAATGAGCGGCGAATCGGGCGGGCGGAAAGGAAGCCTTGCCATAATGACAGTCGTTAGCTCTGAGCCAGGAAAATCCACACCTTCCCAGAAACTCCCTGTTCCTAGCAAGATGGCCTGCTTCGCCAACTTGAACATTTTTGTCAATTTTACAGGGCTCCCGCCTGTCAAACCTTGAGCAAACAATGCCGATTGCATACCTTCTGATTTCAGCTCTTCATACACTGCTTTTAACATCTCATGTGAATTAAATAACACCAATATTTTCGCTTGATCCTGCTTTTCCATGATCTTAATATATGTTGCAGCTTGCTTCACATATTCGCGTTCATCACGGTTTGTGATCGGCGGCATGTCAGCCGGTACAACGACCTTAAGCTGTTTTTCAAGTTCAAAAGGTGAATCAATTTGGACAAGGTGTGGGTAAAAATCTTGCAGACCAAATCGTTCCAAGCAATAATCAAAGCGTTGATTGATGGTAAGCGTCCCTGATGTGAGGACGACGCTTTTTTTGTTCATGAAGAACCGATCAGCTAGCAACTCCCCTGTATCCAGCGGCTGCGCGTGCATAAAGACAGCATTCTTGGCACCCTTTGCATCAATCTCAATCCAAACGGTTTCATCATTGTTTGGTTCAAAGATAAACCGGTACAGCGTACTGCAGAATGTCTGCATAAATGACATCACTTGATCGTATTCTTCTGCTTCAAATGCAAAGTGTTCTATGAACTGATCACTTTTGTGAAGTAACTCATTTTTTTGCTGCTCATACAGTTTCTCACAAGCAATCAATAACGAACAAAGCTTACTCGCTGATTCTTTAATTCGGACCCACTGAGCATGTTTTGAATGATGACGGACTCTATGAATGAGACGATTGATGTCCGCTTTTGGTTTTGTCCTTTTGACAAAAGAATGAACGGTACTAAAAAATGCGTCACTTTCCATCTGAAGCTGCTGAAGATACTCGTCCATTTCAATAAAGGTGTCAGTTGATAAACCTGCCCCATGAAATCTCTTTTTCAATTTCTTAAGCAGCCCGCCATGCAAAGAGCCAAGCTGGGTTAATTTCGCATGAAGCTGGATATAAGACGCACTGTCACCTAGCGTTTCATTGGCTGTTTTTTCAAATTGGTGGGCCTCATCAATCACATAGACATCTGCATGCTGAAAGATAGAAGCTCCTTCTGTTTGAGATAAAAGCAGACGGTGATTCGTCAAAATTAAATCAGCTGTTTGAGCCTTTCGTTTAGCCCGTTCATAAAAACAATGTTCTTTAAAACGGCGTTTTTTCGATGTAAATGGCATGTGCACACAAGAGATACGGTCTTTTATATTTGCAGCTCCTGACGGTAAATTCAGTTCAGACAAATCACCTGTTTCAGTGACAAGAAGCCACATTAAAATTTGCGCTTTTGTTAAGACAACATCATAGTTATCATCTTCCTCATGCAGGACATGCTCAAACTTATCTAAACAAATATAATGTGCACGCCCTTTAAACACACAGGCGGCTGGCTCAAATGGGAGCAATTGCTTGAGTAGCGGAACATCGCGCTGAAGCATTTGCTGCTGCAGTAAAATAGAATATGTACTGATAATGACAGGTTTTCCTGATTTCTTTGCTTCTAAAGCAGCTGGTATAAGATAAGCGAGTGTTTTCCCGATTCCTGGCGCCGCTTCAATTAACGCATAAGCTCTTTCATTGAACGCATCTCTTACTTTGTTCATCATCGTGAGCTGGCCTTCTCTTACTTCATAGCCTTCTAATGTTTGAGGAAGCTTCTCTTTTATCTCTTCAAACAGTTGCTCGTCGTCACCGCCTACTGCATATGTCGATTCAGTGATAGGATTGGTCACATCTTTCACAGCAAAAGATCCTACTTCTACAAGCGAATCATCCTGACTCGTGTGATTGGTTTCAAGCTGCTTAATTAAAAGTCCTATATCACTTAGAAGATAAGAGGATAATCTGCGCAGCTGTTTTAACACATTTGGCGGTGTATTCCTTAATTGATGTAATAAGGTTAAAAATAACATAGCAGTAACTTCCGCATCACTATCCGCCCTGTGCGGGTGGTCATGTGGAAGCATGAGCTCTTCGCTTAATTCAGTTAACTTATAACCTTCAAGCTCAGGATAAAGAATTCTAGAAATTTCAACCGTATCAATCGCTAGCACATCCAGCTCATTTTTCCCGCATGCTTTTAGTTCATCGTTTAAAAAGTTCAAATCAAAATGAACATTGTGCGCAACAAAATAAGCGCCCTGTATGAGATCATACACCTCTTGGGCAATGTCCTCAAAAAACACCGCGTCATCAACCATGTGCTGTTTAATACCTGTCAGCTGTTCAATAAATCCAGGAATCGTTTTCCCTGGGTTCACATATTTTGAATACCGTTCGACAATTTGTCCATTTTCAATGACCACCGCAGCAATTTGAATGATTTTATCACCTTTTTTTGGTGAATTCCCGGTGGTTTCAATATCAACGACAACAAACCTTTGATCGGTCATAAAATGGACACCTCAATTCCTCGTTCCACTCATAGTGAAACACACTCTGGGCAATATAGCTGAAACAGAACAGCTTCCTTTTGATGAAACTGTTCTGTTTACATGTTAGCGTGCGTTATAAAATCGTTCTCGCAGGCTCTTGCCCAATCATTTGTTCAATTTGATTTTGTTTATTTAACACGACCACTTTAGGTGTGTGCGATTTCGCTTCTTCCTCTGACAACATCCCATAAGCGATAATAATGACTTCATCTCCTGGCTGAACTAATCTTGCTGCCGCACCATTTAAACAAATGACACCGCTCTTTCTTTCTCCAGGGATGATATATGTTTCAAGTCTAGCACCATTGTGATTATTGACAATTTGCACTTTCTCATTTGCCATCATGCCTGCCGCATCAAGCAAATCTTCGTCGATAGTAATACTACCTACATAGTGTAAGTTTGCTTCAGTCACTGTCGCTTTATGAAGTTTCGAGGTCATAAAAGTTCTAAACATGTTTTTCACCGCTTTCAGGAACATGGAAAATCACATTATCAATCAGTCTTGCCCGGGAGAACTTCACAGCAGTGGCAATGATCACTTGGCCCGTTAAGTGCTGAAGAGGTTCAAGCTCTGGGTAGGAGTAAATGTCAATATAATCGATTTCTCCACTCGTTTGAAGAATCTCCTCTTCCACTAATTGATAAATACGATTTACATCATGTTCACCATTTTCTACAGCTGTCTGTCCTTTTTTTAATGCCCGATATAAAGCAGGTGCTTCTTGCCTTTCTGTTTCAGACAAATACACGTTCCTTGAACTTTTCGCTAAACCGTCTTCTTCTCGAACAGTAGGAACAGACACAAGGTGAAGATCAAAAAAGAAATCCTTGATCATCGCATCGATAACAGCGACTTGCTGTGCATCCTTTAGCCCAAAGTATACATTGGTTGGTGCGACAAGGTGAAACAGCTTTGTCAGCACCGTGACAACGCCGTCGAAGTGTCCTGGGCGTTTCTTCCCGCATAAGACGTCTGTACGCTTTTGAACAGTCATCGTAACCGATGGCTCGTCTTTGTACATTTCCTTCACACCAGGTGTAAATAATATATCTACTCCAGTTTCTTCGGCAAGACGCTGGTCTCTTTTCATATCTCTTGGATAGGATTCAAAGTCTTCATTCGGTCCAAATTGCAATGGATTGACAAAGATGCTCATCACCACAATGTCATTTTGATCTCTTGCTTCTTTTGCAAGCGTAAGATGTCCTTCATGAAGGAAACCCATTGTAGGGACAAATCCAATGGAATGCTGCTTCTTTTGATGCTGCTTGATCATTTCTTTTAATTCATGAATATGGGAGACAACCTTCATTCCTTGATCCCCCCATATAAACCATCAAGGACTTCTTCTTTCATATGAAAGGTATGAGCATCCTCTGGGAATGTGCGTGCTTTTACTTCTTTTGTATATTGTATGAGCGCTTCTTCTAATACAGCATCGATTTGCGCGTATTGTTTCACAAATTTAGGTGTTCTAGACACGCCGTACCCTACCACATCATGGTAAACGAGAACTTGTCCATCTGCTTCAGCCCCTGCCCCAATTCCGATCACAGGAATCTTTAGCATGTCAGTAATCCGTTTTGTCAGTTCACCAGGTACACACTCTAACACAAGGGCGATGGCACCTGCTTCCTCACATTTCAGACTATCTTCAATCAATTTCTGTGCACTCTCTTTGTCTTTTCCTTGCACTTTATAGCCGCCAAGGACACCAACTGATTGAGGGGTGAGCCCTAAATGGCTTACAACAGGAATGCCGCCTCTTGTAAGTGCTTGAATGGATTCAAATACTCCGTCTCCACCTTCAAGCTTTAAGGCATCAGCACCGCTTTCTTGCATAATGCGTGCTGCATTTTTCATCGTTTCTTCTAATGAATAATGATAAGACATAAATGGCATATCCGTCACAACAAATGTGTCTTTTGCGCCTCTTTTGACTGCTTTTGTGTGATGAATCATATCATCCATCGTCACTTGCACTGTGGAATCAAGTCCAAGGACAACCATCCCAAGTGAGTCACCAACTAAGATCATGTCGACTTCCGCTTTTTCCGCTTGCTTTGCAGCTGGATAGTCGTATGCTGTCAGCATCACAATAGGTTCGTTTTGTTCTTTCATTTTGAAAAAATCTAACTTTGTCTTCATTTGTTCCTCCTCATTCTGGAGAGGAGATGGCTTGTCTGATCTCACACGCTTTTATCTCTCATGTGCAGACGAATCATCCCTCTGTCCAAGTCCCTTAGGATCAAGGCAGAAATTTATCGAATTTTTCTTCCTAACAGGTACAGTTCTTTTTCAGATACTGCCCACACGAAGTATATCAAAAATGTGCCGGGTGTTCCACTTAAGTTGACTTGATCTCAATGTCAGCGGAGTAGATGTTTTGGATTCCGCCTTCCGTTTCGAGTAAAAGAACGCCTTCATCATTAATCCCAAGCGCCGTTCCAGCATATTGTCCATTGACGGTGCGTGCGATGATACGCTTTCCAATGGTCATCGCATACGATTCCCATAATTGTTTGATCGGAGCAAAACCATAAGTCATATATTCATCATACCTTTTTTCAAAGGTGGACATGATGGTTTGAATCAATGCCGCTCTGTCTACCTTTTCACCCAGCTCCATTTGCAAACTCGTTGCAACATCCTTTAATTCTTCTGGAAAATCATTTGCCGTCTGATTCACGTTAATGCCTGGACCAATAATGACTGCGTGAACTTGGTCAGCTTCTGCTTTTAATTCAGTCAAAATACCAACGACCTTTTTTCCGTTTAGCAAAATATCGTTTGGCCATTTGATTGATGGACTGAGACCCGTTTGCTGCGCTATGGCTTCAGCGATGGCGACAGATGCTAAAAGCGTCATTTGCGGCGCTTTGTGCAGCGGTATTTCCGGCCGAAGAATCAAACTCATCCAAATGCCTGTCCCATTTGGTGAATGCCACGTTCTTTGAAGGCGTCCTTTTCCGTTTGTCTGATGATCACTGACAACAAGCGAGCCGTGCGGGGCTCCTTTATTGACGAGGTCATGGGCAATGAGCTGAGTTGAGGCGACTTCTTCTTGAAAGTAAATATGCCTGCCAAACAGCTCTGTTTCCAAACCAAACAGAATTTCGTCTTCACTAATTTTGTCCGGTTTACGAAGCAGCCGGTATCCTTTTCTTCTGACCGCTTCGACCTCATATCCCTCTTTTCGCAAATCCTCTATATGCTTCCATACTGCCGTTCGGGAGCAGCCAAGCTCATCACATATTTGCTGGCTTGAGACAAAATCTTGCTCAGATGCTGTAAATAGTTCAATTAATCGTTTTCTAATCGCTGATCGCACGCTATGAGCCACTCCTCTATGGCTTCTTTTCGGTTTTCAAGCTGGTTTTGCAAAACGGCTTTTTTTACAGAAGAAAGCTCTTCTGCAATCCATTTACCAGCTGGCTTTTGCCGAAAGGCCATTAAATCTTTTCCTGACACTGCAAGGTCTTGAAGCTGTTTAATCGGCAACGCATCATATGAACGTTTCGCCGCCTCCAGCTCATCAAAGAAAATGCGGCGCTCATGTTTGAGTTGCGTGATTTTCATACTAGAAAGCAGGACATGTTCACCAGCTTCAAACATTTTTTCCGCATCCCAGTCACAATCAACATATTTGCTAATGGCAACGGCTTCTTTTAAAAGTTTCGTTGATAACTTCCATTCTTTTAAAAAGGACACCGCCTCCGCCTCATCTAGACCAAGTAAATGGATAAAGACTCCCCACACCTCATCTAACCCATCCAATAAATAATACGGGAAAGCTTGGAACGTTTCATTCAGCTGATCCTTTTTGAGGCCGGGCAATTCTTCATACAATTTGGTGGAGATGAGCACCTTGATGGCTTGCTCACAGTAGCGGCCTTTTAAAAGTTTTTCCATTTCGATTTTTTTGCGTTCAACAGATATGTTAGCAAGCAGATGTTTATCTTTTTTCATTGCTTCTTCCGTCTCTTTAGAAAGCTCAAACCCGAGCTGGCTTAAAAACCGCACCGCTCTCATCATCCGAAGCGCATCTTCTTGAAAGCGGCATGCAGGATCTCCAACCGTTTGAATTCGTCTTCGCTTAATATCCCGCTTGCCGCCTACATGGTCAATGATGTCACCATGAATATCCATGGCCACTGCATTGATCGTTAAATCTCTTCTTAAAAGATCTTCTTTTAGTGATGAAATAAACGCCACTTCTTTAGGCCGGCGAAAGTCTTCATATTCGGATTCAGTCCGAAACGTAGTGACCTCATAGCTGACCCCGTCAAGTAACACAAGAACAGTGCCATGCTCTTTGCCGACATCTACTGTTTTATCAAATAAAGACTCCACCACATCAGGTGTGGCATCTGTCGCAATATCGATATCCCCAATTTCCCTGCCTAAAAGGACATCTCTCACCGCACCGCCGACAAAATAAGCTTGATACCCATGTTCATGCAGTGTATGTAAAATAGGGATCGCATGTGTGAATGGTTCATTCATCTTCAACATCACCTTCGATCAATTCTAAGTAAAGCTCTTCATACTCTCTCACAATTTTGTCAGAAGAGAAATTGGCTTCAACACTAGACTTGGCTGCCATCGATATTTGCTTATGGAGCGCATTGTCTTTCAGAATAGAGATAGCATGTTTTGCTGCACCATCTACATCACCAAGCGGAACAAGGAATCCTGTCTCTCCATGTGCAATCACCTCTGGAATTCCTCCAACGTCTGTTCCTATACAAGGTACTCCGCATGCCATTGCTTCAAGTAGTACAAGACCAAAACTCTCTTTCTCAGAAAGCAGCAGCTTCAAATCACTAATCGAATAGAGCTCCTCCACCTTCTCTTGCTTTCCTAAAAATAACACGCGGTCCGTTAATCCAAGCTTTTTCACAAGCTCGCAAACAACCGATTTTTCAGGTCCGTCCCCAATCAGTAGCAGTTTTGCATTCACCTGTTCAGAAATCTGTTTAAACACATGGATTACGTCATGCACCCGCTTCACTTTACGGAAATTTGATACATGGATGACGACCTTCTCATCCTGCAGAAGACCATAATGCGTCTTCAGCACTTCGTGATCTTCACGCAAATATACGCGCTCATCGACGAAATTATGGATCGTATCAATTTTTTTATTCGGTTTAATTAGATCGTATGTCTGCGCAGCTAATGAATGTGATACAGCTGTTACGCGGTCAGATGATTCGATCGCAAACCGGATGACTTCCTTTAAAGATGGGTCATAGCCTAAAACCGTAATATCCGTCCCGTGAAGGGTGGTGACGACTTTGACAGACTGTCCAGTCATTTGTTTGGCTAAGAACGCACAGACAGCGTGAGGGACCGCATAATGCGCATGAATAATATCAAGCTTCTCTCGTTTTGCGACTTCTGCGAGTTTACTTGCCAGTGCAAGGTCATAAGGCGGATATTGAAATACAGCATATTGATTGACATCCACCTCATGAAAATAAATATTCGGATACACTTTATTGAGTCTAAACGGAATACTTGAGGTAATGAAATGAACATCGTGCCCTTTTTCAGCTAAACGTTTTCCAAGCTCTGTGGCAATAATGCCCGAACCGCCAACACTCGGATAACAAGTGATTCCGATCTTCAATTTTTTCATAATTACCCCCCAAGTAAGTCATCGTCCATCAAAAGTGGCTTCTTTGTCAGAAACCCTTCTGCAAAAGGTTTATTGACTTCCCTTCCATACATCGACTCTCTCATTTTGACAAAATCGATATAACCATTTACAAGCGGTGTCTCCACTGAACTCTCTGTTTTGACAAATTGGCTTTTATACGCATGTAAGCTATCAATTTTTTGCTTCATCTCGTCTGAAATATCGATCACAAAATCTGGACGATGGTGGCCATTAATCATGTAATAATACATCTGGCTTATTTTATGCGCTGGCTGCTTGTATGAATCTTCAAATTTATGTATACCTGCAGAAAAAGCGGCCTCTTCTACAAGTGAACCCGCATGACCATGATCAGGATGTCGATCTTGGTGGTGCGGGGCAAAAATAAGTCTCGGTTTGTATGTTCGGATGACACCTGCAATTTCTTTCATCGCTTCGTCATTCAGATAAAGTCCTCTATCTGGCAGCGTGAGCTGGATTCGAGTCGTGACGCCTAAAATGGCAGCGGCTGCTCTGGCCTCTTCTTTTCGGCTTTCAACCGTTCCATTTGAAGATAATTCAGCCTGAGTCAAGTCACAAATCCCAACACGTGCCCCTTTTTTTACGTATTTTGCAATCGTTCCACCCATACCGATCTCTACATCATCGCTATGGGCACCGAATGCAAGGATATCAAGTGGTTTCATGCGTTCCTCCGTTTTTTGCTACATCTCGAAAATCAAACGTACCTTTATTTAAATTCCTGACTAAAATTTCGGCAGTCCCCATATTGGTTGCTAATGGGATGGCATACACATCGCAAAGCCGGATGAGTGCAGATACATCCGGTTCATGCGGCTGTGCAGTGAGAGGGTCTCTAAAAAAGAGCACAAGATCCATTGCATTATCAGCAATCATAGCACCGATCTGCTGATCTCCTCCAAGTGGTCCTGATTGGAAACGATGAATGGGCAGCCCAGTCGCTTCTTTCACTCTTAAACCTGTTGTTCCTGTTGCATAAAGTGTATGATCTGCCAAAAGATCTCGATACGCAATGGCGAATTGAATCATGTCACTTTTTTTCTTATCGTGAGCGATTAAAGCAATGTTCATCAGGGATCCACTCCTTATTAGTCGATAATATTTTCTAAGCCATAGACGAGTTGATCAATATGCATCACCTGTTCAACAGAAAGCTTCACACCTGACATAAAGGATGCACGGTTATAAGAATCATGACGGATCGTGAGCGTCTGTCCGTCCATTCCAAACAGCACTTCTTGATGAGCAATCATGCCTGGAAGCCTTACGCTGTGAAGACGGATGCCATCATAATCTGCTCCTCGAGCACCTTCGATTAGTTCTTTTTCTTCAGGGTGCCCCTGCTTTTTGCTTTCTCTTACTTCAGCAATCATTTCAGCCGTTTTTAGTCCTGTACCGCTCGGAGCGTCCAATTTTTTATCATGATGAAGCTCAATGATTTCAACATCAGGAAAATAATTCGCTGCCATTTTGGCAAACTTCATCATTAAAACAGCACCAACAGCAAAGTTAGGCGCAATAATACAGCCTATCCCTTTTTCTTCTGTTAATTGCTGAAGTTCTTTTAGGTCGTCTTCTGAAAAACCTGTTGTGCCTACGACTGGACGTACGCCATGTTCAAGGGCTTTTTTTGTATGTACTTTCCCGATTTCTGGGGTCGTCAAATCAATTAATACATCCGGTGCTG
This sequence comes from Bacillus sp. 22483, assembly GCF_052044605.1. Classification (NCBI taxonomy): domain Bacteria; kingdom Bacillati; phylum Bacillota; class Bacilli; order Caryophanales; family Bacillaceae; genus Bacillus; species Bacillus sp. 22483. Next base: position 173,698 of record NZ_JBQENU010000003.1, on the reverse strand, counting down.
TTTCTGAAAGACACACGTCAATATCCGTATAAATGGGCGCATCAGATGTTGTATGAAGCACATCTGATAGCTTTTTCCCCTCATGTGTGTGATCAAGTGCTGCTACTAGTTCGAAGTGGCTTGTTTCTTCTGCCAGCTTGACAGCCTCTATCCCCATTCTTCCTCTTGCTCCAGCGATTACTACTTTGATGGTTTGATTCGTCATCTTCTCTACTTCCCTTCTTTTTTCGTCCAGCGGTCTTTGTCTCTTGTATTGAATTTATGCATCACACGATCATGGGCTTCTTCAAGTGATATATTGAGTGAATTGGCAAGGCATGTTAACACAAACAGCACATCGCCAATTTCTTCTTCCATGCTTTTTTCTGTTTCTGATGTTTTTTTCGGCTTTTCTCCATAGTAATGGTTGACCTCTCTTGCCAGCTCACCTAATTCTTCTGTCAGACGGGCCATCATGGCAAGCGGGCTGAAATAGCCTTCTTTAAATTGTCCTATGTAATCATCGACTTCTTGCTGCACGTGACGCAGCGTTTTTTCATTCGTCATGAAGCTCATCCTCCTATCCATCTCTTACATGTTAGCGAAATCATAAATATTTGACAAATGTTTAAAACTCAGTTTGCTTGTTTCTCTTCCATACCATATAATATTATCGCTGTCTAAGCAAAAAAAGGAGTGATCTTTTGCTAAAAGAAATTCGTCTTAAAAATATCGTATTTATTTTAATAGGATCTGCGATTTTTTCTTTCGGCCTTGTTCATTTTAATATGCAGAACAACTTGGCGGAAGGCGGATTTACAGGTATCACACTGCTTTTATATTTTCTATTTCACATTGACCCATCTATTTCAAACCTTGTGTTAAACATTCCGATCTTTTTTATCGGCTGGAAAATGCTTGGCAGAACCATGTTTACATATACAATTGTCGGAACCGTCAGTCTTTCTGTCTTTCTAGCCATCTTCCAGCGCTTTCAAATACATATGCCTCTTCAGCACGATTTAGCCTTAGCCGCACTCTTTGCAGGTGTGTTTATCGGAACAGGCCTCGGAATCATCTTTAAATTCGGCGGGACAACAGGCGGCGTGGACATTATTGCAAGACTGATCAACAAACATTATCAAGTCGCAATGGGAAGAACGATGTTTATCTTCGATGCGTGCGTCATTACCATCTCTCTCACCTATTTAAATTACAAAGAAGCCATGTATACACTTGTTGCCGTATTTGTTGCTGCAAAAGTCATCGACTTCATGCAAGAAGGCGCTTACGCTGCCAAAGGAGCGATGATTATTTCTGAAAAGGATGACATCATTCAAAAGAAAATCACAGAGGAAATGGAGCGCGGAGTGACCATTTTAAAGGGTGTCGGCTCCTATACGAAACAGGAACGCAACGTCCTTTACTGCGTCGTTCCAAAAAATGAGCTTGTCCACCTCAAGAGCGTCGTAACTTCCGTCGATCCTCATGCCTTTGTATCAGTGAGTGACGTGCATGACGTACTTGGTGAAGGCTTCACATTAGATGAACATAAAAAGCCGCTCAATCCCCACTAAAAAAGAAGCCCGATAACGGTGCTTCTTTTTTTATGACTTTGGATAATCGGCTTGTCTCTTTTGCTTTTTTTCTTTTTCAGCACGGTATTTCCTAAACCCAACATACGTTAAAGTGAGTAAAATCATACTTCCTGTTGTTAAAATGACCCATAAAAGCGATGGATCCGCTTCATCTTGATCAACGTTCGCAAACACACTTAATAAATCTTCTTCGAGTTTCGTGAGACGCTCAAGCTTTGTCCCACTAGATGCTTTTAAAAATTCACCTTGTTCAATTACTTCCATGTGCTGCTTAATCGTTTGCAGCTTTTCAGGCGAGATATCAATGGTTAAACTCGGATAAATCATATCATACAATGAAACCAGCTCATTCCAAGTTTCATAGAACGTCGTCGATTCTGGATCTTTTACTTCTTTCTTTAATGTCGGAAAAGACCCCATAATCGGCTTCTCGAGAGATCCCCAAAGAGGTTCTGAATTTGATTGTATCGCATCGAGAAGCATTCTAAACTGAGAGGCATACCGAAGTTTTTCGCGCTCATTTAAGTCTTCCTGCGGGAGTCCTTTAATGATATCTTGATAGCCAAGTGTAATTTGCCGAACCTGCGTATTCGTCAGAGTTCCACGCCAATTCTCAGCTTTAAATGTCTTTTCAGCATACAATGCAACTTGTAATGCCTCATCATATTTAGCTTGTCTCGTTAATTGAAAGATTGAATCTGATAGTTCCGTTAATTCTTGCAGCGCTTTAGCAGCTGTTGTTTCCTCACCTTTTGCAGCAGCTGGATGCAAGACGAGAAATAATAATAGAATCATCGCGATTGACTTTCGTTTCATGCAAGTCCCTCCTAGCCTTTCTCCATACAGCGTATGAAGAAAAGGACAAGGTTAGACCAACATTGTTAAGGGAGTTCAAGCTTGACCGATTTTTTCGAGATGACAAGATAATACGAAACAAGAAGAACGGCAATACTTAACCAAAATGTCACGTAGCCGATCTCATTTGAATAGGCAGAAAGCATAGAATAACGCGGCATCATTCCAAATACATAATCAATCACATCATTATGTAAAATCCATATACCTGCTACAACCAAATGACGCATGTGAAAACGATAGTACGGCGCAAATAACACAGCCTGTACCGCCATAGCAAAGTGCGAACCAATTAGCATATATCCTTCCCACGGAAAATCATCAACAGAAACGAGCACGAAAAGATTCATCCCTACAGCCCATAATCCATATTTGATCAAGGTGACAAGGGCCAGTGCTTCAAAATAAGGAGCATGGCGTTTCATTAGAAAGGCTAGTAATACAAATAAAAAGAAAAAGCTTGCCGTCGGACTGTCCGGTACAAAAGGTAAAAAGACAGCCGGCGTCTCAACGAGCTGCGGAATATACCAGTAGTAGCCGTACACAGTACCAAGAAAGTTGACAATGAGCACAAGCACAAGCATGTAGCGTGTGGCTAGCAAATATTGAATCCATCTCATATTTCTCTTCACTCACGATCTGTTAAAATCAGAAAAAAGCTGACAGCGCCAGCTTTTTTCTCCTTTTGAGTATATCCTTGTACTTGCATTTAAACAACTGAATTATTTAGATTTGACCTCAGATAAATATTTCGAGAGCTTTTCAAGTTCTTCATCGCTGCCTTTAAAGATGCCCTTAGGCATGTTGCCTTTTCCTTCTACAGCGATTTTCGCAATTTCCTCTGGTGCTAAGCCATTGTCAACAAGTGACGGTCCAGCTGCCCCGCCTTGCATATTATCTCCGTGACAGGAGATACATGTCTGCTCTTGATAGATTTTATACTCTTCAGCTGAGGTATCAATCTCTGCTTCTTTCTTGATTTCACCTTGCTTCGCTGCTGCTTCCCAGTCATGAGTAGCAACAGACTCCCATGTTAAATAGGTTGCTGCACCAACTGCAAGAATCATCATTCCAACTGCAATTGGTCTTCGATATGGCCTGCGTTCAGGACCAGAATCAAGAAATGGTGCGAGTAAAAGAGCACCAAACGCAATTCCAGGCATAATCATTGCGCCAACTACCGTATAGCTTCCTGCAGCAAACTCATATTTTAACAACTGGTATAAAAATAAGAAATACCAGTCTGGCAGCGGAATATAGCCCGTATCTGTCGGATCAGCCATCCGCTCAAGCGGAGGTGCATGAACAACAGTTAGGACAAGAAATCCAATTAAAAAAACAGCACCTACAAGCCATTCCTTTAAAAGAAAGTTCGGCCAAAAGGCTTCGGTTTTTCCCGGATATTCGGAATAGTCTTTAGGTATGTTAGGTTTTCTTTCTGCCGGTATTCTGGAATCTCCGACAAACTTCATCCCTTTTCCCCTATGCAAAGTCATCCCCTCCTCATTGAACATTCATCAAACGCAAAATTTTACAGCGGTCCAGAAATTCCTTGCTTACGAATCATAATAAAGTGGGCAGCCATCAGCCCAAATAATGCCGCTGGCAAGAAAAAGACATGGATAGCGAAAAATCTCGTCAGCGTTTGTGCACCTACAATGTCAGGATGACCTGCAAGCAGCGTTTTAATCTCTTTCCCAATGAAAGGTGTCGCCTCTGCAATTTGAAGACCAACCTTCGTCGCAAATAGCGCCTTCATATCCCACGGTAAAAGATACCCTGTAAAACCAAGTCCAAGCATCACAAAGAAAATGAGCACACCGACAATCCAGTTTAGCTCTCTAGGCTTTTTATACGCCCCTTGGAAAAAGACCCTCAGCGTATGTAAAAACATCATAACAATGACTAGACTCGCACCCCAGTGGTGCATCCCTCTTACAATCTGTCCAAATGCCACTTCATTTTGCAAATAATAGACAGATTCCCATGCGTTTTTAATATCCGGTACATAATACATCGTTAAAAACATGCCCGAAAGGACTTGAATGACCGTCACAAAAAACGTTAAACCGCCAAAACAATACACAAAAGCAGAGAAATGATGTGCTGGATTGACGTGCTCAGGCACTTCATGATCCGCAATGTCTCTCCATATCGGTGTGATGTCCAGCCGCTCATCTACCCAATCGTAAATCTTGTTAAGCATCGTTACCCTTCCCCTTTCGGCACAGCTTTTCCAAGATAGAGGTATCCGTCCTTCACTTGCTGCTTATAATGATCAAGCGGTGCAAGCGGTGGAGTTCCGGGTACGTTTGTACCATCCTTGTCGTACAGCCCATAATGGCATGGGCAGAAAAATTTGTTTGGATTTTTCGGATCACTGTTCCAGTTCACTGTACATCCCAAATGTTTACAGATTGGCGATAAAGCGACAATTTCATCCCCTTCTTTGTACACCCATGCAGACCTAGATTCCTTTGACTCATACCATGCATCTACTTGATCAATTTTAAAGTCAAAGCGCTTCGGTTCTTTTGTCAGTTCATCTACACTGACAACTTGAACCATATCCTGATCCTCTGTTCCTTTTAGCACAGGGTCAAGCGCAAAGCGAACCATAGGCATGAGCATTCCAGCGGCCATAAATCCCCCCACGCCGGTCAACGTGTAATTCAAAAATTGACGCCTGGACACTCCATGTCTCTTCTCGCTCATTTTTTTCTCCCCCCCTCAGGTCGTCAGCTACTTTATAACTGAATTAGAAAAAATTTCATAAAACTAGGACACCCTCATAATATATCAATCTATTCACAAGGTCAACAGCCTAAAAAGCTATGTACAATGCAAATGTAAGGGTTTTTATGACGGGTTCCATTTTTGTAACAAAAAGTTCAAAATTTGTTCTACACTGTCTTGAATGACTTTTTGCTTTAAATTGACCTTTAAATGCTCAAGCGGAACAGACTGCAATATAAATGCCGATTCGCTCACTTCTAGCTGTTCTTTCCATTTGTTATCAGATGTGATAAACACAACATGCTGAAAATGTTCTTGCAATGATTGTTTTAGTGCAAGTATGTCTTCTTGCTTACGATTATTTACTTCTAAATATGTATGTGGAGGAAAAAGAAACACTCTGCCTTTCAGTTGCCTTTCAAGATCCTCTGCCACAAGCATTGTAAACTCACCTAAAGACACGGTTTGTTTGATATGGCTTGCATTTATCCCAACTAATGGAATGATAGCGGTATCAATGTAATCTTTAGATTGTAAAAAAAGATCCGCGTCCTCCGCCTGAAACTTCATCTAGTTCCCCTCTTTCATCACATAAGCCCTGCCTGTATAGGGCAAGGCTTATTGGCTTGGTTTATGATAATAGGCTTAATTCTTTTGCTAACTTATTAAATGTTTCTTGATCATGACGGTCAAGCGCTTCATCGATTTCTTTCATCAGCCGTTCTTTTTGGAAAGTAGCGATAGAATGCTCTAGCACTTTCTCAGCAAGATCTTTATCTTTTTCATTTTCATAAAGATCTTTAGGAATATGAGGGTTTGTTTCAAGTACAGCGGCATATTCCGGCGAACGATATGCAGATCGGAAATTCAATTGAATAAACAAATCTTGCTGTTTATTCAAACGAATATCATGAAATGATTTTTCTGCATCTGTCGTCATGATATTTTCTTTATAAAATCTAAAGGGAACTTCATCCACACAGTGTGTTGACATAATAATTCCCCTTGGGCAAAATTCTGCTTGCTCTACAAAATGAACCTTTTCCATCAAAGAGTCGTGACTCATTAAATAATTTAATATCCAAACACACTCTCTTCGCTTTAACTGATAATGGTTTAAGAACCACCGGATAAATTCCTTCTTTTCATTGACAGAAACAGGGGTCTGCATGTTATTCCCTCCTCTATCGTAAATTAAATTGCTATACATGAATTATTCAACAAACCAGTTCTTCATTCCTGCAAACTATAAGGAAATTTCGTCTTCAATTCTTAAAATCGTTTCTTCAATTTCTTCATTCGTGCCATCTTTCTGAAGAACTTTTCGTAATAACGGCAAGGCTTCTTTTTGTCTGCCTTCTTCTAAAAGGAACGAAGCATATTCATATAAAAAGTCACGTTCCTCATCAAAATCAGGCAGAGCAAGTTTGAAATACTCAGCGGCTTCATCGTATTCTTCTCGTCCGACAGAAGCAGAAGCAGCATACCAATTCCATTTTGGATCTTCTTCCCCAAAGCTTTTAACCTCTTTAATCACATCCAGAATTTCATCAAACAGCTCTTCATTTAAATAGATCGCAAGCAGCGTTTGAACCGCTTCAATATATCCTGGATCAAGAGCAAGTGCTTCTTGAAGCAATTTTTTCGCATCTTCCGAATGGCCATTTTTCAAATCAATCTTTGCCCCATATAAATATAACTCTTTGTTATACTCATCCACTTTAATTCCTTCTTTTACTATCTCTAAAGCTTCATGATATAGTCCTTCTTCCTCATAGCTTTTGGCTAAAGGCATATAAAGTGACGAATACGAAGGATCAATATCTTTTAGTTCAGAGAGCTGCTGAATAGCCGTTTTCGTTCTGCCAGCCCTCATCGCTGTAAATCCGTAGCCAAAAAGTGTATTTGGATCCACTTGATCCTTTACAGCCTTTTCATACCATTCAAGGGCATCTTCAAAATCTCCAGCTGTGCTTAATGATTCAGCGAGCCGCTGATATACATTGACACCACCAATTTCATTTTGTTGATCGGCCACTTTGTAGAAATAGTCGGCTGCTTTCTTTGAAAGACCTTGAGAAAAATACAATTCCCCTAAAGCAAAATCAATGACGGCTTCATGAGGTAGTAACTCTTTCGCTTTTAAAAGCTTTTGTTCACTAACTTCAAATAGTCCTTGCATTTGATACAAATCTGCCATTAACAATAAACTCTCTGGATACGCATCGTCATCTTCAGGAATCGTTTCAAGAACTGCTATTGCCTTCTCTTCTTCATCAGAGTCTATTAATAGCTCTGCATAAAAACAGGTTAATCCTGTTTCTTCTGGATATAAATCATGTAAATCACTAATGAGATTCCGTGCTTTATCAATATCTCCCCAGTCATAATATAACTGAGCTGCCTGCGCTTTTTCTTCATCATGAAGATGCTTCTCTGCTTGAGCAAGTGTTTGGAGTCCCTTTTCAGTCTCACCCGCCTCAACTAATTTTATGGCTTCTTGTAATGAACTATTCAAATCAAACCGTTCCTTTCTGTTTCCAAAAACCTAAACTGTTGTTACTTCATATCATAATCGACAGCTGCATATCCAGCAAATATGTTGCTCTTTTAACATGAAGCCATTTTTGTGTTTTGAAGACTCTTTTTCAATCAATACTTTACTAAACTGATGATTTGTAAACCGAATACACTAAAAAATTGTTTTTGAATCAGCAAAATGCTCTTTTTCAAGGTTTCACCTTGAGACAAGCTATGCTATAGTTCTTTCAAATATGCAAAAGGAAAGAAAAAGCCTGAGGAAATCCTCAGACTGTTTGCGTTAAGTATTCAATGTGTTCAAAGAAATTTGGGTAAGATACACGTACTGCATCTGTATCTTCAATCTCGATTGCTTGCTCTGTTATACATGCCGCAATTCCTAACATCATACCAATTCGATGATCTCCGTAGCTTGAGACGACTGCGCCGCCTTTAAGGCTCGTTTTACCATAAATCTTCATTCCATCATCTGTTGCTTCAATATGAGCACCTAGTTTTTTAAGTTCTGAAACGACTGTATCAATCCGATTGGTTTCTTTCACTTTTAATTCAGCAGCATCTTTAATGATCGTTGTTCCTTCTGCTTGAGTAGCTAGGAGCGCAATAATAGGAATTTCGTCGATGAGTCTAGAGATCATTTCACCTGAAATGTCGATCCCTTTTAATGAAGAGGTAGAGATCGTTAAATCACCGTACGGTTCTCCGCCTTTAGCATCCACTTCTTGAATGTCGAGGTCTGCACCCATTTGTTTTAGCACATCTATAATACCAGTTCTCGTTTTGTTCAAACCGACATTTCTCAATACAATCCGGCTGTTTGGAACGATAGATCCAGCCACTAAGAAAAATGCAGCTGAAGAAATATCTCCAGGGACAAATACATCTGTTGCTTTTAACGTTTGTCCACCTTCAATTGAAACATTTTGTGCATCTTCATGTAGCGAGACACCAAACATTGATAACATTCTTTCGGTATGGTCTCTTGATTTATGCGGTTCAGTTAACGTCGTTGTTCCTTCTGCCTGCAGTCCAGCTAGAAGGACAGCCGACTTAATCTGGGCACTGGCAACTGGAGACTCATAAGAGATAGCTTTTAAATTACCCCCACGTATAGAAAGCGGTGTATACTCGCCATTTGCTCTACCATCGATCTTGGCTCCTAATTGTCTTAACGGACCTGTTACCCGTTTCATCGGTCTTTTGGCAATACTTTCGTCTCCAATCAGCGTACTGTGGAACTCACAGCCAGCCAAGATCCCCATCATTAAACGAATGGTCGTGCCAGAGTTACCGACATCGAGAATATCACTCGGCTCTTTAAGTCCTTTTAGTCCCTTACCATGAATGACAACATCTGTACCTTTTTGTTCGATGTCGACACCCATCTTTCTAAAACAATCGATCGTGCTTAAACAATCAGCGCCAGGAAGAAAGTTTTTTACTACTGTAGTCCCGTCAGCAATAGCGCCAAACATCACAGATCTATGAGAAATGGATTTATCTCCTGGAATATGAATTTCTCCATTCATAGGAGCACTTTTATGAATTTTCATGTTCCTCACCTCAATCAGCATAAAATGTATCGTAATTTGCTCTATTTTTTATACAGAGTTCTGCCCTCTTTCGATCGTCATCTGTTTGAAAACTGATGCGTAAAATCCCGTTAATGTCTTCTCGCGTTTCAATAATACGGATATTTGTAATACTGATGTTTTCATTTGCTAGATATCCAGTAATTTCCGAAATAACACCTGGATGATCCGGCACATCGACATAAAGATCATAAAAAGCAGGGATCGCTCCTTTTTTCCTCAGAGGCAGGCCGTCGCGATATTCCTTGGCCTCTTGGAAATAAGAGAATAACCCCTCAGCATCTTCTTGTTGCACAAAGGATTCAATGCGGTCAATCTCTTTTTTCCATTCATGAAATCGGTCTAAAATCTTGTTTTTATTGTGCAAAAGGATATCGCGCCACATTGCAGGATTACTTGATGCAATACGGGTAATATCTCGAAAACCTCCAGCAGCAAACCGTTTTACAAGAGGAAATTCTTCTTCAAAATGATGCGCTTGATGCACAAGACTGGCAGCGACGATGTGTGGAAAGTGACTAATCACACTTGTCACAGCATCATGTTCTTCGGGTGTCATTTCAATGAAATGAGCATTGGTTCCCTTCAACAGATCCTTCAAACGGTCAACAGCTTGACGACTTGTTACCTTTGCTGGCGTTAAAATGTAGAATGCATTTTCAAATAAAAAGTCTTTTGCTGCAATGACACCTGACTTATGAGACCCTGCCATCGGATGCCCGCCAATAAATTGGTAATGATCAGGCAATGTTTTTTCAGCAAAGTGAACGACCTTTTGCTTTGTGCTCCCTACATCCGTAATCGTGAGCTCTCTTTCAATACCAGATGCTGCAATATCACTTAACATTTTGACGGTTTGTTGTACTGGCGTTGCCAAAATAATCGTTGCTGATGCTTTTAAACCTTCCATCAAGGACTCGGCAGTCGCGTCGATGATTCCTAGTTTTGTTGCAGCAATCATTTGTTCTTTAGAGACATCATAGCCTACAATTTTTTTATGTGGAAATTCTTTTTTAATCGACAGTGCAATAGAACCACCAATTAAACCAAGCCCAGCGATTAATATGGTTTCGTTTGCTTCATTCATGTTCATCACCTGATTTTTCGCGTAAATTAAACAAGCTGTTTCAATAACTTATATGTATATTGGATGAGTTACAACGAAAGCCATATCCGATAAACAGGATATGACTTCATTGTTATGCTACGCACGAATGCCTTGTAATAAATCGGCAAGTGTAGTTAGGATTTCTTCATTTTGCTCCTTTGTTCCAACAGTAATACGTAAAGAGGTTGGGAATCCGAGAGCTTGACCAGATCGAACGATATAGCCCTTTTTCAAAAGTGCATTGAACAGCTCATCTGCGTCTCTTTTAAAATCAATCAGCACAAAGTTTGTTTGAGATGGATAGATAAATAATCCAAAACGGTCTGCAAATTCTTGATATTGTTTGAGACCTGCTTCATTTTTTTGTCTGCACGATTGAATGAAGTCTTGATCTTTAATGGCTGCACGTGCACCTGCCTGAGCGATACGACTTGTATTAAAAGGCTCTCTCGCAGGTTCAATGGCGGTAATCAACTCCTCTGAGGCAACCCCATAGCCTACTCGAAGTGCCGCAAGTCCATATGCTTTAGAGAACGTGCGCAGTACAATGACATTTTGATAGGCTTTTAATAGAGATAAACTGTTCGGAAAGTCTTCCGCGCGAACATATTCAAAATATGCTTCATCTAGAACGACAAGCACGTGAGCAGGCACTTGATCTAAAAACGATACGAGCTCAGATTCTGACAAATGATTTCCTGTCGGATTGTTCGGGTTACACACCCAAACGACTTTTGTGTTGTCATCCATCGCATCCAGCATTCCCTTTAGATCATGAGCTCCACCATTTAGAAGTGGTACTTCTCTAATCTCTGCATGCTCAATCACTGCATTGTGACGGTATTGCGGGAATGACGGAGATGGGATCACCGTATTTGTATGTTGATCAAGGAATGCCCTAGCAATAATTTGCACAAGTTCATCTGAGCCATTCCCGAATATTAATTGTTTTTCATTTACTTGAAGAAACTCAGCCAGTTCCGTTCTTAAACTTGCGCTGTATCCGTCTGGATAAATCGCTAAATGTTCAAGTTCAGCTTGTATGGCCTCTCTTGCATGTGTGGAACATCCAAAAGGGTTTTCATTTGAAGCCAATTTCACAATTTTGTCTAATTGATATTCTTTTTTGACCTCTTCAATTGGTTTCCCAGGTTGATACGGTTTTAGCTGTTTTAATTGATCTTTGATTTGCAAAATGTTTCACCTCATTTGAATGAATAGAGGGGACTAAATGTTTTTGCATATGTTTCAAATTCTCTTAAAGCCTCTTGGCGTGTATCACTTGCTACTAATTGTTCTTGAAGCTCTTCAATTTTTTTGACAAGCGCACTGCCGACAACGACACCATCACTCATTTTATTCATTGAGTCTACTTGTTCTCTTGTTGAAATACCAAAACCTACAGCAACTGGTATATGACTCAGCTGTTTTACTTGTTGAATAAAATCTGTAATCGATGCGTCGAAAGATTGTCTGACACCTGTGACGCCAAGAGATGAAACACAATACACAAAACCTTCTGCCTGCTCTACAATTTTTTCTAATCGTTCCTTGCTTGTTGGTGCAACGAGTGATATATATGAAATGTCGTGTGCTTGACAGTTCTTCTTCAGCTCGCTGCTCTCTTCAAAAGGCAAGTCGGGTGTTAAGAGCCCCGAAATATGATTTTTGCGCAGTAAAGCGAAAAAGTATTCTGTGTCTAATTGTAACACAGGATTATAATACGTAAATAGAATTACAGGAATTTTTACGCCGTTTTTTTTCATCTTTCCTGCTAATTCTATCGCTTTTACGATATTCATACCATGATGAAGTGCTCTTTTAGAAGCTCTTTGAATGACGGGGCCGTCCGCTAACGGATCGGAATACGGAACACCTAGTTCAATCGCATGTGCCCCTGCTACTTGAAGCGCGAGGGCTAAATCAATGGTGATCTCTTCTGATGGATCACCCGCTGTAATAAATGGAATAAATAATTTCTGACCTTGCTCTAATTGAAATGTGATCATTTTGTTTCACCCTCACTTTCAAGCACATTCATTAATGTATGCACGTCCTTATCTCCTCTGCCTGACAAGCAGACAAGAACAATGTCGTCTTCACTCATGTTCTGGCTCATTTCAAACGCTTTTGCTAAAGCATGTGCAGATTCGATCGCTGGCAGGATTCCTTCTTTTTCTGTGAGCAGCTTTAACGCATCTAGTGCTTCTTGATCTGTCGCACTCACATATTGAACCCGGCCGCTCGCATGCAAATACGCATGCTCTGGACCGATCCCCGGATAGTCTAATCCAGCTGAAATCGAATAAGGCTCAATAATTTGACCAAATTCGTCTTGAATCAAGTATGTCAAAGATCCATGTATGACACCTTTTGTCCCTTTCGTGATGGTCGCTGCATGAAGCGGAGTGTCGATTCCTTTCCCAGCAGCTTCTACACCAATGATATCGACTTCTTCATCTAAGAACGCCCGGTACATCCCTATCGCATTGCTCCCGCCGCCAACACAGGCAACGACTTTATGAGGAAGCTGCCCTTCCTTTTCAAGTATCTGCGCTTTTGCCTCATCTCCGATCATCCGCTGAAATTCACTGACGATTTGAGGATACGGATGAGGTCCAACGACTGAGCCGATCATATAAAAGTGGTCACTGCAATGCTGGACCCAATAGCGGATGGCTTCATTGGTTGCATCCTTTAATGTTCCGTTCCCGCTTGTGACAGGTATGACTTCAGCGCCGAGCAGTTTCATTCGGAACACATTGAGTGATTGTCTTTCCACATCTTCTTTTCCCATAAATACAGTGCAGGATAAACCGAATTTTGCGGCCACTGTTGCAGCAGCTACACCGTGCTGACCTGCTCCTGTTTCGGCGATGATATTTGATTTTCCCATTTTTTTTGCTAGCAGTGCCTGCCCAAGCGCATTGTTAATTTTATGAGCGCCTGTATGGTTTAAATCTTCTCTTTTTAAATAGATTTTAGCACCACCGAGATATGCCGATAATTGATCAGCGTATGTGAGTGCAGTTGGTCTGCCTGAATAGTTTTTCAAAAGCGATATATATTCCTTTTGAAAAGCAGGGTCTTCTTTTAATTCACGAAAAGCTTGTTCGATCTCTTCTAGTGGCTGCATAAGCGTTTCAGGAACGAATTTCCCTCCAAATTCTCCGTATCTGCCAATCTCATTTGGATATGCGTACATGGTTCAACATCCTTTCTTCGAGCACTTTCATCTTTGTACTGCTTTTCTTCCCGTTTTCTTCTATACCGCTTGAAAGGTCTATGGCGTCTGGACCAAAAGCAAGCAGATCTATTATGGTGTCTGGCGTGATCCCGCCAGCAATGGCGCAAGTTTTTCCCAGTTGTTTTGCATGCTGAACATATGAAGGCACCGCCTCCCATGCAAAAGCTGTTCCAGAACCGCCTCTCATTCCTTTTACTTTCGCATCAATGAGAAAACCGTCGACACTTGGAGCAAATGCCGTCATATGTTCAAGTGTGTTGTTTACATCGGGCTCGTGATGGAACACTTTCCAAACGAGCGCCTTCGTTTGTTGTTTGATGTCGCTTGCATCTTCTGGCGTCTCATCGCCATGAAGCTGCACAATATCTAAGGGGAGGTTGTTTGTGATCTCGCACACTTTTGGTGTTTTTTCATTCACAAATACCCCCACTATCTCTTTTTTGCATTTTACTTTTGACAGCCAGTGTTTCACTTGATCTGGATCAACTCGTCTTTTACTCGGCGCAAAAATAAAACCGATGGCATCCGCTTGAGATTGCGAGATGCATGCGACATCCTCTTGTGAGACAGCCCCGCAATATTTTAAGTAAGGCTTACTTTTCTTCATTCTCCGAACAATGCCTGAACGGCTTTCTCCTGTGATTGTTCCCTCATTAAAGATTCACCAACAAGAACGGCGTTTGCTCCGTGCTGTTTCACAAAGGTCAGATCATCAAATGTCTTTATCCCGCTTTCACTTACTAGTAATACGTCTTTTGGAACAAGTGGCGCGATCTCTTTTGTTTGTTCAACAGTTGTTGTAAACGTATTGAGATTCCGGTTGTTCACACCGATGATCTCAGGAGTGAATAGGTGTAAGATCTTTTCTAGTGTATGTGCTGCATGTACTTCAACGAGGACATCAAGTCCTTTTTCTTTCGCTTCTGTATAGAGCTCATACAGCTTTTGCGGCTCAAGCACCTCTCCAATTAATAAAATGGCATCTGCCCCTATCCGTTTCGATTCTTCTACTTGTATAGAGTCAATAATGAAATCTTTTCTTAAAATAGGACGTGTGATGTGTTCTTTAATAAGAGACAAATATTCGTTTTTCCCTTGGAAAAACGGTTCATCCGTTAAGACAGATAAACAATCTGCATTTGATGCTTCGTATGCTTTTGCTGTCTGTAAAGGATCAAAATGAGGCTGAATGATGCCTTTGGAAGGAGACGCTTTTTTCACCTCAGCAATCAGTCCGATCGAGCGGTGAGGATTCATAAGGGCTTCTTTAAATGATTGTCTTTCATAATGTCCTTCCTCAGGTAATTGCAAGGTTTGCACATGTTCTTTTTTACGGGCGATAATTTGATTAAGCATAGATCTCTTCCTCTTTCGTTTTTTGTTTTAGACGGGCTAATTGTTCTTTAGCTGATCCGTTTTTGATCGTTTCTAATGCTTTCATTGTGCCTGCCATCAGACTCTCTGCTTTTCCTGCCACATATAATGCGGCCCCAGCATTAAGCGCTGTAATATGAAGCGGTGCTCCACCCGCTTGATAATTCAATATATTCTGAATTAATTTGGCACTTTCTTCTGGTGATTGAACCTGAATGTCTGATAAATGCCCTTTTTCAAGTCCGAAGTCTTCTGGGTTTAACGTATATTCTGTCATGACACCTTTTTTGAGTTCAATGATGTATGAATTTGCTGTAATGGTTAATTCATCCAGCCCATCATCTCCGCAAACAAACAGGACATGTTCTGGCTCTAAAGGAGCAAGAGCTTTCGCCATGAGCTTTGCCTTTTCCTTTGCATACACACCGATGATTTGCTTTTTGGCCTGCATCGGGTGGCAAAGCGGTCCTAATAAGTTAAATACCGTCCGAAATCCGAGCTGCTTGCGTACGGCGGCTACTTGTTTCATAGAAGAATGATAGAGCGGTGCAAATAAAAAGCCCATGTTTTTCTGCTGTATTTGCCGTCTTGTTTCTTCAGGTGTGGATTGAATTTGAATACCAAGACATTCTAGCACGTCAGCACTCCCGCTTTTAGAGGAGACGGAACGATTTCCGTGCTTGGCGATTTTCGCCCCAGCAGCCGAAGCAACGATGGCAGCGGCTGTTGATATATTAAATGTTGATAAACCGTCGCCTCCTGTCCCGCACGTATCAACAACATCAAGTGACCTTTCTACTGGTGCTGCATGCTGCCTCATGGCTTTCACAAAGCCTGTCATTTCTTCGGCGGTTTCTCCTCGATGCGCTAAAATAGATAGACTAGCAGCGACTTCAGCATCTGTTAACGAGCCGCTCATCATATCATGCATCAGGCCATTCGCTTCTCCTTCTGATAGTTTTCCTCCCTTAACAAGAGCTGATAGTCGTTGATTCATTTGGTACACTCTCCTTTTCTGAGAAAATATGTTCAGCAAGCTGAATGGCTTTTAGAAGTGCTCCTGCCTTATTACATGTCTCTTCCCATTCGTTTTCTGGAACGGAATCAGCGACAATGCCGGCACCTGCTTGTATAGAAGCAGTCTGATGTTTGACGCTCATTGTGCGAATGGTAATACAGGAATCGATATTGCCGTCGAAACCAATATAGGCAATACAGCCGCCATACGTCTCTCTTGGCTCAGGCTCCATTTCGTTTAATAATTGCATCGCCCTAATTTTTGGGGCGCCTGTCAATGTGCCTGCTGGAAAAGCGGACATAAGTGCGTCTACTGGATGTGTATCCTGCTTCAGCTTCCCTGTCACAATAGAAATAATGTGCATGACGTGCGAAAAGTTCACGACTTTTGTAAAAGTTGGGACAGACACACTGCCGTATTCTGCCACACGTCCCACATCATTTCGAGCCAGATCCACCAGCATGTAATGTTCTGCTTTTTCTTTTTCATCATCGAGCAACTCTCTTGCTAGTGCATCATCTTCTTCTTTTGTCATTCCTCGTTTTCTTGTACCAGCAATTGGATGGATTTCTAAGTGTCCGTTTTTCGCATGGATTAATCGTTCTGGCGAGCTTCCGACTAAGTCTCGATCTTTTAATTTCATAAAATACATATACGGTGATGGATTGACGATCCGAAGCACACGATATAATTCAAATGAGCTCACTGTCACTGGAATGTCAAAACGCTGAGAAAGCACACCCTGAAAGATATCACCCGCTCGAATATACTCCTTGATTTTTTCGACATCCTTTAAAAATTTTGCTTTTTCATAGGTAGACGTCACCTGTTCAAACGAAGGGGGTTCATTCATATTCCCTGAGATAATCAGTTCTTTCATATCAATTTTTGTATGAAGCTGCTGTATCATCAGTTCAAGCTGCTTTTGATTTTCTCGATAAACCAGAATTTTTTCTTCCTCTGTTTCATGACCGTTCAGCTGCGTGTACTGAATAAAATGAACTTGGTTTGTTTCGTGATCAAATGCGATCATTGTTTGGCAAACAAATAATGTGCAATTATCTGTTGTTGATGCATTCGGATGCGGCTTGACAGACGGCTCAATGTTTGGAATGAGGTCGTAACTTAAGTACCCTACGGCTCCGCCAGTAAATGGAATATCAATTTCAGGTGTCTTGATTTGATATTGCTCTTTCATCCAGTCAAGCAACTCTTTCAGCTCCGCTTTTTGCATCACTGTCTTTCCCGCAGCGTCACGAGCAATATAATGGTCTTGCTCGTCATGTAATGTTAAAAAAGGATGTAATCCGATAAAGGAATATCTCGACCAGCTAGAAGATTCGTCTTTGCTTTCTAGCAAATACACAATATCCTGTTTCAGTTTCTCAACAATTTGAATGGGTGAGAGCGTATCAACTGTAATGGTTTCAACAATCGGGATGGTTTTGTAAAACTGACTGTCTCTTAAAAATTGGGTAAGGTTTGATTGGGATTTCATAAGCACACTCCTTAAATGGAATTAAGGAGAATGAGGGGACATCTTGAGGATTTGTTTGAGTATACGAAATAAGCCTAAAAGAGGCTTCGCTCTTTTAGGCAGTATGATTAAATAGAAGTATCGTATCTCTGCTCAACTCTACTCATCTCAACTACCCTAGTCTCATTCTCATCTTCTCTAAGCTTGCAATGCCGTTCACACCTGTGTGTAAACTTCGGCTGTTCATATCGTATTATAATTCCTTGTTTTTTGTCAACTGTAAATCAGGCCGAAGCGTGACAGCCTCTTCCAAGTATACGTGCTGGATGTCTTCCTGCTTGACATCTGTCTGAACGGTCATTAAAACGCGAATACACTTCTTTAGACCTCCATCAATGTCAAGCTCTTGCATACAAGTGACAGGCACATAGGTCCATCCTTCAAACTGCCTGAGTGCTTTTGCTGGAAAAACAGAGTGAATATCTTGTGTAGCTGAAATCAAGATCTGCACGACACGCTCTGGATCTACTTGATTTTTTGAAATGATCGCTTCTAGCAGCTGCTTCGTTTTGGTTAACACTTCTGTTTCTGTATCTTCTGTCACAGTTGTAGCCCCGCGTATCCCGCGAAACATCATAGACAGCCCTCCTCCCGTTTCCATTCTTCGAGCCAGTGATACAGCTCATCTTTTGTGAAAGATTGCAGGGTGACGTCTCCAACTTGTTTTAGCAAAACAAACTGAACACTCCCGCCTCTTGCCTTCTTATCACCAATCATGCGATCGACAAATGTTTTGGTTGAAATCGTTTGTGTGACTTGTACTGGGAACCCTAGTTCTTTCATCCACAATTTAAGTTTCTCACGATCTAGGCTGAGTCCTTGCTCTTTTTCACTGACATATAAAGCAAACTGCATGCCAATTGCAATGGCATCTCCATGCGTGATCGCACCGTATCCATACTCCGCTTCAATGGCATGCCCTAGTGTATGACCTAAATTCAAGTATGCCCGCACACCTTGTTCTTTTTCATCTTCTTGAACAATGGATGCTTTCACTTGAATCCCTTGATAAAGCATATGTGCCAGTTCATCCCTTGATAATTCTGTCAACGAACGAATGGACATCAGTTCTGATAAAAAGACTTCACTTGAAATCAGTGCATGTTTTATCACTTCTGCAAAGCCTGATCTCAGCTCTATTGGTGAGAGTGTCTCTAGCATACTTGTATCATAGATGACAGCAGCCGGTTGATGAAACGCACCAATTAAATTTTTGCCGAGCGGATGATTGATTCCGGTTTTTCCGCCGACTGCACTATCATGTGCAAGCAGCGTGGTCGGTACTTGAATAAAATCAATGCCTCTCATATAAGTGGCAGCAGCAAAGCCAGCCAAGTCTCCAATCACCCCGCCTCCTAATGCAATGATGCATGAGGAGCGGTCGAGTTGAAATTGGATGGCTTTCGTATGAATCTGCTCAAACTGCTCAAAAGATTTTGATTGTTCTCCGTTTGGCACCACTACTTTTTGTACAGACCATTTCTGTTTAAGTAATTGAACCATTTCATCTCCATAAAGGGCATCGACGGCTGAATCTGTCACGATAAAGAGCTTCGTGTAGGATCGCCCAGTGGAAGTAATCAAGTCTACGATATTTTGTCTAATCCCATCACCGATATATACAGGATAAGTGGCTGAAGACGTCTTCACTTCCAGTGTTTTCATTAAAACTCCCTCTGAAGCTGGCGCATTTTGTCCACATTTTCTTTAATGCGGTCAATTTGATCAAGACCAAACTGCTCAACCACTGCATTGGCGATTTCCCATGCAACGACTGCTTCTGCCACAACACTTGCGGCTGGTACAGCACAGCTGTCAGAACGCTCAATACTTGCAGAGAAAGGTTCTTTTGTCTCAATATCCACGCTTTGCAATGGTTTGTATAAGGTTGGGATTGGTTTCATAACCCCTCTTACGACGATTGGCATGCCAGTTGACATTCCGCCTTCAAGACCACCTAAGCGATTTGTTTTTCTCGTATAGCCTTTTTCTTCATCCCAGATGATTTCATCATGAACTTCACTGCCATTTTTAGAAGCCGCCTCAAAGCCAATACCGAATTCAACTCCTTTAAAAGCATTGATACTCAGTACTGCGCCCGCAAGCTTGCTATCCAGTTTGCGGTCATAGTGCACGTAGCTGCCGACTCCAACTGGCATCCCTTCAACGATGACTTCGACAATACCACCAATTGAATCGCCGTTTTTCTTCGCTTCGTCAATGGCATCCATCATTTTTTGACCAGCTTCACTGTCATAGCAGCGAACAGGTGATTCTTCTGTTACTTTTTGCAAATCTTCAATAGATTCATAAGCGGTATGGGAAGCTTTTACTCCACCAATTTCAAGGACGTGACCAGCCACTTTGATTCCAAGGTGAGCCAAAATTTGTTTCGCTACTGCACCTGCTGCTACACGAACCGTTGTCTCGCGTGCTGATGAGCGCTCTAATACGTTTCTCATATCACGGTGACCATATTTAATCGCACCATTTAAATCCGCATGCCCTGGTCTTGGACGAGAGATTTGACGCTTCATTTCACTCTCTTCTTCTTCAGTAATTGGCTCTGCACCCATGACCTTTGTCCAGTGCTTCCAATCATTATTTTCAACAACAAGTGCAATAGGAGAACCTAATGTTTTCCCGTGGCGGACACCACTTAACACTTTCGCTTGGTCTTTTTCAATCTGCATTCTTCTTCCGCGGCCATGACCTTTTTGTCTTCTAGCCAGTTCATAATTGATGTCATCCTGCTCTATGTAAAGTCCCGCTGGAACTCCTTCAATAATTGTGGTCAGTTGTGGACCATGTGATTCACCTGCTGTTAAGTACCTCATGACTTATTCTCCCTTCATCGCATTAACGCTTTTAAGTAAAACTATGATAACACACTTCCTACTAAAAAGTCAGCTACTACCCCTTCTTTTGATAAAAGAAAGTATCAGCAGAGGTTAGTCCAAACTTTTCTGGGTGAAAAATTTGTTCTGTAGAACCAACAAATAATACGCCGTTTTGCTTTAAACTGCTGCTCATTTTTAAGTAAATTTCTTCTTTCGCCTCTTCTGTAAAGTAGATGAGGACATTTCGGCACACGATGAGATCCAGCTGTTTTTCATATGGATCTGCTAAAAGGTTGTGTTTCTTAAATTGAATGTGCTTTCGAATCTCATCCTTCACCGTGTAAAATGAAGAATCTTCTTTGGTGAAATATTTTTGCTTGATTTGATCTGGCACCTCTTGCAAAGATCGTTCATGATATCTTCCTTTTTGCGCAGATTGCAGGACTTTATCATCTATATCCGTTGCAATAATTTGGAAGTCCTTCACAAGCGGATGGCTTGATAGCAGCATTGAGAGTGTATACGGTTCTTCTCCAGTAGAGCAAGCTGCACTCCATATTTTTAGGGTGCCGCTGTTTTTTGAAAGCAGCGGCAGGATTTTTTGATCAAGTACTTCCCAGCGCTGATAGTTTCGGTAAAATTCTGACACATTGATCGTCATTCGATCCATCGTTTCATCTAATAGCGCTTTGTCCTTTTCAAGAGCAGACGCAAATGCCTCAAAATCTTTATATCCTTTTTTATCATAAAGAGATGTTAATCTTCGTTTCATTTGTGCTTCTTTATATAAATTCAGATCTACCCCAGTTAACTTTTTCCATTTTCCAACAAATACTTGATACTGATCCATCAATGTCCTCTCCTGTCTCATCTATCTTTGTCCTAGTATAGCTGTTTTTATCATAAATTTGTATCATCTCATGCGAAAAATCGTATAGAAATCTCAATATAAAAAAGCCAAAGTGATCATTTGATGAACACTTTGGCTTGAACATTAATAAATCCAGCTTGAGATCGTTTGATCCCAGTTTGTCAGTTCTTCTTGTTTGAAGAAAAGGTTGATTTCTCTTTCGGCACTTTCTGGTGAGTCTGAGCCATGGATAATGTTTTTGCCAACAGTTAATCCATAGTCGCCTCTTATTGTTCCTGGAAGCGCTTCCTTCGGATTTGTCTTTCCAATTATCTGCCTTGTTACGTCTACGACTTGTTCACCTTGCCATACCATCGCAAATACAGGTCCTGACGTAATAAAGTCAACCAATTCACCGAAAAATGGTTTTTCTTTATGCTCTCCGTAATGTGTTTCTGCTACTTCTTTTGGAATGCTCATGAGCTTTGCTCCAACAAGCTGAAGCCCCTTTTTTTCGAATCTTGACACAATTTCACCGATTAATTGTCTTTCCACACCATCAGGTTTGACCATAAGAAATGTTTTGTCCATATACGTTTTCCACCCCGTCGTTATGTATGTATAGGCTTACATTGTTACAAAGTGATCGTATCATTTTTTTTTATAATAATCAATTTTTGACAAAAAATTTCACAAAAAAACCAATCAACGAAACGTTGATCAGAATTTTCGTTTACCTATATATTTTGCAATCGACGCTAATGAAGATTTAGCCCGCCCGCGCGGAAGTTGATCGAGCTGTTCAAATGCTTTTTTCAAATACATTTCACTCACTCGAATGGAACGGTCGATCGCATCTGTTTGTTTGAGATGTTCAATCACAGGTTTCAGCTGCTTTTCCGTCGTTTCACTATTGATCAGCTTCAACTGACCTTCTAACGTCGGGTTCTGAAGCGCGTATAAAACGGGAAGAGTGACATTTCCTTGTAAAAGGTCCCCGCCAACAGGTTTGCCTAATTCTTCTTCAGTTGATGTAAAATCAAGGACATCATCAATGATCTGGTACGACATACCAACATAGTACCCAAACCAGTAAAGGGCTTTATGTGTTTTTTCATCTGTTCCAGCTGCAATCGCACCTAATTGGCAGCTACCTGCAATAAGCAAGGCTGTTTTTCGTTTAATTCTTCTTAAATATGTACGAAGGTTTTGGTCCATGTTGTATTTATCTTTGACTTGTTCTATTTCCCCAAGACAGAGCTCGACGACCATTTTTGACAAAATTTCATGTGCCATTGGGTGATTGATTTTCGTCATGTACTCGAGTGATCTTGCAAATAAGTAATCCCCCGTGTACATCGCAATTCTGTTGTCCCATTTTGCTTTAATCGTCGGTTTTCCTCTTCTCAGTTCTGCATCATCAATGACATCGTCATGGACAAGTGATGCCATGTGGATTAATTCAAGCGCTACGGCTACATATTTAATTTTATTAATATCATAGTCACCAAACATGCCTGAAAGGAGAACAAAAACGGGGCGGATTCGTTTTCCGCCCGCTTGCAGCAAATGAAGACCGGCTTCACTTAATAATGCATAATCAGAGCGAACGGTTTGTTCAAGCTCTTTTTCAATTATATCGATATCATGATTTAGAAAAGAAATCATTGCTTTTAGTTTCATTATTTTCACCCAAATATCGTTTATTCAAAGCTTCTTTCCGATATGTGTTGCTGCTACACCGCCTGTAAATGGATGATACGTGACATCAGACAGACCGGCCTCTTCAAAAAGAGACGCCAGTTCTTTCATGCCAGGGAACGTTTTGGCTGATTCTTGAAGCCATGAATACTCCTGATAGCTTTTGGCAAACAGCTTGCCAAAGAGCGGCATGATGTATTTGAAATAGACATAATACCCTTGTTTAAACCCAATCATCTCAGGCTGTGATGTTTCAAGGCAGACAACCATTCCACCGGGTTTTACCACTCGTGTCATTTCCTTTAGCACTGTTAAGTAATCAGGGACATTTCGAAGGCCAAAACCGATTGTGACATAATCAAATGAGTTGTTCTCAAAAGGAAGCTCCATTGCATTGCCGTGGAGCAGCTCAATTTGATTGTAGCCGCCTGTTTTCACCTTCGTTTCGCCAACACTCAGCATATTTTTACTAAAGTCAAGGCCTTTGACCTCGCCTGTTTCTCCAACAGCATCTGCCAGCGCAATCGTCCAATCGGCAGTTCCGCAGCATACATCTAGTGCTTTGGCTCCTTTTTGAACATTCATGAGCTTCATTGTTTTATCGCGCCATTTTTTATGCTGTTTAAAGCTAATGACAGAGTTCATTTGGTCATAGTTTTTATAAATTTTTTCAAATACACCGTGTACTCGCTGTTCTTTTGATTGCTGCATGACTTACCCTTCTTCCACTTTCTGATGGTACGCAGGTTCATTTTTCATATGATCCAAGCGATTTAATAGCTCTTTTTGAACGATCGGAGATGAAACTAGATGCTCCTTTATTGATCGTTTGGCCTTTTCATAGCCTTCACTTTCAAAGTTGTCAAAACATGTATAGGCGTCCGTATAGCTATCGTTCAAAAAAAGTTTTAAATGTTTGTCGTCTTCTGCTTGTTTCATAAAACGTTTATAAACAAGGAAGCGACTTGCAATTTCATTCCAATGCGTCAATTGAAAGTGCTCAGAAATTCTTTGGAATAGCGCAGATTCTACTGTAGCAACACTTTTATAAAAGTGGGCTGCATCTTGAATGGATCGATCATATAGTCTAATTTTATGTTCATTAATCTCTTTGATCGCCGTGGCAAGAGTACGGATCATGTAAATATCTTTCATGTCAGAGAGAAGAGAGTAATAGAGACCGCTGAAATAGTCTCCTGCTAGGATGGTCAACTGACGATTTTTGAACTCGTCTTGTTTGATGGCTGCAGCAGTTGTGACTTCGTCATGGGTATCAAGGGCAATTTGCACAAGCATCGCCGTTAAAATATAATTTTCTTTTTTCTCAGCATCGATTTGAGCTTCATCAAACATTGCATGAAAAAGAAGGAGCTTATCTTCATCGATGAGCGGCGCACGCAAATGCTTCGCCAAATAAGGATGAGAAAGCTTTTTGTTTAATTTTATATTCAGATTAGATAAAATTCCGTAGATGTCTTGCAAAGATATCACCCTTGTCCCAAAAATTACAGTTTCATATGTAGCTCTCTACATTGTATAGAGATTTATTATACCATATCAGGCCTGACTTTCATGCTATCAAGTGCATAGTCGTGCGTTATTTCTTTGCTTCGCTTTGAATTTCACCGAAGCTTGTTTGAATGACAGCATCGCCCCGCACTTTGATGGCTGATGTGTGCTCAGTAAATTGTGCGATAATGACTTCACCTTTATCGAGCTTTTCGGAATGGTGAAATCTTGTATCGGAACCTCTAGTTAAGCCGATCACATTGACACCATTATCAATGGCTTTAATCACCACAAAATCAGATGCTTTATTTTCACTCAATCTGTTCACCTTCCATCTATGGATTAGTCGTTTTTAATAAATGAAAGCACTTCTGCTCTTGCTGCCGCATCATTTGCAAATGTACCGCGTACGGCTGAAGTGACTGTTTTAGCGCCGGGCTTCTTCACTCCGCGCATCGTCATACACATATGCTCTGCTTCAACGACAATCATCACACCATGTGGATTTAAAGTTTCCACCATACTATCTGCAATCGTTGATGTAATGCGCTCCTGAAGCTGCGGGCGCTTTGCCACGGCTTCTACTGCTCTCGCCAGCTTGCTGAGTCCCGTTACTTTTCCGCCGCGCGGAATATAAGCGACATGGGCTTTGCCATAGAATGGCACAAGATGGTGTTCACACATTGAATGAAAAGCAATATCTTTGACAAGAACAAGTTCTTCATGATCTTCACCAAAAATGGTTTTAAAATGTTCTTTTGGATCTTCATTTAATCCCGAGAACACTTCTTCATACATTTTTGCTACTCGTTTTGGGGTATCAAGAAGTCCTTCACGATCTGGATCTTCTCCGATTGCTTTTAATATATCGCGTACCGCGTGTTCGATTAATTCTTTATTTATTTCACTCATGTATTATATCCTCCAAAGGCGATTACATTTCATTCAGATTCTAGCACACTTCAGATCCTAAAAGCAAAGGAGAGCGTTCTAAACAAACCATTTGATTCAAAAGGAAAAGCCCCTTATCAAAGGGGCTTTTCTAGACCAGTGTGAAACTGTATATGTATAACTCCTTCAATAGGATCATTACACATAACGATTATTTACCTGCCACCGCGTCTTTAAGTGCTTTACCTGGTTTGAAAGCAGGTACTTTGCTTGCAGGGATTTCGATCTCTGCACCAGTTTGTGGGTTACGTCCTTTACGAGCTGAACGCTCACGTACTTCAAAGTTACCAAAACCAATAAGTTGGATTTTGTCACCATTTTTAAGTGCATCTAAAATTGTATCAAAAACAGAATCAACTGCTTTTGTCGCGTCTTTTTTAGATAACTCGCTTGCTTCAGCAACCGCGTTAATAAGTTCTGTCTTGTTCATGCCTTTCACCTCCTCCCAAAAATATGCATTCATAGATTGTTATCATTTCTTCACAATTCATCTTCTTTCTATACACTTTTTTTGAAAAAAAGAGCGTCTAGAAAGCGTCATACATGGCTTTTCATTAGAAAACTTCTCTTTGAAGGAATGTTTGTCCAACAAAGTGAAGATTTTCTGTAAGTAGATTAACACATATGAAATACCATATCAAGCATTTTAAAGGGAAGAATCCTTATTCGTCAAGGATTAAGGGCACTTTTGCGAACGAATATTCCTAATTTCAGCCTGAATCTGACTAATCTTTATACAATTGTCTTTTTATGACTTCACCTGCACGCAAAAAAAGACCCCCATCAATGAGAGGTCTCACATCCTATAGAATAATCGCGATCAGACCGCCTGATCCTTCGTTAATAATTCGTTCAAGCGTTTCCTTTAGTTTATACCTTGCATTTTCCGGCATCAGCGAGAGTTTTGCTTGAATGCCTTCTCTGACAAGCGAGCTGAGTGAGCGTCCAAATATATCGGAATTCCAGATAGAAAGCGGATCATCCTCAAAGTCTTGCATTAAGTATCGGACGAGCTCTTCACTTTGTTTTTCTGTTCCGATAATCGGCGCAAACTCACTTTCTACATCTACCTTAATCATATGAATAGATGGTGCGACTGCTTTTAATCTGACGCCGAATCTTGATCCTTGCCTAATGATTTCCGGCTCATCTAAACTCATATCCGACAAAGCTGGTGCCGCAATTCCATAACCAGTCTGCTTCACCATTTTTAAAGCGTCAGACACTTGATCATACTCCGTTTTCGCATGTGCAAAATCTTGCATGAGCTCAAGAAGGTGATCTTTGCCCCTAATTTCCACACCAACCACTTCTTTTAGGATATGATCATATAGATCATCCGGCGCATACAGATCAATTTCTGCGATCCCTTGACCCATTTCAATGCCTGCTAAGCCCGCTCTTTCGATAAAATCGAATTCACTGAACTGACCTACCACTCGGTCAACATCTCTTAATCTCTTAATATCCTTGACGGTTTCTTTCACTGAATCCTGATAACTCTCTCTTAGCCAATGATCTTCTTTTAGTACCATGACCCAGCTTGGCAGGTTCACATTCACCTCAAGCACTGGGAATTCATATAATGCTTCACGAAGTACACTGAGGACGTCTTGTTCTCTCATACTTTCGACACTCATCGCGAGTACAGGAATATCATATTTTTGACTAAGTTCCTGCCGCAGTGCTTCTGTTTCAGGGTGATAAGGTCTCACAGAGTTGATCACCATAATAAACGGCTTTCCAACTTCTTTGAGTTCGTCAATGACACGTTCTTCTGATTCAATATAGTCATGTCTTGGGATTTCCCCAATTGATCCATCTGTTGTAATCACAACACCAATGGTTGAATGCTCTTGAATGACCTTGCGTGTACCAATTTCCGCTGCTTCATGAAACGGGATTGGCTCTTCATACCACGGCGTATTAATCATTCTCGGACCATTTTCATCTTCATACCCGCGTGCACCAGGCACGGTGTAGCCTACACAATCGACAAGCCTAATGTTGACATCCAGGCCGTCACTCACGTGAATGGATGCCGCTTGATTTGGCACAAATTTTGGCTCTGTGGTCATAATGGTTTTTCCTGCTGCGCTTTGCGGCAATTCATCCTGTGCTCTTGCACGGTCTGCCTCATTATTGATATTCGGGAGCACCACGAGCTCCATAAACTTTTTAATAAACGTAGATTTCCCTGTACGAACAGCTCCAACGACTCCTAAATATATATCGCCTCCTGTTCGTTCAGCGATATCCTTGAAAATATCGACTTTTTCCAAGTGATCCCCTCCCGGACTTGCTATCCTCGTTTTCAAATAAAATACTCTATACTTCAATCAAACGGTGCTTGAAAGGTGTCAGGACAATATATGTGTATGACGTTGTCCTATTTGAATATGACACCTTTTTTGTTTTGAGAGTATGTTTAGCCATAAAAAAACCTTTCTCCTCATTTATATGCAGAGGAGAAAGGTTCATTCTTGTTTATGACGTCTTTTTTTCTAAAAAAGCCGGCTCACCTTTTTTGTTGATCGTATATGGAACAGAAAACGCTGGTACAAACGGGGTTTCCTGCCAATAGACATCTTGAATATTTTCACCTGGTTTCAGCTTTTGTTTCGTATTTTTCAAAATCTGGGCAAAATCACTGCGATAGTCAACATAGATTTCGCCATTTGAGGAAATCAGTAATGGAAGTGATTCACCCGTGACAGGGCTCGTCACTGTAGGCGGTGCTTTTAACCCTAGTTTTTTTTCATTTAACGTATATAAATCTTTGGATACTACTTTGCCATATGGCGGATATGTATGTTCATCTTGATATATTTTGATCCTTAGACGTAATTCACTGATCGTTTGTGTCATTTTGACATCAAGCAGTTTCACCGTTGGGTTTTGTTCGACGTCTGTGAGGACATAGATATATTCGCCCCCGCCTTCAAAAGATGTCGACGGTACATCGTGTAAATATCTTGGTGACAGACGCTTAAAGTCAATGACATACTTCTGATAAATCGGTGTGTCGCCTTCTTTTGTTTCAATCGGTAAAAGGCCATTTGTCGCTTTTTGAAAATCTTCAATCGCTGTCTGCACACTTTGCAGCTGCTCTTTATATGGCACGCGGTTTTCAGCTTTGCGATTCTCTGGATAGAGGCACCCCGTAAGTAAAATAAGTGTTAACAGCATGACACTGATTTTTGCTTTGATCATCACATTCTTCCTTTTTCTTTATTCATTGACCGGCCCGCTAACTACAACTAAAAACACAATGATACCTGATATGAGCATTAAGCTGTACGCAACAGTCGAAGCTGTTATTTTCAGAAATCGGCTCTTCAGCTTAAACCTACTCAGATAAATGGTTACAACGGCTAAAAACATGAGCCCCATTGAACCAAGCGCAAACCACATCTTGATTAAAGCAAAACTCATCGTGCCTGTCCCCCTTTAATATAAACGAATTGTAAGCGTTTATATTTCATTCTAAACCAAAATTAAGTAAAATATCAATCATTTTTCCAATCATTCAGAAAAAAGTGAATAAAAAAACTGAAGCAAAGAGGGGGACTCTGCTTCAGTCATTAGGTCGACTATTTTTCCTCATTCTGTAGAGGCAAAGCTCTATTCAAACTTCATTGTTATGTTATGCAAGTCTTCCCCTTCTTGCATCCTCTACACGCCTAAGTTCAGTCTTCCAATTACTTTGTTTGGTTTTCGAACATGTTCACAAGGTCTTCCATCTCATGTGTTTTCACACGTGCCATTAAGGATTCTACAGCATCGTCTACCTTTTTCCCTTCAAATAGGACGCCGTAAAGAGCCTCTGTAATCGGCATACTGACCTTGTATTCTTTGGAGAGCTGATAAGCGCCTTTTGTTGTGCGGACGCCTTCGACAACCATCCCCATTTTTTCAAGCACTTCTTCGAGCTTATATCCTTTACCGAGTAAATTCCCGCAGCGCCAGTTACGTGAATGAACACTTGTACATGTGACAATCAAATCTCCAACACCTGTTAACCCGGCAAACGTAAGAGGGTTTCCTCCCATTTTTGTGCCGAGGCGGGCGATTTCAGCAAGACCCCTTGTGATGAGCGCTGCTTTCGCATTATCGCCATATCCGAGTCCGTCTGTGATCCCTGCCGCAAGAGCGATGATGTTTTTCAGCGCCCCGCCAATTTCCACCCCAATCACATCAGGGTTTGTGTACACTCTGAAGTTGTTGTTCATAAACAAATCTTGAACAAATTGAGCCGCTTCAATATGTTCTGATGAAACTGTAACAGTTGTCGGATGACGCAAGCCAACTTCTTCAGCGTGACTTGGTCCTGACAGGACAACAACTGCTTCTCTTTTTGCTTCTGGGACTTCTTGTTCAATCATTTGAGAAATTCTAAGAAGCGTATCTGGTTCAATTCCTTTACTGACATGAACAAATGGCACCTTTGACGTAATGAACTCATTTGCCTGTTTCAATACTTCTCGAATGGCCTTTGTTGGCACAGCGACAATAATCGCATCTGTCCCTTCTAGTGCCTGTTTCATATCTGTTGTCGCTTGAATAGATGCTGGCAATGCAACATTAGGCAAGTAATCATGATTTTCATGTTTCTCATTGATTTGATCAATTAATTCTTGTCTATGTCCCCACATGTGTACATCATGATGATTATCAGCTAATACAAGCGCAAGAGCTGTTCCCCAGCTCCCTGCTCCAAGTACTGAAATTTTCTTCATCCTGCTCACCCTTTTTATTTTCTCGCTCTCGCAAATATTTTAATTGGTGTTCCTTCAAAACCAAATGCATCTCGAATTCGGTTTTCTAGGAAACGCTCATAAGAAAAGTGCATAAGTTCTGGATCATTTACAAACACAACAAAGGACGGCGGTTTGATCGCCACTTGTGTTGCATAGTAAATTTTCAGACGCTGTCCGTTATGGGTCGGCGTTGGGTTCATCGCTACAGCATCCATGATAATATCGTTTAGAATGTTCGTTTGAACGCGCATCGCATGATTTTCACTAGCGGTAATAATTGTTGGCATTAACGTGTGAATTCTCTTTTTCGTAAGAGCAGACATGAATAAGACAGGTGCATAATCAAGGAATTGAAAATGCTCACGAATGTTTTGCTCAAATTCCTTCATTGTACGCTCGTCTTTTTCAACAGCATCCCACTTGTTCACAATGATCACAACGGCTTTACCCGCTTCGTGTGCGTAGCCGGCAATACGTTTATCCTGTTCAATAATGCCTTCTTCACCATCAAGAACAACAGCGACAACATCCGATCGATCAATGGCTTTCAACGCACGGAGTACACTGTATTTCTCTGTTGTTTCATATACTTTCCCTTTTTTCCTCATACCTGCTGTGTCCACAATGACAAAGTCACGTTGGTTGTACGTAAACATTGTATCTACAGCGTCTCTTGTTGTACCAGCAATGTTGCTGACAATGACACGTTCTTCACCGAGCATCGCATTCACCAAAGAGGATTTCCCTACATTTGGGCGGCCGATTAAGCAGAACTGGACCACTTCTTCATCATACTGTGTATCTGGTAAGTTTTTGAAATGCTCTGCGACAGCATCAAGCAGATCACCTAGACCGAGTCCGTGCGTTCCAGAAATCGGATACGGTTCGCCAAATCCAAGTGCATAAAAGTCATACACGTCGCTTCTCATTTCAGGGTTGTCCAATTTATTGACAGCAAGTACGACAGGTTTTTTCGTGCGATATAAAATTTTTGCGACTTCTTCATCCGCAGATGTGACGCCATCTCTTCCATTGACCATAAAGATAATAACATCCGCTTCATCCATTGCGATTTCAGCCTGATGGCGAATTTGCGCCAAAAACGGCTCATCTCCAATATCAATTCCACCAGTATCTATTAAATTAAAGTCATAATTTAACCATTCAGCAGAGCTATAGATTCGATCTCTTGTTACACCAGGTGTGTCTTCTACAATCGATATTCTTTCGCCTGCGATTCGATTAAAAATTGTAGATTTTCCAACGTTGGGCCTTCCAACAATGGCTACGACAGGTTTACCCATAGTACCCTTCCTTTCAATCCAGCCGCGATTCAATATGTTCATCATCATGTTTCAACCGGGATTTATAATTTTCATTCAGTTTTATGAAATAAACCCTTCAAACATGAAGGGTTCAACTTATATATTATATCAATTTTTAATCAGACCACAATGAATAACTTAAAAATGTTTGACGATCAAGTAAAGATCTTCTCCAATGCCGTGTGCAATTCCATCTAAAATGGCCTCTAAATTCATGGCATACATGTCGAGCTCTTCTTTATTTTCACAGAAAAAAACGGCTGTTCCGCCAATGACCCGCTCTTTATTTGTTGTCGCCACAGCCAATATAAATTGTTCAATGGTGTTCGCCATGCCCTATTACCTCACTTTCTTTTTAATGAAATCTGTCGGCATTCTAATGGCATTTTCTAAAATAGGCACCTCTTCTAATACACGGACAGCCAAATCTTCACGCTGCCATTGCGGTAAAATGAATACGCCAAGTGTGCCATTATTCAGATCACGTTTTGCGAGCGGACAAAGCGATGGTTCACCAGAATCTCGGTATACACCAAGCACGTTGGATAAATCAAATAAGATGGCTTGCCGCTGCCCAAGGTTTGCGATGGTTGTGGCCGAGTTAAAATTCTTCGGAGTCAAGATGAACCCCATTCCATGCTCTAAAATCAATTTTTGCTTTTCAGGCAGCCCGATATTCATAATGTAAATATCATTTACGTAAAGTCCTGCGCCGTCAAAACGAAGTTCCCCTTTTTGAATATTCACGATATCCTTTAATTGGCTCCCTGACATTAATAGTTTTGCCATGAAAAAACAAAGAATACCGACCACGGTCCCAACGACGAGCGAAAAGAAAATACAGGCGGTCGTTGTAATTAGGGCAGTAAGAATGGCAATATAATTTCGACTTTCAAAGGCGATCGCAATGCCCTCGATATATGTACTGCCTCGTGAGACAAGCTCATACGAATCCATTTGGGTCAATGTATTTCTTTCCATATTACGCACATCACGAAATTGCGTGGCTGCAAGCGTCAGAAAGGTAATGGCAGTGAATTCTTCCTGGATCAGTGCAGGCATAATAATAGCACCAAGGCCTGATGCGATAAAACCTAGCGCAATGTGAATCACTTGTCCATGAATATATGTGGGATATTGCCGATAATCAGTTCTTAGCATATAAAGCCTAGCCGCCATCCCAAAGATGACACCAATAATCACAGGAAACGTGTAATCCGTCATGTTGATTTTGCAGCCCCTTTTACTGGTTTTCTAGATGAACGGGTGTTCAAGAGTTTTTCAAGCTGACCTACACCTAATAGAAAGACAGCTCCTTGAACAGCCATGGAAAGAAACGAGAGATCTCCTATGACAATGGAAGATGTGAGGCGATGAATCGTAAGCGCATAAAGGGCTTCCCCCAGACATATAGCCATCATCCATAAAGTGATCCGTTCCGTTAAATGATGCCCATATGTTAAACACATCAAGATCAGCAAGGCAAATACAACCCAGTCCACCTTTATTATCGTGAACCAAACTGGATCATATAATGCAAAAATCATAAAAAAGGCATACGCACTGACCATGGAACCTAATTGCATGATTCGCATAATTCGATGAGCAGGCCGAAAGATCACGAATGACATGCAAGCATATAAAAAGGTCATCAAAAATCCTGCATTGATCCTAATGTCTAAAATAGAAACCATGACATGACTGCATATAATATGAATGAGAACACATACGCCCAGCACATTGCGCCACGTGCTTTTCTCCATGATAAATGTCACCATAATCCAAACGAACCATATTGACCAATAATAGTACAATGCCTCCAACCCTCATCACCTCAATTACATTATGGGAAAATCTCCAGTTTTTAAACGTATGAGAAGGTGCGGGATTTGCATGAAATAAACAAGAGGTGACACCCTAATAGTTGAGGAGGGATGTATGATGGGTAAGGATAGACAGGAAAAACGCCTAAAGGCATCAAGAAGAGTTGAATCTGACCGTGATCAATCCATTCATCACAAAGGGGCAACAACTTTAGAAGGCCCGGAAGACGCTCGCAAAAGAAATCAATAAAAAAAGACATGTGATCATCACATGTCTCAGCGTGTAGACAAACCCTCGCATTCGATGTCAGTCCTGCGCGCTGGTGCTCACGAATGTCAAATTCGCTCCGCAAAAGTAGCTGTCTTTCATAGACTGCAAAGGTTTTCTTTCACGCTGAAAAGAAGACAAAGGGCTAAAATTTCATTTAGTCCTTTGTCTTCTTATTTCTTAAACTATAGTACGTAGTATCCACGCCTCTTTCTTTCAGCCAATGACTTGTTTCCCCTGTAAGCACAATCGGAGCTTGCCGTAGCTCCTCAATTGTCTTCATGCCAAGTACTGTCATCAACATCTTCACATCATCTTGTAGATCAATGATATCAGAGATGAGGCCCTTTTCTCCTCCACTCGTCAGGGATTTTAAGAAAAAGCCGGCTAATCCAGCGGCAGACGCACCAAGAGCAATTGATTTTGTCACATCAAGTGCATCTTGAATGCCTCCAGAAGCTAGGACGGTTTGATCTGGAAAGGCTGTATGTACTTCAGCCAGACTCGCTGCAGTTGGAATTCCCCACTGGTCAAAATAACGAAGTGCTTTTTGACGGCGCAGGTTCTCGATTTTAGAAAAATTCGTTCCCCCAAATCCGCCTACATCAACAGCAGCAACTCCAGCATCAAATAATTTCTTTGCTGTTTCCTTATTCATCCCAAATCCAACTTCTTTGACGACAACAGGTACCTCAATTGATTCAGTGATGGCTGCGATCCGCTCAACAGCACCTCTGAAATCACGATCTCCTTCAGGCATGACGATCTCTTGAATCACGTTTAAGTGAATTTGGAGCATGTTTGCCTCCAGCATGTCAACGGCATCCCGTGCTTGCTGAATTGTCGCCTCACTGCCTAAATTGGCAAAAACGAGTCCATCCGGATTCACCTTTCGAACCACTTCATACGTACGACGTTCGTCTGCATCTTTCAGTGCAGCCATTTGTGATCCGACTGCTACTGGAATATTGGTTTCCTTCGCTGCGATAGATAAAGAGCGATTAATCTCATAGGTCGATTCTCCGCCTCCACCAGTCATTGCATTGATAAAAATTGGCGAACCGAAAGTCAGTCCGCCAATTGTCGTATGTGTATCAATTTGTGATGTCGCAAGATCTGGTAAACTGGCGTGAACGAAGGAAACATCTTGTAAACCTGTTGCTGCATGCTGGCCAGTCGACAAAGCATGCTCAATATGCTGTTTCTTTCTTTCTGCTCGCGTCAATTTTGATCACCAAATTATTTTAGTTTATTGAGTTTATCACCAATCAGGTCACCAAGCTGGAATCCGCTTGTATTTTCTTCTTTCGCCTGATATTGACGGTAATCCTCTTCAATTTGTTTTTCAGGATTCTCTTCTAATTCACGAATGCTAAGTGAAATGCGCTCTTCATCTTCATTGACATCAAGCACTTTCACTTTCACAGTCTGCCCTTCTTCAAGGACTTCTTGAGGAGTACCAATATGTTTGTGTGAAATTTGGGAAATATGCACAAGTCCTTCTACACCTGGCAGAATTTCAACAAATGCACCAAAGCTCACAAGACGTTGAACGGTTCCTTCAAGAACATCACCTTGTTTTACCTTTTCACCAATTTGGCTCCAAGGTCCTGGTAATGTTTCTTTAATAGATAGTGAGATACGTTCGTTATCGCGGTCAACAGCAAGAACTTTGACTTTCACTTCCTGTCCTTCTTCAACAACGTCAGATGGCTTTTCGACATGCGCATGGGATAGTTGAGAAATGTGAACTAATCCATCAATGCCGCCAATGTCAACAAATGCACCAAAGTCAGTCAGGCGCTGCACTTTTCCATCAATCACACTGCCTACTGCAAGCTTTTGCAGGAAGTCTTGCTTCTTGTCTAATTGTTCTTGCTCAACGACTGCACGATGCGATAGAATCACGCGGTTTTTTTCGCGGTCAAGCTCTACCACAACAAGCGAGAGTGTTTTTCCTTTATAGTCAGTGAAGTCTTCTACATAGTGTGCCTCAACAAGAGACGCAGGAATAAATCCGCGAACACCAATGTCGACCACTAGACCACCTTTGACAACGTCTTTTACTTCTGCTTCAAATACTTCTTTTGTTTCAAACTTTTTCTCTAGGTCTTCCCAAGCGCGGTCTGCATCAACAGCACGTTTCGATAAAATCAAAGCATCGTCTTCGACCTTTGTTACTTTAAGCTCTAACTCGTCGCCATCTTTCACGACATCTGATGCTTTTTCAACGTGAAGACTTGATAATTCACTGATTGGGATGATCCCAGGTTGTTTCACATTGACGATATCTACATTGACATGCTTGTCCTCAACTTTAGAAACAATCCCTTTCACTACATCTCCAACCTCTGGTACCTGAACATCGATTTGATTCATTTCCTCTGTCATTTCGATAACCTCCTTGGTCCAAACCTACACAGCTTAGTTAAAACGACTGGGTGAATATGTGTCCTTAGCATGATGATTGCCAGCCGAATATGTATTATAGAAACATTCAAATCAACAGAATTGCTTGAATGATCAATAAAAATAGTATTAGTATAAACTTCTAATAAAAGACCTTGTTTGTCAAGAGATAAACCTCTAACTTATAAAAGTTTTCTAAAATTTCTTACTGTTTTTCTACACGCTCTGCTGCATCTAAAATTTTACCTGCAACCTCTTGAATAGAAAGAGAAGTCGTGTCAATTTCAATGGCGTCATCTGCTTTCTTCAGCGGTGATACCTCCCGCTCTGAATCAAGCTTGTCACGTCTTGCAATCTCTTCGATCAGCTGATCGTAATTGACATCATAGCCTTTTTTCTGATTTTCTTCAAAACGGCGTTTTGCTCTTTCCTCTACTGACGCAAGTAAGAAAATTTTCACTTCTGCATCTGGAAGAACATGCGTGCCGATGTCTCTTCCATCCATGACGACACCGCCTCGGTTCCCCAGCTCTTGCTGCCTGCGGACCATTTCTTCCCGGACAGCTCGATGCTTTGCAACAACAGAGACTTGATTACTTACGCGGTCTGTTCTGATGTCTTCTGTGACATCGATCGTGTCTAAATGCACTTTTTGACCTTCGTCAGTTGACACAAGTTCAATAACTGTGTTTTTCAATAACGCATCAAGTGCCTGTTCGTCTTCAAGGTCTACGCCTTGATTGAGTGCTGCAAGTGTAATTGCGCGGTACATCGCACCTGTATCGATATAAATATATGATTTTTTCGCTGCGACAATTTTTGCCACAGTGCTTTTTCCTGCTGCAGCAGGACCGTCAATTGCGATAGATAATTTCTTTTTCATAATACCTCTCCTTGATTGAATCTCCCTTATGAATTGTAACACGATCACCGCTCAAACGGGGGAATTTTCTATCAATCCTTTTGCTTAAATGTCTCAATCCAATCTTCAATGCTCATGTTATTCACACCCTCGTATTGTACGACTTTTGACAAAAATAGTTCTCCTTTCGTCAAGTGAAGGGTGACCTGAACCGCCAAAAGCAGAATGAGCTGAATGAGCACTGCTTTGAATAGCCATCTTTCCATTGTTTTCATACAAAAAAGCCTCCAACGCTAGATTCTTTCTCTCTAGTATGGAAGCTTTTGACAACCTTTATTCTTATACTTTTTTCACACGTGTTAGAAGCTGCTGCTGGAAACAATACTTCATGATGTGTTGCTGGTGGTCGTTTGTGATTTCAGTAAATTCCATGATCGCTCTTGTTTTCCCCGTCTGTTCATCTTGATAAACACGATTCATTTCTGCAATCGCTTTAATTTTCACTGGTTCTTTAAGTGAAAGTTCAAACTCTGTGACGACCTCGCCATATTCTTTTAGTGAGACACCTTCTGGAACAGCAATTGCTACACCGCCAGCACTCATATTGACAATAAATGTGTCGAAGGTTTCTTCACCATTTTGCGTAATGGACGCTTTCACCATCGTATCCACTCGAAGATATTCTCTTCGCTGAAGCCGAATCATTTCTTCTTTTGGCGGAATCGAAACGACAATCATCGGGATATCTTCTTTTCTTTTCCCAATGACTTTGCTTGTACATTTGTATGGAATTTGATTTTCATCGAAAAAGAAGACGGTGATTTCTGTTTCTTGATTTAAATAGATCGTGCGCCCCGTTTCTTTATCAGCTGGATAATTAATGCAAATATCATCGTTATTATTTTCCAAAACTTTCGATTTTGCAGTTTTCACTTCTTTGTTCTCATTGACATACTCAATTGTGATTGCATCCCCTATTTGTAACATTCCTCATCACT
Organism: Bacillus sp. 22483; assembly: GCF_052044605.1. NCBI lineage: Bacteria > Bacillati > Bacillota > Bacilli > Caryophanales > Bacillaceae > Bacillus > Bacillus sp. 22483. The sequence goes on along the minus strand of NZ_JBQENU010000003.1, from coordinate 135,817 downwards.
CTTTTCATCTGTGAAATCGTATCCTCTCTTATATTAAACCATGTATAAAACAAAAGGAAAAGGCTTATTCGCCTTTTCCTCGCTTCCTTTTCTATAGGTCTTTATATATAGGTTCTGCATTTTTTAGTTTATCTACTCTTTCTTCTTTTCCAGTATCTGCATTAATGAACATTCGGTACGTGTCGTTTTTAATGGTTCCTAAAAACTCATAGCAGAGAACTTCCTCTGACATATCATTTTGAACAAGAGCTACATGTGTATCCTCGATCTTCACATGTTTATTTAAGGTCTTTTCAGCTTCTTTTCGAGAAATCTTTGGTGCTTTTATGTCACGTTTTCTGTGATTCATTAAATAGTCTTTCGCTGAGAATCCCACAACCTCACCATCATCTAAAGCGACTTTCATTCGAATACTATCTGGATAAAGCAATACGTTATTCTGTAAAGGTACATAGGTAAATACGCCGATATTATCAAATTGCGCACTCTCATCTAAATGAAATGATTCGGTATCGAATCCATGCTTCTTTAAGAAACTTAGTGCTTTTTCTGAGGCATCATTTAAACTGATTTTTTGTTTGTTCACTTCACGGTTCTGAAGAAGATAGACAGGATGGCCGCCTTTTTCAGTCAAGTCTAAATAAAAGTTTGCCCGGTTGTCTGGGTCAGACATTGACAGGCTGTAGACATCACGGTTCGTTTTACTCCCACTTTTTCTCACCTTAAAATCTTTGTTATGGTCAGGTGCAAATTGCTGGGCGATACGGATCGCTTCTTTTTTTGAAATCTTTTGCCCTTTTAAGTGATTGTAGCCTTGCGTTTCTGATTCAGTTGACACATTTGTAGGGCCAAGATCAACATCTGCAAACGCATCAGCATTTCTCTCAACGGTTTTTAATCCGTCAATGATGGTGTTGTCGTTTTTTCGATCTCCATCAGCCAGTGCCATTTCAACATCCATCCATTTTAAATTTTTGTTGAGTACGAGATGCTGCACTTGTCTAAGTTCGTTTTGAATATCTGCCGCTTGATCATATAAAGTGGTAATGGTTTTGTGTGTATCTTTGTTTAATGGTTCATCTGATAAAGATTTAAGTGACGATTTGTAGCTAAAGTCACCGACATTCGCTAGAAACTCTTCTGTTTTGTTAAAAGGCATCAATGTGAGCGGAAGCTGACTGACATTGTTATGCGCTTCTGATGACATTCTCCATACATCTGCCAGTGCTGGAGATATAGATGTTTGGCTATTCATCGCAAGTGTTGCGCCAAGTTTATCGTGCAGCTGATCGACTTGATACGTTAAATCATGGAAGGCTCTTTGATAGTTGTTCTCTGCATGAAGCAGTACTGCATCTTTTTCTTGATGCTCTTTATAGCCCCAGTATCCTGTTGAGATGACAGCAATTCCTAAAATAGCAATCAATATTCCTCTGATCATTTATTTACACCTCTTTTTATTCACAGAAAATATGTTTCCCGATTCGTTTAATTTGTGGTCTTCCCCAAATCCATGGGCTTGTTGCTGTATCAGGATTAAAGTAATAAACGGCGCTTTCAGATGGGTCCCAGCCATTAATGGCATCAAATACTGCCTTTTTAGCGGTTTCATTTGGCGCCATATAAAATTGTCCATCTGCTACAGCAGTAAACGCAAGCGGTTCAAAAATGACACCAGCAATCGTGTTTGGAAAGGTCGGGTTGTTTAAACGGTTTAAGATGACGGCTGCGATCGCTACCTGTCCTTCATAAGGTTCACCTCTCGCTTCACTATAAACAGCTTGTGAAAGAAGCTGAATGTCATTGCTTGAAAAACCACCTGGCATGTTGGCTGCTGTTTGTTTCGGCGTTTGATTTGCTTGACCATTTCCTGACTGCTTTCCAGACTTCCCAGTCGAGCTGTTTCCTCCGCTTTGACTTTTTTGATTCTCTTTTGCACCTTGTGCTGTCTTTTTTTGCGTGTTTCTTTGCGCAGGAGCCTTTGTTTGCTGATCAAGAGGTTTCCCGCCATAATGCGTAAACTGATTCCCTTTTTGCAGCTGCTGCTGCACAAACTCTTTATAGTATTTCGTCTTTTGAACTAATAGGTTTTTTGTTTTTTCCCCTACGAGTCCATCGACTTTCTTTACACCAAACTGGCTTTGAAAATTGCGCACGGCCCAGTAAGTTCCCCAGCCATACACCCCGTCTATTTTTCCATTGTAAAAACCATTGTATTGGAGCCTTGCCTGGAGCTCGACGACATCTTCTCCTGTAGCTCCCCGCTGAATCACTTGATTCGTGAAAGCTTCACTTTTTTCAGCTGTCATCAATGAAGACGCGAGCAGAACAATTGAGAAGATAAGGACGATTTGTTTCATGAAACGAGCTTTGTCCATATTTGATCCTCCTGTACTTTTGATGTTTGAATATATGTTTCTTCCGATCCCTATTTTTATACATTCATCACAGGAGGGAATTGGATGGAAAAGACAAAAAACGCCCTACAGACGTATAGGACGTTTTCCAATTTAAATTTGTACCATCTTCACCGCACGGGCTTTTTTGGCTTTCCGCAGACCAAACCACCATAAAAAAATCATGAACGGTAACATAATATATCCCCAATTTTTCATGCCAAGAAGAATGAAATCATATAAGCCATGAAAAAGGATAGGAAGTATTAAAGAGAGAATCAGCCATTTTCGCTGCTCTTTTTTATCAGAAAAGCGAGCTTTACCTATATAAAACCCCATCACCACACCAAATAAAGCATGGCTTGATACAGGTAGCAAGGCACGTGTAAACGCGTACTCCACCCCATGACCCACTAAGTACAGAATATTTTCAAGTGTCGCAAATCCAAGCGAGACACTTGTTCCATAGACAATCCCGTCATAGTGTTCATCAAACTGTACGTGCGCATAGACACTGACCATTAAAATAAACCACTTTAATGATTCTTCTAAAAAACCTGATGTCACAAATGAAATCACGATAGGATTCGTGGCTATATTTTCCTCTTGGAGGACATACTGAATAAACATGGTTGGAAACACAAGTATGACACCTAGCATAAAAGATCTGATGACCATATGAACCGGCTCATTGTCGTATTGATCTTTCAAATAAAAATAACTTAAAAGTGCGATGCCGGGAGCTAAACCTGCTGAAATGATTGCGATCATAATCAGACCTCTTTCCCTACATTATCCTTTATTATCGTACCACGAATCACCCCTTTTTTATATGACTGGAGCCCATTTTCCCAAAAATAATCTTCTATATAATCCCAATTTACATAAAAAAGAACTGAATCCCTTAGAAGGACCCAGTTCTTTTTTTACCCGTTGATTCTTTTGTTGATTTCTTCTGCAATTAACCCACCATGAAATCTTCCATTTTCAATGAAAATTTCGTTGGCGTTGTTACCAGCTGCAATGACCCCTGCAATGAAAATACCTTCTACATTTGTTTCCATTGTTTGTTCATCAAATGCTGGGCGGCCTGATTCTGGATCGATTGTTACACCCATTTTTTCTAAAAATGAATGATCAGGATGATAACCTGTCATCGCAAACACATAATCACTTTTCACTCGATCCGTTTGACCCTGCTGGTTTGTAAAGACAATATCCTGTTCTGTGATTTCCTTCACCTCTGCACCGAACTCCATTCGAATGGTGCCATTTCGAACAAGCGCTTCAAACTCTGGTAAAATCCAAGGTTTGATGCTGGATGAATATTCAGTTCCTCTATATAAAACCGTCACCCTGCTTCCGCATTTCACAAGTTCCAGGGCAGCATCAACACTAGAGTTCTTCCCGCCGATCACCGTCACATCTTTATCAAAGTAGGGGTGTCCTTCTTTAAAATAATGATACACATGAGGAAGGTCTTCCCCTTTTACATTCATATAGTTAGGATGATCATAGTAGCCAGTCGCAATCACAACATAGTCACATGTATAGTCGTCTTTTGATGTATTTACCGTAAAACGGCCATCTTTTTTCGTCACAGCGTTTACCTTTTCAAAAGCATTCACACGAAGGCTTTTTCGTCTGACCACCTCTCGGTAATAGGAAAGCGCCTGAATACGAACGGGTTTCCGATTTTCAGTGATAAAAGCGACGTCACCGATTTCAAGCTTTTCACTTGTACTGAAGAAGGTTTGGTGTGTAGGGTAATGATAAATACTGTTGACCACATTGCCCTTTTCAATCACAAGTGCATCAATCCCAATTTGCTTGAATGCAATGGCAGCTGATAGACCGCACGGGCCGCCTCCTATTATGATCGCTTTTTCTTGTTTCATTTGTTCCACTCCTGTCGTTTCACTGCAATAACAATTGCTGGACTGTTTGATTCTTTGCATGATTCCATAAAAAAATCTCCTATTTAAGGATAGGAGATTTTAAGGCGCGATGCAAATAAGTCGCTTAAATCCAGCCTCTGAATCGAGAAGCTTCAGCCATTTTACGTACACCGACCATATATGCTGCTAGTCGCATATCAATACGGCGGTTTTGCGCCATTTCATAAATATTATTAAATGATTTCACCATCATATCTTCTAAACGAGTTTCTACTTCTTCTTCTGTCCAGTAGAACCCTTGGTTATTCTGAACCCATTCAAAGTAAGAAACAGTCACTCCACCCGCACTTGCAAGTACGTCTGGAACAAGCAGTACACCACGATCTGAAAGAATTTTTGTCCCTTCCAATGTCGTTGGTCCATTTGCTGCTTCTACGACAATTTTGGCTTTAATGTTCGCCGCATTATCTTCTGTAATTTGATTTTCAATGGCTGCAGGTACTAAGATATCACAATCTAGCTCAAGCAGCTCTTGGTTTGTAATTGTATCATTAAATAATTTAGTGACGGTTCCAAAGCTGTCACGTCGGTCAAGCAAGTAGTCAATATCGAGACCATCTTCATCATACAAACCGCCGTAAGCATCTGAAATTCCTACGATTTTCGCTCCGGCATCATACATAAATTTAGCCAAGTAACTTCCTGCATTTCCGAATCCCTGAACGACAACACGAGCCCCATTGATGTCAATTCCTTTTTTCTTCGCCGCTTCTTTGATACAGATCGTTACACCTTTTGCCGTTGCAGTATCACGTCCATGTGAGCCTCCAAGAACAATTGGTTTTCCTGTAATAAATCCTGGCGAGTTAAATTCATCAATTCTAGAATACTCATCCATCATCCATGCCATGATTTGAGAGTTTGTAAACACATCTGGTGCTGGAACATCTTTTGTTGGTCCAACGATTTGACTAATTGCGCGTACATATCCGCGACTTAGTTTTTCAAGCTCCCTAAATGACATTTCTCTTGGATCACAGATAATACCGCCTTTTCCTCCGCCATAAGGAAGATCCACAATACCACATTTTAAACTCATCCAAATTGAAAGCGCTTTTACTTCTTTTTCAGTAACGTTCGGGTGGAATCGAATTCCGCCTTTTGTTGGACCGACAGCATCATTATGCTGCGCACGATAACCAGTGAAAATTTTCACCGATCCATCATCCATACGTACTGGAATTTTGACCGTTAATAGGCGAATTGGCTCCTTCAGCAATTCATACACTTCTTGCGGATAGCCCAATTTATCAAGCGCTTTATGTATGACGGTTTGAGTTGACTTTAAAACATCTAGCTTATCTTCTGCGTTATGAGCGGCGTTTTGATCGGCTGCCATTAAAATAAACCCCCTAGAAATCTTTCATGATCTACTGCTCCCTTTCAAGCAATAGTATACACCTTCGTACTGGTAAAGCAAAGGTAAAAAGCGTTTTTTATCAAAATAAAATATCAGCGTTTATAAATATAAAAATGGATATAAAAAAATACTGTTGTTTCATCACAACAGTATTAAATATAATAGAAAAAAGTGATTAAAAATACAGTTGAATCGTTTTCACTGCATCTTCCTGCATGATCACTTTTCCGTATTCTTTTAACCGGTGAATGGTTAATGTCGTCGGTGAACCGAACTCCGCTAAAATAGAAATGACCGTATCTGCAGACAGTTCTTCGAAATCATCTAGGCTGAGAAAATATTGACCTTCATAATGGTAAACTGTACCCCCTAAAAGTCCAATACGACTTAAACTATGGGACAGTTGAATCACATCTTCAAACGAGGCAAATTGATAGAGCACATGCTTGCTCTCGTCGAGCTTGACTTGCATCTCAATGTAATCTTCATCAAACTCATCATCAGCATCTTCCTGCTGACTCTTTGTCACAATGACGACCATCCCCTGCGCCTGAAGAGAAAATACTTCAACAGCAATCGGTCCATTCGCTTCAAAACCGAGCTCCTGATTCGCTTCGTTCATCATGTCTTTAAACAGCTGATGAACTTTGAACGAATCTTTCCAAAGGTCTTCTTTCGTAAGACCTCGGTCTGTCAGATCATCTAGTGTGAGAAAAATTTTGATTTTATTATAATTCAGACGCTCTAGCCGCATAACGTTCCCTCCTGCCTCTTCTAACACACATCATACTGTAGTATATGAGATGATGAGTCATAGGTTCTTAATTTTGTATTCAGTTTACACTGTGTCAAGACGGAAGACAAGCATGAAGCTATGCTTACGGTGACTTTTATGGAAAATATTGATGGGGCATCAACTTAGCGCGTTTTTAGCGGCATTAAATAGATCAGATGGGTTTCTGGTTCTGCTCCAAGACGCATCGGAATCTTTGTTGTTCCGTAACCATTACTAATTAGAAAGAAAGCACCTTTGACTTGGCCTGTTCTTCCTTTTTCATACGGACCAAATTTCCCAATGCGAATTTGACCCCCATGGGTATGACCGCTCAAAACGAGATCAATTCCCTCTTCTTCACTCATCAAGTGATGCACATCTGGGTTGTGTGATAAAAGGATATTCACGTCTTCTTTGACAAACTCCGGCCGTATCGCTTCATAATCTGCTTTTTCAAGCCGGATATCATCGATTCCGCCTATTTTAATGGGCTGTCCTTCAAAATCCCACACAGCCGTCTCATTTTGCAATGTCGTCACCTGATAGGTATGGAGGAGGTCTTTGAGTTTTTGCTGATGCAGCTCATGGTCGTTATTCCCCCACACAAAGTACACCGGGGCAATCCTTGCTAAACGTTTCACATTTTCTTCGACTCTAGCATAAGGGACTCCCTTTTCAGCTAAGTCCCCGCCGATCATAATGACATCAGGCTGCTGCTCTTCTACTTCCGCTAATAAAGTATCACTAATTAGACGGCGATGGGTATCAGAAATAAAGAAAATGACTGCAGGTCGATCTGACTGAAGTCCTTCTATTGTAAAGTAATGCTTTTTGATGTTGTTTTGTTTTGCCGTTTTCACCATTTTCGCTGTTACACACACACCTGTTGTCACAGCCGCTATGGCAGCAGTAAATCCGATGGCATATTTCATTATGAATGACTCCCTTGTATCAGCTTTCTTTTATAGGACGCTTGAATGAAAAAAGACGTTTCAACTGTTTAAACGTCTTTTGCTCATTTATTTACTTTCATAATAGAGGTTGATGTCATATTGCGTCTGCATGAAGTGAAAAACGGCCTCGCGCTCTTTCCACTGATTTGATTGAGGCCATAAATCTGTGCTTTTCTGTATAATTTCACATCTGAGCTTATGATATTCATCCTCAGCCTTTTCTTCTTTTTTCTTATAATAATACGATGCGTAAAAAGCAAACACTTCAGCCATGATCCAAAACAGAAACACCTCATGGCCAAGCAATGTGGCAATCATCGCTTCCGGCTGCAGGGAGCCCCCGCTATTAGCTGTTATCACAAAATAAAACAGAAGAATCGCAAGTGATAAAAGGGCTGTCCATTGCCATCTTTTGCATTGTTTTGCAAATCCCTCGTATTTACGTTTCCTTTTGATCAATGTTTCAATCATTTTCTGTGTCGGCTGATCCATATAGCGGCTGATTGCGTGCAATGTCATCACATACACCCTTGTCCCTTTTTTCTACATATGTATGTGCTTTTCGATTCATTCATGTCAAATATTAATTTTCTAATGGGATATTCAATACTTGTCCGCTGTACACGCTATTTCCTTTTAAATGGTTGTAAGCTCGAATTTTCTCTTCCCCTGATCGGTTTTGATAATACTTCATGGAAATTCGATACAAGTTTTCCTCTGGTCCAACAGTATGCTGCACGACACGAACAGGCTTTTCTTCCTGCTTCTTCTTCTCTTCTGCTTCTTTTCGCTTTTTCTCTTCTTGCTGTTTTTGAAGAGCGAGCTGCTGCTGCTCACGCTTTTTTGCAGCTTCGGCCTTTTCACGCTCAGCCTTCTCTTTAGCGGCTTGTTCTTTTTTCTTTTGCTCTGCTTTTTCTTTTGAACGCTGCTTTTCTTTATCAGCATCTTTCTTTTTCTTCTCGTCATCAGATGCATCCGCTTTGTCAGCGCTTGAATCATTTTTTGTTTCAACAAGTGCTGACGGGACTGGATCTGTGTCAGCACTCGATGTTTTATCAATATATACACCTTGATTGTTATTATCGTTAATTTCCTTTGATGTGTAATAAATCAACAGGAAGAAAACCGTGACGACAATAATAGGAAAGATAATAGCCAGTGTCGTAAACAATGGATTACGCACCTTTTTGGTTCGCTGCTTTTTATATTCATGAAAATCTTCTCGTGTAGGAAAGTGAGAGTCATCTGAAGGATGCACTTTTTCTTCTTCAAGATTTTCCTCTACATCATCATCATGGATGTTTGTCAGCTGCTGCTTTTTTCTCTTCATTCTCGACATTTCTTCCATGTTCATCCCTCCCCCAATATTTAAAACGAATTTGACATGCAAAGACTAAGTCAATGACAAAGTGTGTCATGACAGGAACGAATAAATTCCCTGTCCACTCGTATAAAAGTCCTAAAAAAATACTAATAGAAACCACAAGGATAAACAAGAGTATTTTTGACAAGTAGCGAAAGTGAAGAAGTGCAAACACAATGCTTGCAATCTCCAGTCCAAATTGCTGCTGAACGATCCCGCGAAATAAAATTTCTTCTGAAAAGGCAATGAGCAGCGTTAACCAAACAATATGCGGGATGCTGCGGTTTTTGAACATTTTTTCATTTAATCCGCCATCATCATACATATGAGCCGGAAACACCTTCATGACAATAGCGTCGACAATAATCACAAGCAAAGCGCCGCCAATTCCATAAGTCAGGATACGCATATCTCGGATCTGCCATAGGGCTGTAAAATCAGTCCAATGATCAAACATAAACATCCCTAGTAAAAAAGAGACAATCAGCATGAGCAGCTGTGTGAAATACAACTGTTCTACTACTTGTCGATCGGTTAATTTTTCAATAATACGGCGATGTTGTTCAATCAATGCTGCGCCTCTTTTGTCAGGTGAAACAGACGATCCAGCTCGGTCTTCCAGTGTTTCATTTCATTCAGCTCCAATGGTTGATCTTTTTTTTCGTAATCTGATAGGTCAAGTCCGCATGAAGAGCAGCAGTTCCCAAATGAAGCGTCCTCCGTTAGATCAAGCTGCTCATCAAAGTATGATAACAGAGATTGCCTAAAGCAGGGATGACCAGTGATATGCTCTTTAAACTGCCACACTTTTTTTAGCTTCTCTGTTTGTCTATCCTGCAGCTTTTCTTTCAGCTTCTTCATGAGCAAACGGGGCTGTTCAGTTTGGTACATCATGTAATAATGCGAGAGCATTCGCGCACGCGTCTCCTGAAGCCCTGCTTCCATCAATTGTTCACGTAATTTCTTTTCATCATTTATCGGCATTTGTGATACTCTGGCTAAGAAAAAATCAATTTCTGGATCATCAAAACCTTCTGCTTGAATCAAATGACTTTGAATATCCGCATCCTCTTCTGTATATAAAAGAACGCTCACACTATTTTTCCCGTCCCGTCCAGCTCTTCCAATTTCCTGCATAAATGCTTCAATTGACTGAGGCGGACTCATATGAATCACAAAGCGTATATTTGCTTTATCAATTCCCATTCCAAAAGCACTTGTACAGCAAATGAGATCAATTTGACCACTGATAAATTGCTGCTGGATCAGCATGCGGTCCCCTGACTCCATTCCGCCATGATAAAACTCTACACGTTGATGCGTTTTTTGTTTCACCAAACGTGAAATATCTTCTGTCATTTGCCGGGTCGGACAATAAATCAGCCCAGGCCCTTGAAGGGTTTCCACAAGCTCAAGTGCTCGTTTCTCTTTTGCTTCTTTCGTTTCATGCGCCTCTTTTAATAGTGCAATATTCGGCCGGTTGACTGAATGAATATGAACATCTGGATGCTCTAGCCGCAACGTTTGCACAGTATCTTTTAAGGTTTGTTTCGTCGCAGTTGCCGTTAGTGCTAAGGCGACAGGATTGCCGAGCGCTTCTCTCCATTCTCCAAGCTTGGAGTATTCCGGGCGGAAATCATGTCCCCATTCCGATATACAGTGAGCTTCATCTACAACGAATAGACCAACATGCATCGCTTTGAGCTGCTCTAACAATACCTCTGACATAAGCGCCTCAGGTGCGACAAATAAAAATTTATATGATGGCAAATGCCGAATAATATGTCTTCTTTCTTGAAAAGACAGTGTACTGTTAAGCGCAGCTACTCGCTTTTCACCGCGCATTTTCATGCGTTCCACTTGATCTTCCATGAGTGATAAAAGAGGTGAAATGATCAGCACTAACCCGTCTGTCAAATAGCCCGGAATTTGATAACAAAGTGACTTCCCGCCACCAGTAGGAAGCATGGCAACCGTATCTTTTTGTTGAAGTACACTTCGAATAATATCCTCCTGACCTGTTTTGAAGGCATCATAACCAAAGTGTCGCATCAGCGTCTGATGAAGCTTATCCACTTGCTTTCACCATCCTTGTCAATGCCAATCGTATTTGAAAATAAGTAAATGAATGCTCGAGACTTTCTTTGATCAGCTTCATCTTGTTGGTTTGGAGCTGACCGGCTACCTCATGTATCGCCTTTTGAGCTTCACTGCTGACATATGGTTCGATCGAGAAGCTCGGCTCATGTATCGAGAGCTCCACAATATGATCTTCAATTGTCGCTTTTTTTAATGAACGAATATGAGCAATTTGATCAATACTGAACCCTTTTTGTACAAGCTCAAGCGTTTTATGGGTAGAGGTGGTCAGCACACGTTTGAATTGAAGATCATCTATCATTCGCTGGATGATCGGTGCCTCACCTTTTTGCGCACATTGAATAAAATAATGGAGCACATTCCAAAAAAGCAAGTAAACATACCATACATCTTCTTTCATCCATTCCGCCATTTGCTGGTACGTCCGTCCGATTCTTTCATTGGAAGTCAATGAATAAACAAAAAGCAGTGCCTCTTGATCAGTTAAATGAGCAAGAAGTGTTTCAAGCTCATGATGGATATCTTCAGAAAGCTTTTTCTTCTGATGATATTGCGAGAAAAAGGATTTCGTCCAGTTTTGAACCGATATATCTCTTTGAATCGGCACATAGTGTTGTGACCCCGCTGCATGATGTGAAAGGACCTGCACAAGTAAAGACAGCCTCATCCATAACACCTTTGCTTTATCATGATACTTGGCACCATCAAAATAAACTGGCATTGGTTTTTCAGCAAAACGCTGACTTAGCATACTTATTCCTTCATCTGTGGCAATGAATGTATCCTCTGTATTTCTGATAAAGTGTTGCTCTAACAGCCTTTTTACAGAGCGGTTCAGCTGATCCCTCGTAAAAGCTGGGTAGCAGCCGAAGTAGCTAGAGAGCTGAAACAAACTTGCATCCTGTATCGTTTGTGATGATTTTTTCCCTTTAAAAAGATGGTAGACAGCACTAATGGAGCGTTCGCCGTTCAATTTATGTACGCTGTCCATCAACATGACATCCAAGTAATGAATCGTCATTGACCAAAGCACCTGTCTTCCTGACAAAATTCGAATATTTTCTCCCTTTATTTTAACAGATTTCATTGAAGAAGAAATGTTTAAACTCAATTAATGGGGGAAAGTTATGAACAAACCCTTATGTGATAAGCATTCTCAATCACTTTACAGTTGAAATGTGAATTTAAAATCATTACAATAAGGTTTGAGGAAATTGGTTTTTTATCGGTGAAACTAAAAAGGTTAAACCATTTGTTCCATCGAACAATCTGGGAGGTATTTTTTTAACATGGCAAAATATACAATTGTAGACAAAGACACATGTATTGCTTGCGGCGCATGCGGTGCAGCTGCTCCAGACATTTATGATTATGATGATGAAGGCATTGCATTTGTCACGCTTGATGACAATCAGGGGACTGTAGAAGTTCCAGAAGTACTTGAAGAAGATATGCTTGATGCATTTGAAGGTTGCCCAACTGACTCAATTAAAGTTGCGGACGAAACTTTCGATGGTGATCCACTTAAGCATGAATAGGATAAAAGCCCCTTTAAAAGGGGCTTTTTTTATATTAACTATTTTGAAGTCGGCGTTTATTTTCAAACCATGGACGCATTTTGACAAAAATGAAACTAAAAACGATGGTGATGATGATTCCTTTAATCAGGTTAAAAGGCAAGATCCCTGCTGTAATGGTTGCCTTTAGCACATGATCTGACAGGACGGGTGCATTCAAAAACCATGTATAAGCAGGTAGGAACAAGAAATAGTTTAAGATGCTCATCATGACTGTCATGAGTAATGTTCCGAGAATCATGGACCACGCTAACCCTCTTGCTGATTTAATCTTTTTAAAAATAAAAGCCACCGGTAAGATGAATAGTACACCTGCTGTAAAATTCGCTACTTGATCCACAGGAACACCGGACATGCTACCATGAATGAGGTAGTGCAGTAGATTCTTTAAAGCTTCAACAGCAATCCCAGCACCTGGCCCATAAATTAAAATTGCAATAATCGCAGGAATATCACTAAAATCAATTTTTAAATACCCAGGAAGCCCAGGGAAAGGGAAATTCAATAACATTAATACAAATGCGATACTGCTAAGCATGCTGATGACGACTAAACGTTTTACTTTACTTTGATTCAATATTCTCTCTCCTTTTCGATCAAATCTTTCGAAAAGAGGATTGTTCAATTTTAGCCACAAAAAAACCGCTCTGAATAGATACACAGGAGCGGGAAATTTAGGCTACACAAATAAACGTATAAACAGACATGTTTTCAACGTTTACGAACCTCCATCTTCTCCCATCCAGACTATACTGTCGGCTTCGGAATCACACCGAATCCTGCCAAAAAAGGCTCGCGGGCTTAGAGACTATGCCTCATCACCGCCGGTAGGGAATTACACCCTGCCCCGAAGATTGATCATTATTCAATTCGACATCATTATATATGATATATGAGCATTTGTACAGATAAAAATCCTGAGCAAATTCATCAGTTTTAAGAAATCGTAAAAAACCTAAAATTTATAATGACAAATGCGTAAAAATTGGTTATCTTTTGTTTAAAGGTGTCCATTCTTGATCAAGACACTAAAAAATGTTCGTGTTTTCTTTTTCGCTTTACTGCTTTAATTTGATTGACACAGTGAAAAGGAATATGGTAAATTATCAGATATTTATGACGTTTATTTTAGGAGGAAATCTTACGATGTTTCGAGTATTAGTCTCAGATAAGATGAGCAATGATGGTCTTTTACCACTATTAGAATCAGATTTTGTTGAAATTGTTCAAAAAAATGTAACAGAAGCAGAAGATGAATTACACACGTTTGATGCCTTACTTGTCAGAAGTGCCACAAAAGTGACAAAAGAACTTTATGAAAAAATGACTTCATTAAAAATTGTTGGCCGTGCCGGTGTGGGAGTCGACAACATTGACATTGATGAAGCGACAAAACACGGTGTGATTGTCATCAATGCACCAAATGGGAATACGATTTCAACGGCAGAGCATACGTTTGCGATGATCTCATCTCTCATGCGTCATATTCCTCAAGCCAATATTTCTGTGAAATCAAAAGAATGGAACAGAGGCGCATATGTTGGTGCTGAGCTTTACGGAAAATCTCTTGGGATTGTTGGCTTAGGCAGAATTGGAAGTGAAATCGCCCAGCGTGCAAGAGCATTTGGCATGACGGTCAACGTATTTGACCCTTTCCTCACAAAAGAACGTGCCGAAAAAATTGGTGTTAATGCAAAATCACTTGATGAAGTGCTTGAAGTATCAGATATTATTACGGTACATACACCTTTAACAAAAGAAACTAGAGGACTTCTCAATAAAGAAACAATCGCAAAAACGAAAAAAGGTGTTCGTCTAGTGAACTGTGCACGCGGCGGCATCATTGACGAACGCGACCTTCTTGAAGCACTTGAAAATGGTCATGTCGCAGGGGCTGCTCTCGATGTATTTGAAGTAGAACCACCTACTGAGAATCCACTTGTGGATCATCCAAACGTCATTGCCACTCCGCATCTTGGTGCATCTACAAAAGAAGCACAATTAAATGTGGCGGCACAAGTCTCTGAAGAAGTTCTTCAATTTGCAAAAGGACTCCCGGTTATGTCATCTATTAATCTACCAGCGATGACAAAAGACGAGTTCAAAAAAATCCAGCCTTATCATCAATTTGCAGGAAAACTTGGACGTCTTGTTTCTCAATCGATGAGAGAACCTGTAAAAGAAGTCAGCATTTCATATGAAGGATCTATCGCAAAACTCGAAACATCGTTTATTACAAAAAGTCTGCTTTCTGGCTTTTTGAAAGAGCGTGTCGATTCGACTGTAAATGAAGTCAATGCTGGTATGGTGGCAAAAGAACGCGGCATTAGCTTTAGCGAGAAAATTTCTTCAAGCGAATCTGGCTATGAGAACAGCATTTCCATTGAAGTCAAAGGTGACCTTTCTACCTTTACATTAAAAGCAACGTATATCCCGCATCTAGGTGAACGTGTCGTTTCTATTAATGGTTTCAATATTGACTTTTACCCAGATGGGCACCTTGTCTATATTCAGCATACTGACGCACCTGGTGTGATCGGTCAAGTTGGAAAGATTTTAGGCGACCACGATGTGAACATTGCGACAATGCAAGTAGGCCGTAAAGAAAAAGGCGGCGAAGCCATCATGATGCTTTCTTTTGACAAGCACCTTGAAGATGAAATTGTCCAAACGTTAACTAAAGTGAGCGATATTCTTTCTGTACGTCTGATTGACCTATAAAAAAATGGTAAACCTCATGCTTTTGCATGAGGTTTATTTTGTTGAAACGATTAAACGTTCACCTGTACGTATGAGATTCTTTGTCAGTGCATTGATTTTCTTCAATTGATCAACGGTCATTTGATGTGCTTTAGCAATGGACCAGAGCGTGTCCCCTCGTTGTATGACATATGTATGTTTCTCATATCCATCTACATGAAGGGCTGGCTCTTGGAAACGATCTCTTGCAATGATTGTGAGCGGATCTACTGCATCTTCTTTACTAACTGACCAATTCCCCCTGTGCACCTCAAAATGCAAATGAGTGCCCCTAGAAGCGCCTGTGTTGCCTATGATGCCGATCGGCTGCCCTGTTTGTACATGGTCACCATTCTTTACAAAACGCGCATTTAAATGCGCATAGACGGTTTCATATCCATTTGGATGCCGAATAAATACAACTTCTCCATAAGTAGCAGATACATAGGAACGAGTAACCACACCTTCGCTTGCAGCAAAAATGGATTCTCCTTCTGGTGCAGCAATGTCTAACCCCTTATGCGAACCACCTCTTGTCCCAAACAAATCAGTGACTTCACCTTTGATTGGTTCCACCCACTCGGTTGTTTTCTCTGCATGGGCAAACGGTGATAAGGTCAAGAACAAGAAACAGCTAGCACATATGTAGCAATACCTTT
The DNA here is from genome assembly GCF_052044605.1 of Bacillus sp. 22483. Classification (NCBI taxonomy): domain Bacteria; kingdom Bacillati; phylum Bacillota; class Bacilli; order Caryophanales; family Bacillaceae; genus Bacillus; species Bacillus sp. 22483. Next base: position 119,937 of record NZ_JBQENU010000003.1, on the reverse strand, counting down.
TCATCAGTGACTTCCCTTCTTTGAAGTTCTTTTCATGACAGCTTAGTATACCTCAAGGAAGCCCTTTTCTATACATGAAAAAAGAACGCATAAGTTGCGTCCTTTAGCGTTCTTTGATAACAACTGGGTTTGGCAGTGCCGGTACCTCTAGCGGTTCTTTTAATTCATATGGGCCTACTTGATCTGTTCCTGCATTTTGTATCGTGACATCTGTAAAACCGAAATCTTTCGCTGTGAGCAGCAGCCCTTCAATAAGTAAAATATGATCAATTGAGTCCGTTAATTGTGCTGATGCTCCAAACGTGATGGTTGCATGTTTACCTTTTGATGTCACTTTTTTAATAGGCTCTTCTTTAATGAGTGGATCGAGTCCTGCATCATTCGCCCGCTTCATCGCCTCTACCGCATCTTTATAAGAAGGATAATCATCTTTTGAGGGCACCAAAAATGTCCCGCTCTTATTTTCTAAAACGTAGTAAGCGTGCTTTGTTTGTTTATTAATTGAAATGGTACCAAGACGGCCATTCGTCCCTAATTGAAGGTGCGAGCCATTGACAGACTTGACCTGTACTTGTTTATATTGGCTCCATTTTAACGTTTCTTTTACCATGTCTTTAAAACGGTTGGCTTCTTTTAATGTATCAAGAGACAAATCATTTTTCAGCTGAAAAATCAGTGTGTCTCCTTTTTCACTCACATCCACCATATCCATATAGGCTTGAAGAGGTTTTGTCATTTCAGGCAGCTCCAGTTTTTCATATGTATCAAGAAGCGCCTGCACATCGTCATGCTTATTTTCTTTTTGAATACTGATTGGGACAACTTGAGAAGTCGATTCATCTATGTATGAAATCGTCATATACTTTTCTTTGTCAGATGCATAAGCAACATGTGAAGGATCATTTGTGTTTTTTACCGCCTCTAATGTAGCATTCACCTGTCCTTTTTCAGCACTCGAGTCCATTTTCACTTTCTTTATATCTTGAGCAGCCGGCTGAAATAAATGAGGAGAAATCAAAAACGCCATAAATAAGACCACAACGGTTGCGACCGCTGGACCGATCCATCTGGCACTTTTCTTTTTCTTCCCGCTTGCCATCAGCATTTGCTGGTAAATCTGCTTAGATGAACGGTTGTCCTCCACCTTTGGAAGCTGACTGAGTAATACTTTAATTCGTTCTTCGCTCCAATTGGACCTGTTCGTTTTCATTCACTAGCTCCTCCTTCAAAAGCTCCATATGTTTTCGGAGCACTTTCAGGCCTCGGTGCTGCGTTGTTTTGACTTTGCTTTCCGAGAACTTTAGCGCCTTGGCCGTCTCCATGATTGAGTAGCCTTGGATAAACCTTAAAATGATGACGGCTCGTTGATCAATGGTGCAATGATCAAGTGCGGCATAAATTTCTTTGATATTTTCATCCTGTACAGCCAATTCATCTGGGAGCAGGTCTGGATCTTTTACATCCTGTTTATCCCAATCAAACGTGCCGAGCACCCGTTGTCTGATGGTTTGCTGTTTGCGAAACCAGTCAATTGCCACATGCCTTGCAATTGAAAACAGCCATGTTTTCTCGCTGCTTCTTCCTTCAAAAGTTTTATATGAGTGAAGTACCCGAATGTAAACCTCCTGCACGAGATCCTCTGCCTGATTTTTATCTTTTACCATATAAAATAAAAATTGGTACAAATCTTGATGGTACGAATCATATATTTTTTGAAAGGTTTCATGCATAGGAAACCCCTCCGTTCACTTATTTTTGTCGAGTGACTCTCACAAAACGTTACATTACAACTTTATGACAAATATATTACAAGATCGACAATTTGGAAAGGGCTTTTTGTTTAACTTCTCCTTAAAAATATGAAAATAGAAAAAACACTTCGTTTTCTTTCGAAAAGAAGTGTTTCTCATGTAACAAGATTCTTCGTCAAGATTAGACGAGTTCCTGCTTTTTTTTCGGAATATAGAAAGTGAAGTGAGTACCTGTTCCAGCTTTACTATGTGCATGAATGGAGCCTTGATGCGCTTCTACGATGTTCTTCACAATCGCAAGGCCCAGCCCCGTACCGGAACGTCCTCTTGTTCTTGCTTTATCTGCTTTATAGAACCGTTCAAAAATAAATGGGAGATCCTCTTCAGGAATGCCGCTTCCCGAATCTTTCACATCCATCTTGAGCCCATTTTCCACCGATTGAACTGAGAAGTGAACTTCTCCGCCTTCTGGTGTATGACGAATGGCATTATCGATGAGATTTGTAAAAACCTGTTCTATTTTATCTGGATCAAATACAAAATACGGTTCTTCTACTTGAATTTCATACGTCAGGTTGATTTGTTTTTCTTTCGCAATTCCAAGGAATTTACGGTAGATTTTTTCAGTCAGCTCTTCTGTATCAGTTGATTCAAGATTCAGTGTAATATGACCAGCTTCCATACGTGCGAGATCGAGAAGATCATTCACAAGACGCCCCATTCGAAGTGATTCGTCATAGATAATTTGGGCAATCTCTTTCTTTTCCTCTTCTGATCCGGCAATGTCATCGACAATCGCTTCACTATAGCCCTGCAGCATAGCAATAGGTGTACGGAGTTCATGACTGACATTTGCAATGAAGTCTTTTCTTAGCTTATCCAGTCTTCTCTCTTCTGTCATATCGCGAAGCACCGCAACCGCCCCTCTGACATCTTGCTGGTTATAAAGCGGAGACATAAGAAGAACCCAAGTACGCCCTTGCAGCGTGACTTCGATCATTTGCTCTTTTTCCGTACTGACGGCAGTATGAAACAATTCACGCGCTTCTGGCGGCAGTTCATCCCCATCTTTGATCTTCATATTTTGCTCGTAATACCAAGCCTGCAAGAATCTTTCTGCAGGAGGGTTTGTCATGAGGATCGTTCCATCAATATTGATCGTGATGACACCGTCTGCCATACTGCTGAGAATGTTGGACAAATGTTCTTTTTCTTGATTTAAAGCGGTTATATGAAATTTAAGCTGCTTACCCATTTGATTAAAGGCGATCGCCAGTTCCCCAATTTCATCTTGCGTTAAAATAGGAATCTTAGTATCAAATTTCCCTTTCGCCAAATCTTGTGCTCCCTCTCTCATCTTTCTGAGAGGATAGGTGACACGAGTAGATAAGAAGAAAGCGAAAATCGTCGTCAGCACAATCGCAATTCCGGCTGCGAGGAAGATATAACGCGTCGTATGTTTTGTTGTCTGCTCTACAGCGAGGAGGGATTGAGAAAGAAAGACCATCCCTTTCTTTCCGTTCGCCTCGTAAGGAACACCTACTACAATGCGCTCATCCTTCTGATTGCCTGTATCAGATTCAGCTCGTTTACTGATTTTTTTTCGTTCTGTCAGTGCCCTGTTCAAATCTTTGTCTGCTTCAATTTGTTCTTTTGTGATCGCAGGAAGCTTCCCGCCTTTTTCAGACGAATACCATTCTAGTCCATCCTCTTGAACAATCGCGATACTTGTCAATTTATCAGCTAGTTCTGATGTAATCGATCTTGCAAGCGATTGATCCTCATGGCTTTCTAAAATGACTGCTACTTTGTTGGCCATTTGTGTTAAATCAGACTTTGCTTCTTCCACATGGTAATTCTCAATGAACTCTAAAAGAAGCACAGTTAAAATCGATAAAACAATGAGCACGAGGAAAAGAATGGTTAACCATAGCTTTCCTACGACACTTTTCCACAGCTTCATTCAGCGCCGACCTCAAATTTGTACCCGACACCCCATACTGTCACGATTTTTTTCGCTGCTTCTGGTGACACTTTATTTAGTTTTTCGCGAAGCCTTTTGACGTGGGTATCCACTGTTCTCAGATCCCCAAAGAATTCATACTGCCACACTTCTTTGAGAAGCTTTTCCCTGTCATAGACCTTATCCGGCGTTTTTGCCAAGAAGTACAAAAGTTCGTATTCTTTCGGCGTGAGGCTGACTTCTTTTCCATCTGCTGTGACCCGGTGTGCATCATGATCAATAGATAGATGAGAAAACACGAGAACATCTTTTGTGGTTGTTCCAGTATTAAGGTATGACGTTTGAGACGATCTTCTTAACAGTGCTTTCACACGAAGAACCACTTCACGCGGGCTGAAAGGTTTGACGATATAGTCATCCGTTCCTGCCTCAAAGCCTTGCACACGGTTAGCTTCCTCACCTTTTGCTGTCAGCATAATAATTGGTGTGGCTTTTTTATCTCGGATTTGATTACACACTTCAATCCCATCTGTCCCAGGCATCATTAAATCAAGCAAAATGAGGTCATAATCGGTTTGAAGTCCTTTTTGAATGGCTTCATCCCCATTTTCCGCTTCATCAATTTCATAATTTTCCCGTTCTAAATACATTTTTAAAAGGCGACGAATTCTTGCCTCATCATCGACGACTAATATTTTCGTTTGAGTTGTGTGTTCCATTAGACAATCCTCCTGCTTTCTCCGTTGTTACATACATTTTAACAAAAAGCCGAATCGAATCATAAAAGTTGGCCTTTTTCATGCGATTACGCGTAAGAATGAAGCCCCGCAATCACTAGGTTGACAAAGATGAGGTTAAACATAATGATCGCAAATCCGATTACAGCAAGCCAAGCGGACTTTTCACCATGCCAGCCTCGTGATAACCGAAGGTGGAGATAGGCGGCGTAAAATAAAAATGTAATTAAAGCCCATACTTCCTTCGGGTCCCACCCCCAGAATCTCGTCCATGCAATTTGTGCCCAGATCATCGCAAAAATAAGACCGCCTAACGCAAATACAGGGAATCCTATGGAAACAGCCCTGTACCCAATTTCATCGACTAAATCGAGATTCACCTGTCTTACGAGCGGCTGAAGCAGCGCACTTAGTCGTTTGCGAATGATCAATCTTAGCAGTCCATAAATGATCAGCCCAACGCCAAATGACCACAGCACTGTATTCACCTTTCTACCTGAAAAAACAGGCGGCAGATCAACCGCAGGCTCTAAACGATCTTTTGTGATAAGTTCTCCTTTATGAGGTCCTACTAAGGCAGGAAGCTCATAGACCATGACGCTCTCTTCTTTATTTTTATCTACCCAATTAAATTTCGCTTCATACCCTGTCATTCTAAAAATGGACGTGACAGCGATAAATGCAAGGGTGACCACAATCATAAACATGACCAGCTCTAAGCCAAAGGTTTTCTTCCCCGGTTTTGTTTGATCGACATGCTTCAAAAGAAAAATCACACCTGCCACAAAACTGATCGCCAAAATGGCTTGACCAAGCGCTGCTGTCGTGACGTGAATATATAGCCAATTACTTTGAAGCGAAGGAATCAACGGTGAAATATCCGATGGAAACATGCTTGCATAAGCAATGATTAATAAAGCGATTGGAAGTGTGAATAAACCTAGCACAGACACTTGATAGACAAAATATAAAATAATAAATGCGAGCACCAGCATCATGCCAAAGGCTGTGGTGAATTCAAACAGATTACTGACTGGTGCGTGACCAGACGCGATCCACCTTGAAATAAAATAGCCAAATTGACTCAAAAAACCGATGATGGTGAGCGTTATGCCGATAAGTGCCGCCTTGTTTTTGCGCGGACCATCTTCCTTCTTTTTTCCTTTAATGGCCCCTCCAAAAAAAGGAACTGCCGCTAAATACAATAGAAAAGCTGCAAATAACAGGTTTTCACTGACTGCCGCCATCTAATCCTTCCCCCTTGCTTTTGCTGATACTTGTTGTATCAGGCAGTTCTTTTTGATCCACTGGCTGTTTGATGCCACTGCCATGCAGTAACACCTTGAGATCAGACTTTAAGCCGAACCAGTTTTTGTTTGTATGTCCTGCCACAAACACTTTTCCATCCTTTGCCGACAGCCAGATTCTTCTATGCTGCCAGTACATCCCTTGTACGACACCAATCATAAAGATCATTCCGCCAACAATAAGTACCCAGAGTGTTAAGTCTTTTCGAACCGTTAAACCTGTCACGTTTTTTGTTTCAACCCGGTCAAATTTCATTTTATAAAGATTGTTATCAGAACCCTCTACTGTCTCTTGAATCGCGACAAAACTTTTTTCACCTTTTGGTTTTTCAGGAGAGATCATTTCAAATACGAACGCAGGATTATTCGGATTCCTCGTTTTCGTACTAGGTGTGCCATCTTCGTCAAAATAAAAATCAGGCAAATAACTCATCACCTTGACTTTGTAACCGCTACCAAGATCATATTCTGACTTAGGCTCCAGCAGATTAATCTTTACTGTTCCGAAAGATTTCTCAGTATCTTTTCGAATCAGCTGAAAGACCATTTGATCGAGTTCATTTTGTTTAAAATCCACTTGATATAATGAGAAATTGTCAAACTTAAGCGGTTCATTCACTTTAATATCGTGTTCTGTTACCTGCTTCAGCTTTGGTTTTTCACCAAAAACAACTTCCCCTTCACGTTTGTATAAAACGGCATCGGTTTTATAACTTTTGACGACTTGACCATCGCCAGCCTTTTCAATAGCATTTTCAAAGACTTCTTTTTCTTTTTCAGATTCATAGCGGTCAATTGAAAACGCATTATTCTTTAAGAAGTATTGGCCTCCCGTTCCTGGGATTGGTGCCGTTTCGCCTTCTCTTACCCATAATGTTTCATCCACGTACATTCCTGGGACAAATCGAAGCATGGATCCAATGAGAAATATAATTAATCCAATATGATTGACGTAAGGTCCCCAGCGGGAAAAGCGGCCTTTTTCAGCTAAAATATGTCCATCTTCTTCTCTTACGCGGTAACGCTTTTGTTTCATTTTACTAACGATGCCTTCATATGTATGTTGATCTAATGTTTGATTTGTTTCGCTGAAAAGACGCTGCCTTCTCATAAAACCTTCTTTTTTGACAACCCCTTGATTTTTGAGTGCGCGATAAAGTGGAATCACTCGATCAAGGCTGCAAATCACAAGGGAAATTCCGATAGATGCGACAAGGGCTAAAAACCACCAAGAATTATAAAGATCATGGAATCCAAGGATGTAATATAACTTGCCAAACGACCCATATTGCTCCTCATAATAAGTGGAAGCTGATGCACCTGGCGGAATAAACCGCTCCTGCGGAAAAATAGTTCCTAGCGAAGAAGCTAACAGTGTGATGACAATGAGCCACACACCCACTTTTACGGAAGAAAAAAAGTTCCATACTTTATCAACAATCGTTTTGTTGTATGTTTGCGAGCGTCTTGCACTGCCGTCATATCTCATATCAAGCAGCTTTGATGAATTTTTCTCTTTTGCTGCAATGGGATTCCCGCATGATTCACATAGAACAGTACCGATTGGATTAATATGTCCACACTCGCACTTTACCTCTTTCATTCTATGACCCCTTTGGTTTAATCAAATTCATATATTCATAGACATTACGTTCTGTCATCGTCCCCTTTATGACTTTGATTACTTTGCCTTCAGGATTAATTAAAAATGTGGTTGGCAGCGGCGTAATATCATATGCCTCTGTCACTTGACGATCTTTGTCCATGGCAACAGGAAAATTCACGCCATAAGCATCCATAAAATTCTTCACAGCAATATTGGATTCCCCCACATTCACGGCAACAATTTCGACACCGCGATCCTTGAACACTTCATACTGATTTGCCATATAAGGGAATTCCTGCTTACATGGACCGCACCATGTACCCCAAAAATTGAGAAAGACGCCTTTGCCTTTTAAGTCCTTTAATTCAATCCGTTCCCCATCTACCGATTGAAGGACAAAGTTCGGCGCAATAGATCCTTCTTTGATTTGATCCTGTTTGGCAAATACTGAGTTATACATCGTATAACACAGTGCAGCAAGCATCACGAGGAGAATGCCCGTCCGTATGAAAAATCGTCTTTTCTTCATCTGAAGTACCCCTTCCCCATAGACATTCAGGTAAATTATAGCATTCTCCTTCTTTTGATGCTTCTTCATTTTTTGAAGTTTATGTGAAAATTAAAAAGCGCTTTTCCCATGATCCGCAATCGCTCTTAGGCGTTTTACTTCATGCGGCGTCAATTCTCTGCGATCTCCTGGTCTCATGCCTTCAATATGAAGGAAAGCATATTGCTCTCTTTTGAGTTTTAAAACGTCGTGACCGATTGCTTCAAACATGCGGCGAACCTGTCTATTTCTGCCTTCATGAATGGTTAATTGCACAATACATGTTTGCTTTCGTTTATCAATCGAGAGCATTTTGGCACGGGCAGGTGCTGTTTTTTTATGGTCTAACATGATTCCTTTTTCTAGCTTTCTAAGCAATTCTTTTGAAGGGATGCCTTTTAGTTTCGCTGCATACGTTTTATCAATTTCATATTTCGGATGCATGAGCTTATGAGCAAATTCGCCATCATTTGTAATCAAAATTAAACCGCTCGTATCATAATCCAACCGGCCGATTGGATACAGACGCTGCGGAACATCATCAAAGAAGTCTGTCACGACTTTTCGTCCTTTATCATCCTCGGCAGCTGAAATGACGCCGCGCGGTTTATAAAGCATAAAGTAAACCGGTTCTTCTCTTTCAAGCTTTAAGCCATTGACTTCAATTTTATCTGAAGAGCCCACCTTTACTCCGAGCTCTGTCACTGTTTCACCATTAACGGTAACTCGTCCTTCTTTAATTAATTCTTCAGCCTTTCGTCTAGAAGCGACGCCGGCATGGGCAATTACTTTCTGTAAACGTTCCATTTGTCTTTCACCTCATGTACTATCTTACTTGCTTGGCTTGAAACAAACAAGCATTCGTGGAAAAATAAGCGTTTCATCTGTCTAATTTCAACAAAAAAGCTGTTTTCCATCCACGAAATAAAAAAAGCACCTGATTAGGCGCCGCTAAATAACAAACTGACGATAATAATTGATGCAATGATCCCAATCAGGTCTGCAAGCAGCCCCACTTTCAGTGCATCTCCCATTTTTTTAATACCAACTGCTCCAAAATAGACGGTTAAAATATAAAGGGTCGTATCCGTTGACCCTTGCATAACGGCGGCAAGCTTGCCGATAAAAGAATCTGGACCATAAGTCGCAATTAAGTCTGATGTCATACCAAGCGCCGCTGTTCCTGATATAGGGCGTATCAAAGCAAGCGGCACCACTTCTGTAGGAACACCAATCGCTGTAAACACAGGTTTTAATAACTCCATGACAAAGTCAAGTGCCCCTGATGCTCGGAAAATCGTAATGGCGACAAGCATACCGACTAAATATGGAATGATTGAAAAGGCAATTTGAATGCCTTCTTTCCCGCCTTCTACAAATGTTTCGTACGTCGGTACTTTTTTAATCGTCCCTGCAATCAATATTCCTGCGATGATCAGTGGAATCAAAGCAAGTGACAGCCAGTTAATAAATGCCACAAGATCACCCCCGCCTGCTTCTGCGATAGTGGAAATAGCGATCAATCATAATCGCACCGATACCTGAAATAAGTGTCGCCAAAATGGTTGGGCCTACAATATCTGTTGGCTGATCTGCGCCATAGGTCATACGAATGGCAATGACAGTCGTTGGCACAAGTGTGATAGAGGATGTATTGACTGCTAAAAACGTAATCATAGACCGGCTCGCCTCATTTTTCCCGCCATTTAATGCTTTCATCTGCTCCATCGCCTTAATCCCAAGTGGAGTAGCAGCATTGCCAAGCCCAAAGAAATTTGCCATGAGATTGGACAGAATATACCCCATCGCTGGATGATTCGCAGGAATCTCAGGAAATAGTTTTGAGATAAAGGGCCGGCATAATTTACTAAAGAAATGTAACAACCCCGCTTCTTCTGCGATCTTCATCAATCCTAGCCAGAATACAAGAACACTAATCAACCCAATTGAAATGGTGACCGCTTCTTTTGATCCTTTAAAGACCGCTTCATTCACTTCATGCATCGTTCCGTTAAACATTGCATAGACAAGACCGATGACCGTGAGGAATACCCAAATCAGATTGACCATGAAGATCCGCCTATCGATGTCTGAAAGACAGACTTAAACATTTCTTGAAAGCTTTTTTGGGGCATTCGGTTGCGTTTGTTTTCATAAAAAATGGGGACTTGCTCAATTACCTGACCATCCAGTAAGAACGTCATTTTCCCTACTACATCTGGGATCGCTTCTTTGTTTTTCTCCCATTTCTTTTCAGGCGTCAGCATTTCCGTTTCGATTTCCACTAGTTTTTTCTCATCCTCATTTAGTAAATAGTCCACATCCCGCTTAATAAACGCTTTTTTTTCGTAAAAAGTCCCTTTTAACGAAGCGAGCCTGCCTTTTTCAGCAAGCACATACGTTTTATAGTGATCAAATGCATACTCAAACATTGAGATATGATCCTTCCAGTCATCCGGTGCATTAATCGTCACAGCAATGAGCGCAGCATCTCCTTTTGCAGCTGTGGAGACAAGTGTGCGTTTTGCAAGTTTTGTATATCCTGTCTTCCCTCCAGTCGAATATTGATACAAACCCGTGAGCAGCTTGTTTTTATTTTTCCAATAACCCTCGATTGTTTTTGCTTTATAAAAGGTGGTACCGGCAATTTTTTGATATTGCTGATGCTTCATGGCGTATTTCGTTAAGATTGCCATATCGTAAGCTGATGAATAATGGTTTTTATGATCATCGAGTCCATGCGGATTTTGAAAATTCGTATTCTCCATGCCTAGTTCAGAGGCCTTTTGGTTCATCATAAAAATAAACCCTTCTAAGCTGCCGCCAACATGTTCTGCAATGGCAACAGCTGCATCATTTCCAGAGCGCAGCATGAGCCCGTATGTCAAGTCTTCTAAGCTCACCTTCTGTCCTTCCTTTAAATAAATCGAAGAACCTTCCGCTTGAATCGCACGTTTTGACACTTTGACCATGTCGTTCATTTTTCCTGATTCAATGGCTAATACAGCCGTCATAATTTTTGTGATACTGGCGATTCTTCTTTTTTCGTGCTCGTCCTTTCCAAATAGGACTCTGCCTGACTGTCCATCTATTAAAATGGCGCTTCTCGCACTCACCGATAATGAGACGTCTGCTTGAGCGTGTGAGGAAAAAGGCAGTAAGAGTGTTAATAGAAGAAGGACTGCTGTTCCAATTTTTAAATATGGCATGTTCATTCACGTCCTTGTCCGTTTTGTACAAGTGTATGCGCGGCTGAAAAAGTTATGATGCCTCGTCCATAAAAAAAAGCAACTCTCATGTGAGAGTTGCCTTGTCTTCTTTATACCATTTTCATTTGCTGATGAGATGTTGTATATTCCAGCTCTTCTCTCATCGTTAAAAAATCTTTTTCTAATGAAGAAAACAAACGTTTGACCTCAGCCGATACTTCATGATGGAAAACAATGCAGCTTTTTCCTGTGTAGGCTGAACGGCTATCTTCATACCATGTATCCTTTTTTGGTGTAAAAAATTCTTCAATACATTGATGATAAATACGATGAAGCGTCTGCTGTGCGGCTTGCTGCGGGAATGTCTGCTGCTGCCTGATTTTCCTACAAACCGCCGCGGCATCCTCGCTATAAACTGCAAGCTTCCGCAATGTACTTAATATGTCACAATAATAGGCTTCCGCTTCCGGGTTTAATCGTTTCAAGCTTGATAAGGTAGCTTCGTTCAGAAAATCATTCACTTCAACTGCAACCTTTGATAAAAAAACGCCTGCTTGATCAACTTGAGCCTTTACATTCATATGTGCCATTTGTTTCGTGTTTACCTTCCCCTCATGGCTTTGTCACCATTTTATCTTTCAAATGAAGATTTTAGACCTAAAATCTTTTTTATATTTTATCATACATTTTTCCTTATTTTGAACTATTTTATCTCTTCAAATGTTTGATTGAAGTTTTCAAAAAAGAGATCAGCCTCTTCTTGTACCCCATCTGCTTCCACATTCTCTGGAAGTGGCGGTAATTCATCTAAGGCTTTTAAACCAAATTGCTCTAAAAAGGTAGGTGTTGTCCCATAAAGGATCGCTCGTCCCGGTCCATCGGCACGTCCTACTTCACAGAGCAGTGCTTTGGCAACTAAACTATGCAGCACTCGTTCTGATTTAACGCCTCTGATCTCCTCGACTTCGCTGCGTGTAATCGGTTGTTTATACGAGACAATGGCGAGCACTTCTAGCGCTGCCTGTGACAAACCTTTCGATGGTGTCTCTACTAATTTTTTTAAATATACGCTGTATTCTTTTTTCGTCAGCAGCATATATGAATCTGCATATTCAATGAGCTCAATTCCTCGTTCTTGTTTTTGATATTCTTCCTTTACGGCAGACATAATATCAAGCAACGCTGCCTCATCAACTTCAAGAACAGACATGAGCTGTTTTCTTGTTAAGCCTTCGTCACCTGCTGCATAAAGCAGCGCTTCTAAGATGGCTTTCCAATTCACGATATCAAGCGTCATGAATCGTTTCACTCCCTATGATATAAATATCTTCAAAGTTTCCTTCTTGCTCCAGCATGATTTGATGGCTTTTCATCAATTCGAGAACAGCAAGAAACGTCACGACAAGGTGTTCCTTTTGATCATGTTGAAATAAAGTCATAAAATTGGTTCGCTTTTTTGTTTTTCTTAAATGGTTCATAATCTCATTCATTTTGTCTTCAATCGGGATTTCTTGTCTTGTAATCTTTGATGGTGCTGGTGTTGTTATTTTTTTGCGGTTCAATACCTTTTGGAACGCACCTAACATATCATACACCGTGACGTGTAAGTTTGTGTCCTTCGCTTCTGCTTCTTTTGCAAATTCACTTAAATCACTTGGTGGTTTTGTGAAGGCGTTTTGCCGCTCTTCTTCACGTTCCTTCAGTTCTTGCGCTGCATTTTTATACTTGCGGTATTCAATTAATTTACCAATCAGCTCATCACGAGGGTCCTCTTCTTCTTCCATCAGGTCTTCATCAAACAGCTCTTCCTCTTGTTTTGGAAGAAGCATTCTGCTTTTAATGCTCAGGAGAGTTGCAGCCATCACCAAATACTCACTTGCAACATCCAGTTCAAGCTCCCTCATCGTGTGGACATATAATAAATACTGCTCCGTAATTTTAGCGACGGGAATATCATAAATATCAATTTCCAAACGGTTAATTAAATGTAAAAGCAAGTCCAGAGGACCCTCAAACGAATCTATTTTCACCTGATATTCCAGCATTCTTTTCTCACCATTTCTACTGTCTTCTAAGTACCGTTTTCATCGGCTAACCTTTAGTATAAGACACGATAAAGCTCTCGTCCAATATAATTTCGACCATGAGGCAGCAGGCAAAAAAAGAAAAACAGTGGATTCGCCCATACCAATGAGGGCATTTATACATAGAATACCATTGTAATCAGAACTGATGAAAAAGGAGGCCGTAACATTATGGGAGATGGTTATTACTTCGGCGGAGGATTTGCGCTTATTGTTGTGCTGTTCATCTTGCTGATCATCGTTGGCGCGGCTTGGGTTTATTAAAGAAACAGAGCGTCCTTTCATAAAGGGGCGCTCTTTCTTCTTTTCTTTTCGGTATGTTAGACTGATAGTGGAAAAGGAGATGACCGCTGTGTATCCTAAAGCGTACGTGGCTTTTTTACATGAATTTCATACGACAAGAGATTATTTTGAGTGTCATGAAATTCTTGAAGAATTTTGGAAAGAAGATCCTCCTCATCAGCGCAAAAAGTACTGGGTGGGTCTCATTCAGCTTGCTGTTGCTTTGTATCATCAAAGACGAGGAAATGGAAAAGGAGCAAAACGGCTGATTTCAAACAGCCTTCATATATTAGATTCGGACCGGAACGTACTAACAGAATTAGGTCTTGATGAAGAGGCATTTCTTTTACTGCTGAGAACACTGAAAAAGAAAATCGATGAAGACATGCCCTACGAAAGTGTGATGCTGCCAATCCGAGATGAAACGCTTCTTTCTTTATGCCAAGAGATGGCGGAAAAAGAAGGCTTAACCTTCGGACAGGAGAGCAACTTATCCCATACATTCTTAATTGAAAAGCATAGACTGCGTGATCGGACGGACGTATTGCTTGAACGTGAAAAACAGATGGAACGTAAAAAAAGCAGAGGCATATAACCTCTGCTTCAGCGTGTAGACAAACCCTCGCATTCGGTGTCAGTCCTGCGTGCCGGTGCTCACGAATATCGAATTCGCTCCGCTCCAGTACTCGTCCTTCCTAGACTGCAAAGGTTTCTATCACGCTGAAAAAAAGAAGACAAAGGGCTAAAATCAAGTTCATTTTAGCCCTTTGTCAACAATCTAAAGCAGAGGCATATAACCTCTGCTTTTACATGTGTGATATTTAGTTTGTTTCATTGTGACACTTATGAAAGAAGCCTTGCGTTAATTCATTTGGAATGAGTGTTTTCGTTTTGAATACTTCTTCCACGGCTAATACCATTTCCTTGCCGATGCCTTGGTCACGATGGGACGGATTGACACTAATATGTTCGATTTGTACTTGGTCGTCTGTTTTCAGCACACCAATCGCACCGACGATATCCTCACCATCTTTCCAAAGGAACAGCTGCCGATCTTCATCCATTTCATACGACTTTATCGTCTGCTGAAGCTGTTTGACGTCTTTCTCACCCGGCATAAAGGACAGGAGTCCCATGGCAATTTTTTCAAAAGACCTCTTGTAACGAATTAACATATATACCCCTCAATATTAAAATTATCCTATTTTCCAGCAAATGTCTTATGAATCACTTGCTCATCACACATTATAAACACTTTTAGGTTGTTTTTAAACTCTTTTTCATCAAATTAACGAAACGTTCGATTTAGGTTGGCCATTTCAATAGCCGCTGCAGCCGATTCACTGCCTTTATTTCCAGCCTTTGTACCGGCTCTTTCAATGGCTTGTTCAATAGATTCTGTTGTCAGTACACCAAAGATAATCGGCACCCCTGTTGAGATGGCACTTTGTGCGATTCCTTTAGCCGCTTCATTACAAACATAATCGTAATGTGATGTTGCCCCGCGAATCACGGTTCCAAGTGTAATGACTGCATCATATTTTTTTGTTTCTGCTAGTTTTTTTGCCATATACGGAATTTCAAAAGCCCCCGGCACCCACACGACATCAATATCGTCACCGTTTGCTCCGTGTCTGAGCAATGTATCTTCTGCTCCATCTAGCAGTTTGCTTGTAATAAAATCATTAAATCTAGCGACGACGATTCCAAACTTTAATCCTTCTGCTACTACATTCCCTTGTATTGTATTCATATGTTCATCATCCTTTTTTGTGATTTTTATTTTGTTTTCATTGTCGTTGTTTGCTTGTTTATATATGCCTGCAACGCTTCAATCGTCAGCATCTTTAAATCGTGTTCTTTTTGAATTTTTTGTAGTTCGGGTACGCGGGCCATGGTTCCATCTGCATTCATAATTTCACATATGACACCCGCTGGCACTGAACCCGCAAGTTTAGCAAGATCAACGGCTGCTTCTGTATGACCTGGTCTTTCTACTACGCCTCCCTCTTTCGCAATAAGAGGGAAAACATGACCTGGGCGGGCAAAATCTTCTGGTTTTGACTCTTTATTTAACATGGCCAAAATGGTCGTTGAGCGCTCAAAAGCACTTATACCAGTTGTCGTTGACGTATGGTCGATGCTCACTGTAAATGCTGTATGATGTGCATCCGTATTTCGCTCGACCATGGGATGCAGATCCAAGTGTTTCGCAATCGAGGCATGAACTGGTGTGCAAATAAGACCTCTTCCATGTAAAGCCATGAAGTTAATGACTTCCGGCGTTGCATGCTCAGCAAGTGCCACAAAGTCTCCTTCATTTTCTCTGTCTTCATCATCTACTACGATAATGATTTCTCCTCGTTTCAGGGCATTTACTGCCTCATCAACTGAATGATACATACAATCGCCTCCTAGAATCCGTGCTCTTTTAAAAATGATGGGGTTAATCGTGATGGCTGCTTTTCGTTTTGCTCTTTTGTTAAAAAGCGATAAATGTATTTACCGATCATGTCACATTCAATATTTACTACATCCCCCATAGATTTAGTCGGGAAAATAGTTCCTTCAAGCGTATGTGGAATGATAGAAACTGTCACATGAGCATCTCGTAAATCGAAAATAGTCAAGCTGACGCCGTCTATTGCGATCGATCCCTTTTTTGTGAGCATATCTGTGAGGGTCTTGTCCATTTTCAAATCATAGTAAATGGCATTACTCTTCTTTTCTACACGGGTAATCACAGCCGTTCCATCAACATGGCCTGAAACAAAATGACCGCCGAATCGTCCATTTGATGACATCGCTCGCTCTAAATTCACTTGGCTACCTGGTGCAAGCTGATCAAGTGATGTCGCTTTGACCGTCTCAGGCATCACATCTGCCGCAAACTGTTCTTTTGTGAAGCTTGTGACAGTGAGACAAACGCCATTGATGGCGATACTATCGCCTAGGTGAACATCTTCTAGTACACGACTGCACTTGATGATAATTTCCATGGCATCTGCGGATCTTTTGCTCAATGACTGGACTGTACCCACTTCTTCAATAATCCCCGTAAACATGTGATCCTCCCTTTCTCTTTCTTTTGTATTTCTCACTTTATGAAAAAGCGATGTTTGGGACATGTGATCGATTGAACACCTTCGTCGCTTTTTATGGTCCATACAAGGTAAATGAGGGATCACCTAATAAACACTGCATGCGATGACTATATTGACATACAGAAAGCCCCGGAAAAATTCCGGGGCTGTGGTTTTTTTGCATTAGAAATAAAACTATGATCAACACATATTTTTTGTTCATACATAGCTTTCGTTATCCTTCTCCCATCCAGACTTTCACTGTCGGCTTCAGCTTCTCACTGAATCAACCGTTAATAAATTAACGGGTCACGGGCTGTAAAGCATTTGCTTTATTACCGTCGGTCGGGATTTTCACCCTGCCCCGAAGGATACAATCGATATTTAGCTGTCCTTAGGGGCTATTATAGCGATCCTTGTGGTCAAATGCAACAATCAAGATTTATCACCTGTTCATAAAAAAAAGCCTCCCTATAGGAAAGGAGACTTGTTAATTGACGACTTTTACTACTTTTATAAGACCGTCTATTCTTTTTTCATTACTAAAGTATGCTTTAATACGATCGCCTTTTTTCAGATCGGCCACATCATCTTCAAATTTCTTTCCGTTAAAAATGATTTTCGTGCCATTTTTGGCTTGACCGTAATACTCATCACCATCAATTTTTGTAATGGTATATTCATAGATGGTGTAATCTTTATCATTATTCGTTAAACTTTCGCCAATGGCTGTTGGCACATCTTCAATTTTCATGCCATTCATGTATAAATAACCTGCGCCTAAACAAAGCAGTAAAACAAATAAGATTGCGATTTTTAATTTGATTTTCCCCATATTTAGAACCTCCATCATCTGCACTTCGCCTATTTGTATGTTCTATTCCTTCTTTTGATGAAATAAAACCAAAAAAGCTGATTTTCATTAATGGTTACTTATATAACGATTCAAGTGGACTTTTGGTTCCACCTTTTCATCATTACATATGATACGAATATGCGTTCTTTATTAAGGGGGTCTTTTTTCCTCTTTATCTGTTAGCAGGGTGAACAAGAAAAACGAGCTTTTTGATTATATTCTTTTCTCTAATGCGAATAGATCTTCCTCTAACAATTGAGATCTTTGAACAGCGATATTTCGGCTGTCACGAACCCCTTGATTATAATAGTAGCTTCCAAGATGTTTTGTGATAAATTCTAATATATTGATGGCTGCTAATTCACCAATCTCCTCTTCTCGTTCTTCAGCAAAGTAACGCTGAATGGCAATCATCATCTGGTTTTTTTCTTCTTTTGTTAATGGTTTCAAAGTATCTCCTGCTTTCTTTCAGCATGATCACACGCTTTTTAGATGTGCACTTTCACTTATTTTTAGAGCTACATATGGTGACACTCACGAATACGAATGTTTGTTCCCTTATCATATCACAAAAACGTGTCCATCACACCCTAAAAGAAAAAGCGTGCTTTAATCAATGGATCAAAATACGCTTTCTTTATATAGACTATTTATTTCAATATGGATAGTATCGTCGCTACAGAATGATCTACAAATGAACGCTCTGGGCGAGATTTCATGAGGACTGTAAGTCCAATAAAAGAAACAACCAGCGCCTGTGCTAAGGCTTTGGCATTCAGACTGCTTTCGAGCTCACCCGAGCGAATACCTTGTACAATTTTTTCTTCAAAAATGACCGAAAGATACATCTGATGCTCTCTTGTAAGAATTTCAAATTTCTCTTCGTGGGGGGCAAGCTCGACTATTGTATTGATGCAGAAGCACCCTTTACTCGGCCCATTTCCATATTCCTCTTCTACTAATTCAGCAAATAATATATGAAATGCTTCCTTTACAGATAGATTGTTTTGAAGTTTTGTTCGAATGTGGGCAGCATGCTGAGTTGTATATTTGCGTAATGCCGCTTCAAACAATTCCTCTTTATCACCGAACGCTGAGTATAAGCTTGGCCGCTGTATTCCCATTTTTGCAGTTAAGTCGCTTAATGTAGTCGCTCTATACCCCTTCTCCCAAAAAAGCAACAAGGCCTCATCCAACACTTTTTCCTCATCAAATTCCCGTTGTCGAACCATTATCAACCCTCATTTCTATCATAAAAATCTCTTCACTAAATCAATCATCTATTTCTTATAAGGATTTTTTACTCATCGGTATATTATCATTTTATTTTATTGACGTATCATTGTCAAACCGACTGCCCCTCTCAAGATCTTCACTACATCATCTTGACTTTAAAACGTTTCTCTGGTTATCCTTAACAGGAATCATTTTATACCAAACAGTATATTATACTATTTAGTACAAAAAGAGAGGATGACATGCATGAAAAAAGAAAAAATGAATGCCGTTGAACATTCTGATCTAGAAACGACTCATTTACAAATAAACACCCGATCAACGATGACTCGCAATATGGCTCTACTGTTTTCGACAGCCTCAGGGATGGCAGTTGCAAACATATACTTTGCACAGCCATTATTAGACTCCCTCGCAGCCGAGTTTGGTATCAGCTATTCATCCGTTGGTATGGTCATTATGATTACTCAGCTTTGTTATGCGCTAGGACTGCTACTGATCGTACCACTTGGTGATCTGTTCAACCAACGGCGGCTCATCGTAGCTCAAATGCTAGTATCCGTGTTATCTCTCATTCTAGTCGGTATCGCCCCTACCGCCACCGTCCTGTTCATAGGACTAGCTGCGGTGGGACTGCTCGCTGTAGTCACTCAGGTACTCGTAGCATTCGCAGCGACATGGGCCTCTCCTGAAGAACGTGGCCGCATAGTGGGCTTGGTTCAAAGTGGAATTGTGATTGGTATTCTTCTCGCACGAACGTTTGCTGGTGTACTAACCGATCTCGCCGGCTGGAGATCAGTCTATCTCGTTTCCGGCGTGATGATGCTGATCATAACTGGCGTGTTGTACCGGTATCTTCCGCGTGCTGACAGCAAGAGAGTCTCCATATCCTATGTGAACTTGCTCGCTTCAATGTTTATATTGTTCAGACAAGAACGAATTCTACTTATTCGTGGCGTACTGGGTTTTCTGATCTTTGTTGTGTTTGGCACGCTGTGGACTTCACTTGTGCTGCCTCTCAGCACTACGCCATACAATCTGTCACATACGGCAATTGGTGCATTTGGCATTGCTGGAGTTACCGGAGCATTAGGTGCCGCTCGAGCTGGAAGCCTTGCTGATCGAGGCTTAGGACAGTTAACAACGTGCATCGCCCTTGTCCTATTACTCTTTTCATGGTGTTTTATCTTTTTCACTGAATATTCCCTCATTTTATTAATCGTTGGTATAGTCATTCTTGACCTATCTGTGCAGGCCGTTCATGTGACCAATCAAAGTATGATTTTCATGGTCCGGCCTGAGGCGAGAAGCCGGCTGACTGCTGCTTATATGATTTTTTATTCCCTCGGCAGTGCGCTCGGTTCTATTGTATCAACTAACATATACGCAAACGCTGGCTGGAATGGGGTATGTTTATTTGGAGCCTCTATCAGCGCCTTAGCCCTTTTATATTGGATGATCACCTACCGCTTCACGGCACAGATCACAGGAACATCAGATGTAAAATAAAAAAACACCGCAATTAAGCGGTGTTTTGGATTAAGCATCGATCACTTCGACTTTTTCCATGCCTTGTCCTTGTTCCATATCAAGAACAGCTTCGATACCAGATGTTACTTTGCCAAAAACAGTGTGAACACCGTTTAAGTGCGGCTGTGGGTCATGTACGATAAAGAATTGGCTGCCGCCAGTGTCTTTACCAGCGTGTGCCATTGATAATGAACCTCTCTCGTGCTGATGAGGGTTTCCTTCTGTTTCACATTTAATTGTGTAACCAGGTCCTCCAGTTCCATTACCGTTTGGATCGCCACCTTGGCTTACGAACCCTGGGATCACGCGGTGGAATTTCAATCCATCGTAGAAGCCTTCATTCGCTAATTTTTCAAAGTTTGCTACTGTACCTGGAGCAGCCTCTGGGTAAAGTTCAAACTCAATTTTCTTTCCATTCGTTAATTGTATGTATCCTTTTTTCGCCATTTTTCACATTCTCCTTTCAGGTTAAACAACGCTCATTATAGCACATTTTCGGTGATGTTAAACATCCCCTGCTTGTCGAATGTGATTTACCTCTTTTGCCATCATTGATAAAATAAAAGAGCTTGATCCTTTTCTCCTAAGGAAATGATCACAGACTGAGCAAATCACTTCATCATATTGGAGGTTTCAAACATCTTTAAAAGAAAATTGAAACGTCAGACTGATTTGTTACGTCTATATGATGGAGTACGATTCAAATCATGTACTCAAAAGATGAGTTTCTCACCATCGAGAAACGCTTTCGACTTGAAGGAGGTCAACATGTTTAAAAAAACAATGCTTGGTATGATGGCAGCGCTCCTTTTACTGATTGGTGCGCCAAAAGTCAGCTTAGCGGATGCAGCTGTCGGCGATGTCATCGTCACACTCGGGCAAGACTTAACACCGGCTGATCGCCAGAAGGTGCTTGACGAGTTGAATCCACCTGAAAATGCGACAAAAATTGAAGTAACCAATAAAGAAGAGCACGAATATTTAGGAAAGTATATCCCTCGTTCTTCTATCGGGACGAGAGCATTATCATCTTCATCCATCACCATTGAAAAATCAGGTACGGGTCTGACCGTGGATACACATAACATTAAGACCATTACAGATGAGATGTATTTAAATGCTTTAATGACCGCAGGCGTGAAAGATGCAAAGGTTGTCGTGACGGCGCCGTTTGAAGTATCTGGTACAGCAGCACTGACAGGTCTATTAAAAGCCTATGAAGTGTCAAGCGACAAAGCCATTCCTGAAGATGTGAAACAGGTGGCAAACGAAGAACTTGTAACAACATCTAAACTGGGAGACTCTATTGGAAAAGACAATGCCTCTGCCCTGATTGCAAAAATCAAAGATGACATTGCCAAAAATGGAGTTCCTAAAACAACAAAAGAAGTGGAAGAAAAAGTAGATCAAGCCGCTTCTGATTTGAACTTAAATCTAACGCAAGACCAAAAAGATCAACTTGTCTCTCTCTTTGATAAGATGAAAAATATCAATATCGATTGGAAACAAGTCGGATCTCAAATTGATAAAGCAAAAGACAAGATTACAAAATTCATAGAATCAGATGAAGGGAAAAACCTTCTACAGAAGATTTGGGATTTCTTTGTCTCCATTTGGAACGCGATCGTTTCTGTATTTACTGGTGGAAAATAAATGTCATAGAAAAAGCTGCCTGATGATCAGGCAGCTTTTTTTAAGTCGATGATTTCACTTTTGATTGATAAGGTAAATCCAATTTGACAATGTCCTCATATGTCTCACGCTCAACGACAAGCTGCGCTTCCCCATCTTCTACAAATACTACAGCCGGGCGAGGGATGCGGTTATAGTTGTTTGACATGCTGTAGCCATAAGCTCCTGTACAAAAGACAGCTAACAAGTCTCCCTGTGATAACTCTGGCAGATCAATATCCCAAATGAGCATATCTCCACTCTCGCAGCATTTCCCTGCAATGGACACAGTTTGATCATGCGTTTGACTCATTTTATTGGCGCTTGCTGCTTCATATTTTGCTTGATATAAAGCAGGTCGAATGTTATCACTCATTCCGCCGTCAATGGCTACATAATCGCGAATGCCAGGTACATGTTTTGATGAACCAATCGTATAAAGAGTGGTTCCCGCATCTCCAACAAGTGAGCGGCCTGGCTCAATCCAAATTTCAGGCATCTCAAACTCATAGCGGGCTACATTTTCTTTCACCGCTTGAATAATTTTCTCCACGTATTCAGTTGCTGGAAGTGGTTCGTCCTCTTCTGTATAACGGATGCCAAAGCCTCCGCCTAAGTTCAGCACTGTGGAAATAAATCCAAATGATTCTCTCCATTCATCCAGCTTCAAGAAAATTTTATCTGCCGCAAGGACAAAACCAGCTGTATCAAAGATTTGAGAGCCGATATGACAATGAACACCTAAAAGCTCGATCACTTCTGATTCAAGTACTTGTTTGACCGCTTCGTCTGCTTGTCCATTATGAAGATCAAAACCGAATTTTGAATCTTCTTGACCTGTTGTAATATAGTCATGCGTATGTGCTTCAACGCCCGGCGTGATGCGGAGGAGTACATTCACCTGTTTTGATAGCTCTTGCCCAAGCTGTTCAATGAGGTTGATTTCATAGAAATTATCAACAACAATACAGCCGATTCCATGCGCTAATGCCATCTTTAATTCTTCTCTGCTTTTGTTGTTACCATGGAAATGAATTTTTTCTACTGGAAACCCGGCACAAATGGCTGTGTGCAGCTCCCCGCCTGAAACGACATCAAGTGATAAGCCTTCTTCTTTTGCCAGCTGGAACATGGCAATAGAAGAAAACGCCTTACTCGCATATGCCACCTGAGCCTTTAGTTCTTCTTCAATAAATGCTTTCTGAAAGCTTTTTGCACGCTCCCGTATTAAAGCCACATCATATACATAAAGTGGTGTCCCATACGTTTCAGCTAAAGAAACGGCATCAACACCACCAATTTCTAAATGTCCGAGTTCATTTTGTCTGCAAGTGCCGTGTAAATACAATGTCATTCCCTCTTTCTCCGCCTCGGCTGAAAAAAGACAGCTGCACAAGCTGCCTTTTGCCGTTTCTCAAAGTTAAAAATACAATATCACAATCTTCAGCCACTTTCAACGAGCGTTAAGAATTTGGCGGAATTTTTGATCTGTTCTGAGGGTGAACGATGCTCGGCCTTACTTTTGAGCCAGGAACAGACGTCCGAATGAGCACTTGCCACAAAGCCTTTCCATTAAAAGGAATAAACGGCCACATATAAGGCGTCTGTAAGGAACGAATGGATGTTAAATAAATAAGTAACAGCGTAAAACCGATGATCAGTCCATTCAGCTTAAAGATCGCTACTAGTGCTAATATGATCAGTCGGATGATTTTATTAGCGACACTCAGTTCATAACTTGGAGTGGTGAATGTGCCGATGGCTGCTAGCGAGACGTATAATATGACCTCTGGTGTAAATAAACCGACATCAATTGCAATTTGTCCAATTAAAACGGCTGCAATCAAACCCATGGCAGTCGACAAGGCGGTCGGCGTATGAATCGCCGCCATTCGTAAAAATTCCACCCCAAAATCAGCAAGGAATACTTGGAGAATGACAGGGATATGAGAAGGTTTGTTAAATCCAATATAGCTTAGATTGTCTGGCAGAAGATTCGGTTCTAGAATAAAAAGAAACCAGATCGGCAAAAGAAAAGTAGAACATAAGATGCCTAAAAAACGCACCCATCTTAAAAAAGTCCCAACCGCTGGCGCCTGGCGGTATTCTTCAGCATGTTGAACGTGATGAAAAATAGTGGTTGGTGTAATGATGACACTAGGGGATGTATCCGTAATGATGATGACATGCCCTTCTAATATATGGTTAGCGGCTACATCTGGGCGCTCGGTGTATCGCACAAGCGGGAAGGGATTATATCCTTGCTTAATGATAAATTCTTCTATTGTTTTATCAGACATCGTCAGTCCGTCAACTTTAATCCCAGACACTTCTTTTTCGATAATATCAACAAGATCAGGGTCAGCTATGTCTTCAATATAACAAACACAGACGTCTGCTTTAGAACGCTCGCCTACTTTAAGCATTTTGTATCGCAGTTTTTCATCCCGCACTCTTCTGCGAATGAGTGCTGTGTTCACAATGATGTTTTCAACAAAGCCGTCTCTTGCACCTCTGACAACCTTTTCTGTATCCGGTTCCTCCGGCATTCTGCCAGGGTAGCTCCTGACGTCAATAATAAATGCGTAATTTTCACCTTCGACAACGACTGCCACAAGTCCAGACAACACTTGATCCACTGCTTCATCAAGTGTTTCAACTTTTGAGACTTGCTGATTGACAAGACGGTTTTCTACCACACGTGCAAGATCATCTGATTCAGGTTCGTTGTCATTGATTTCAATCAGTTCTTTTAATAAATAGATCACATATTGTGTATCACATAATCCATTTACATAGTAAAGCTGGATTTCCTGATCATGGACATAAATTTTCCGAACGCCAAGGTCAAAGCTGAGACCCATCCCGACATTGTCTTTGAAAAAATCTTCATTTTTCTTCGGATCTCGGTACACGTGTACCTTGTCTTTCTTCATGGAAACCGCTCCTTTCTAAAATTAATTCGACTGCCTTCATTGTGATGGGGGACCCTTTGCTTAGATCATCTTTCCGTCCCATCTTGCCAATATCTCCAATGCCGACAACAATCGGAAGCTGTAGTGAATCGAGACAATACACTGTATCTCCACTCATTTTGTGTGGTTCCATTTCTGGAAGTCCATGTTTGTCAACGCCGTATTCTGTCAGTTCACCTTCCCGGTCAATGGAGACATGTACCTTTGTCCATTCCGCTTGATGGGTTTTAGATGCCACCGCAATGGCGCCAATCACTTCAATTTCAGGGTGACGTGCTACGTGCTTCATCGCCGTCTCCCCTGTTCCTTCACCTGTTAGGCCAGAATCATCAAACATGACAAACACTGGGTCATACGGCGTTTTTAAAATCATCTGGACCAGTTCTGGTCCTGTTCGTTTGCTCGGATTCCCTTTTGAGCTGGAAATACATCTTCCGCCGACTTTCTTTGCGACAAGCTCAATCGTTTTGGCAGCATATATATCTCCATCTGTCACTAAAATGACTTTGCGTCTTTGCCCCATATTAGGTTATCCTTTCGGTTTAAAGATAAGTGCAATGATAAATGAAAATAAAATTGCAGCTGATATTCCAGCAGAGGTTAACTCAAAAATCCCAATTCCGATTCCAATAAATCCGTGGACATCAGCCTGATGCATCGCCCCATGAAGCAAGCTATGACCAAAGCTTACGATAGGGACGGTAGCACCCGCTCCTGCAAATTCAATAAATTTATCATAAATACCAAACCCGTCTAAAATCGTCCCCGCCACAACAAAGGTCGTCATGACATGTGCCGGTGTGAGTTTCAGTACATCAAGTAAAAGCTGGCCGATCACGCAAATCAGTCCGCCTGCAACAAAAGCAATCAAATAATCCATTAGCTTTCTCCTCCTGCACGCTCAAATACAACTCCGTGCGCAATGGTTGGAATGGTCTCTTTTTGCTGAACCATCATTGGGCTGAGAAGCGCCCCGGTTGCTACAACTAATACTCTTTGTAAATTCCCTGCTTTCATTTCTTGAAAGATGTGACTGAATGTCACGACAGCTGAGCAGGCACAGCCGCTGCCTCCAGCGAATACATTTTGATCAGGTGTGTATATGATTAATCCGCAATCATCATGCTTCCGTCCAAGCTGAATGCCATCTTCTTTCAGAAGATCCTTTAAAATAGGCGATCCAATTCCAGATAGATCTCCTGTTAGGATGAGATCATAATCATCTACTGTTCTTCCTAAGTCTTCTAAATGTTGTTTGATTGTGTCTGCCGCTGCAGGTGCCATAGCTGATCCCATATCGAATGGATCTGTAATCCCAAGATCCATCACGCGTCCGACGGTGGCACTTGTAATTTGAATTTGGGAAGGTTCTTGGCTGATGACGACAGCACCGCTCCCTGTCACTGTACTTGTGGCTGTATCGGGTTTTTGCCCGCCATATTCTGTTGGATTACGAAATTGCCGCTCTGCCGTCGCATTGTGACTGCTTGTCGCAGCAAGTGCTCTATTGGCAAAGCCACCATCTATTAACGCTGAGGCAATGGCGACTGATTCCATCGATGTGGAGCAGGCACCAAATAAACAAAGAAACGGGATTTTGAGTTCTCTTGCCACATAGTTGGCAGTCACGTTTTGGTTCAGTAAATCTCCTGCCAGCAGAAGGTCAATATCACTTTTTTGCAAATTCGCTTTTGATAAGGCCATTGATATGGCATCATCCATGAGCTGCCTTTCAGCCATTTCCCAGTTCTTTTGATAACAGTGCATTTCATCATAGGTTTTATCAATGAGATGACCGATTGGGCCTTCTTTTTCTTTCGGTCCTGCAGCTGTTCCTTCCGCATTCACATAAAGCTTGTGTTCAAATACCCAAGATTGCTTACCTGTTAGTTTCACGTTTTATTCCTCCTACGAAAACATCTTTTCCAAGACGTATCGAATAATCCCTACGACATATGCCGAGACGACACCAAACACAATGACGTTCCCAGCCAGTTTAAACATGTTGGTCGCTACACCTAACACAAGCCCTTCACTTTTATGCTCAAGAGCCGCACTTGTCATGCTATTTGCAAATCCTGTCACCGGGACAGCTGATCCCGCTCCAGCAAACTGGCCGATTTTATCGTAAATACCAATACCAGTTAAAATAGCAGAAATTAAAATAAGGGTCGCCACCGTTGGATTCCCTGCTGTCTTCTCATTAAAATCAAAAAAAGTAATATAGAAATTTTGCAATCCCTCGCCTATCGCACAAATCAAACCGCCGACAAGAAAAGCCTTGATGCAGTTCAGTACATAAGGAGGTTTCGGCTGATACGTTTTCACTTTAGATGGATAGTTCTCTTTTAAACTTGACACGTGTTGTTCCCTCCACATTTTTAAATATAAATAAGCCAATGAAATAGCGAGCCAAACACCTTTCCTAAGACGATGGCCATGAGCAGCAGCACAATTTTCCCGTCCATTCCAATTCTTTTCGTTAAGATAGGAAGTACATTTAACACTTCAGTGAGTGCGGCAGCAAGCATGCCGACAAAAATGCCAGATAAAAGACCGATCGGTAGCGCCAGCCATTTGGATAAATGCAAATGGACTTGACTTAAAGTAGCCCAGCCGCCAACGACCGCTCCACTTATCACGGCAGCCTCATATCCTTGAATAAAACGCTGCGTTTTCGTTAATTGCATTAATCGAGGGATAATACCAAGCACTGTGAGAAACGCCACAAATCCTGCCCCTACCGTTAAACCGCCGCCGAGCCCAACAAGCACTACAAAAAGCCATTTACCGATCATGGATATCTTTCAATGTTTCTTTGTTTTCATTGAGTGCGACATAATGATCAAGATCGAGCTGATATTTAAACATTTCCACTTCAAGCGGGCTTGGCTCTTCGTTTAAACGCTTTTTAAACACATGATTGAAAAATAAAATCATGCCAAAACCGAGTCCAAAGCTATATGGAATTTGTAATAAATACGGATGCTCAACCGTGTTTCCAGTAATCATCTCGTAAAGGCGGATATGAACAAGTCGCATACTAACATCCTCATGGAAATTCATGATGGCAAGGGCCGCTCCGACAAATAAGAGAAGCCATACAAACACGAATAATACGGGGGACAGCTGGCGTTTGCCTGTGTCTATTTCAACAATGGCTTCTGAGCCTCCGACCGTTTGAATGTCGATGTCAGGCCATGTTTTTTTGATCGTTTTGACCACATGCATGATATCTAACACAACGATGTGACGATCCTTTTTGCTGACATGGTATATCGGCATTTTGTTCAGCTTTTGCACAGCACTGTCATCTCCAGTGATTTGGGCGATATCCTCTAAATAAATAAGCTGATCATTACCAGTCTTAATCCGATGGCGCAGCCGAATAAAGATTTGTCCGTCCATCCAAGTCACTTCCTATACGATGGGTTAAAAATAGTATGTGGTGAAAAATGGTTCTCATACTGAAAGAACTTGATTTACCGGTAATTACCACACAAAAAAAGCCAGCCGAATTGGCTAGCTGTCTTTTTGATCCATTTGCATTTGGATTTGTTTTAAAATCTTCTTTTCAAGCCGTGAGACTTGCACTTGGGAAATCCCGAGTCTTTCTGCTACTTCTGATTGTGTTTGGTCTTTATAATACCTTAAATAGACAATCAGTTTCTCACGCTCTTCTAATTCTTTAATCGCCTCTTTTAGCGCAATTTTATCAAACCATCTTTCTTCGGAATGATCGGCAATTTGATCGAGCAACGTAATCGGATCGCCGTCATTTTCATACACGGTTTCATGAATAGATGATGGTGAGCGGACCGCTTCTTGAGCAAGGACGACATCCTCAGGTGTGATGTCCAGATATTCAGCGATTTCCTGAACAGTCGGCATTCTGCCATGAGATTTAGACAATTCGTCCCTTGCCCGCCTGATTTTATTTCCAATTTCCTTTAAAGACCTGCTGACTTTGACGGTTCCATCATCACGAATGAAACGCTGAATTTCACCAATGATCATTGGAACGGCATACGTCGAAAACTTCACATCATAAGACAAATCAAATTTATCAACAGATTTCAGCAGGCCAATACAGCCTATTTGGAACAGATCATCTGGTTCATATCCTCTATTTAAAAAGCGCTGAACAACGGACCAAACAAGACGCATGTTTTTTTCTACGAGGAGGTCTCTTGCTTGTTGATCTCCGTCTTGGCTTTTTTTGATGAGCTGTTTCACTTCATCATTAGACAGCTGTGCTTTTTTTGCTTGCTTTTTTACCTCCACATCCATATGAGCAGCTCCTTAATTACAAAGCGCTTTGCTTTTTGATAGATGCTTTGTTAAGCGGATTGTTGTGCCCATTTCTGGAGATGAGTCCACCATGACATCATCCATAAAGTTCTCCATGATCGTAAAACCCATCCCGGAGCGCTCTAAGTCTGGTTTCGTCGTAAAAAGCGGCTGCCTTGCTTCCTCAAGATCTGAAATGCCCATACCTTCGTCTCGAATCGTCAGATACACAATATGGTCATCCAGCGTGACGCTAATGTGCACCTTGCCGTCTGGATTCCCGTCATACCCGTGAATGATCGAGTTCGTGACCGCCTCTGATACAACGGTTTTGATTTCTGTTAGCTCATCTAATGTTGGATCAAGCTGAGCAATGAATGCTGCCACCGTTACTCTCGCAAAGGATTCGTTTTGACTTAAAGCAGAAAAAGTCAGATTCATTTCATTTGTCATGATGCCACCCCCAATGTTTGCAGCGCAGTTTGCTCTGAAGGCTCCATACGAATAATTTTAAACAAGCCGGACATATCAAATAAACGGTTCACCGCTGGCGAGATCGCACAGACGACCATTTCACCGCCAAGCTGTTTAATTTCTTTGTATCTTCCTAAAATCACTCCGAGCCCAGAGCTGTCCATAAACGATAAATCAGCTAAATTCAGCACGATGTGGCGAATGTCCTCTGTTTCCAAATAATTCGTCACCTTTTGTCTCAATGTCTCTGCGGAGTGATGATCAAGCTCCCCTGTCAACCGAATGCAAAGTACGCTCTCTTTTATTTGAAAATCAATACCAAGGCTCATCTTTTCTTCCTCCTTGCTCTATTTTCGGATAAAGAATGTTTCTCTTTCTTCACATGCAAATCCTTCACCATGACAAAACTAGTGATCATTCGTCACATTTAGATGTTCTTTTCGTTCATAGCAAAAAAGACTGCCAGTTGCAGCAGTCTTTCACCTTTTACTTCCATTTAACAAATTCGGCCATAGCCCGTTTGAAGAACGTCCAAACACCGGCTTTTTCCATATCTTCTTTCGCTTCAACAGGACTTTCATGAAGCACTTTTCCATCTTTTTTCAAGATGATGGTGCCAAGTTTCGTTCCTTTTGAAAATGGGGCTGTGACATCTTGAGTTAATTTAATTTCTTTTTTGATCTGATCGACATTTTCGCCTTTTTTCGTTAGCAGAGAAATCGGTTCAGACGTGACAAGCTGAATTTTTTTCTTTTTCCCTTTGCTCACTTTGATCTCTGCTACGTCTTGACCTCGCTTGTACAGAGGATGCGTTGTATATTGATTAAAGGCGTAATCCATCATTTTGACGACTTGGGCATTTCTGTCTTTTGGTGTACTTGCGCCGAATACAACAGCAATCACGCGCATGTTCCCTTTTTTAGCGGATGCAGTTAGACAGTATTTCGCCTCGCCTGTAAACCCTGTTTTCACCCCATCCACACCTGGATAAAATTTAATGAGACGGTTTGTATTCACAAGCCAGAATTTTTTATCCGTGTTCTGACGAAGATAATCTTCGTATACACCTGTGAACTTGGTGATCTCTTCATATTTCAACAGCTCTTTCGCCATTTTTGCCATATCATGAGCCGTGCTGTAATGATCTTTTTCAGGAAGTCCTGTTGGATTTTGAAAGACCGTTGAGGTGAGCCCAAGCTCTTTCGCCTTTTTGTTCATTTGCTCAACAAACTGTTCTTCAGATCCAGCAATATGTTCTGCCATGGCAACTGAAGCATCGTTTCCTGACGCAATCGCAATGCCTTTTAGCATGTCTTTAACCGTCATTTCTTCTCCCGGTTCAAGGAAAATTTGTGAGCCTCCCATAGATGCTGCATGATCGCTCGTTCTTACTTTATCAGTCATTTTTAATTTCCCTTGATCCATCGCTTCCATGATGAGAAGCATCGTCATGATTTTGGTCATACTTGCAGGGGCAAGCTTTTCATCACTGTTTTTGTTGTAAAGCACTTTTCCCGTGTCACGTTCCATTAAAATCGCTGATTTGGCTTCATGCGCCAATTCTGATGTTTGTTTTTCTCCTGGCTTTTCAATCTTTTCTTTTGCCATCGCTGATGGTGAAACCATTGAGATAAGGATCATTAAAATAAACAATGCACATATATGACGTTTCAAGTGGCAGACCTCCATTATCGTAATCCTTTCTATTTTTTCCTCATAAAGGCTGTTTTATTCAGAGATCGTTTGATTGCCATAAAAAAAAGCCCTCTGTTTCATGAACAGAAGGCTTTTTCACACTAGCTATGAGAGTTGTTTGACAACATCTTTCACTAAATCAAGGAAACTTGCTTTCACTTTTTCCGTCACTTCGATCACTTCATCATGAGAAAGCGGCTGATCTAATATACCTGAAGCCGCATTAGAGATGCATGAAATACCAAGTACTTTTATGCCTGCATGACGTGCCACAATCACTTCTGGCACAGTCGACATACCGACTGCATCAGCGCCAAGCGTTCTGAGGAAACGAACCTCTGCCGGTGTTTCATATGAAGGGCCTGTCATTCCTGCATAAACCCCTTGCTGCACAGATATGCCTAAATGTTTAGCCGTTTTCTCTGCAAGTGCCAACAAATCTTTATCATACGGTGCAGACATATCAGGGAAACGAACCCCTTGACTGTCGTTTGGTCCAATTAACGGATTGGTTCCCATCATATTGATATGATCTGTAATCAACATAAGATCGCCAGGATGGAAGGACGTATTCACACCGCCCGCTGCATTTGTCACAATACATGTCTCAATGCCGATTTCTTTCATCACACGGACAGGAAATGTCACCTGCTTCATATCATACCCTTCATAGTAATGGAAACGTCCTTGCATGGCACAAACGACCGTGCCTTTCAGCGTTCCAATGACGAGCTGGCCTGCATGCCCTTCTACTGTTGAAACAGGGAATCCAGGAATATCTTCATATTTCAATTTGATTGGATTTTCAATCTCATCGGCTAAAATGCCAAGACCTGAACCTAAAATCAATCCAACTGTTGGTACATATGTCGATGCTTGTTTAATATATGCCGCCGCTTCTGAAAACTGTGCTCCCACGTGATTTCCCCCTATTTGAGTTTAGATAAAAAGCTTGTTCCGTATTTTGGCAGCGTTGATTTAAAATTATCTGCTACCGTTGCCCCAAGATCAGCAAATGTTTTCGCTGTTGGCAGCTCATTCGCTTCTTGATGCTTTTTGCTGTAAGCAATAAGCGGAACGTATTCTCTTGTATGATCTGTTCCGTGATGAACCGGGTCATTTCCGTGATCTGCTGTGATCACAAGCAGATCATCCTCTTTTAATAGATCAAACACTTCAGGTAGACGTGCGTCAAATTCCTCTAGTGCCTTACCGTAGCCTTCTGGATCTCTTCTATGTCCGAAAAGCGCATCAAAATCGACAAGGTTTAAGAAGCTCAGCCCAGTAAAGTCTGTTTTCAGCGTCTCCACTAGCTTGTCCATTCCATCCATGTTGGATTTCGTTCTGAGTGAAGAGGTGATTCCTTCACCATCATAAATATCAGAGATTTTTCCGATCGCAATGACATCAAGTCCATCATCTTTCAATTCATTCATGACGGTACGGTCGAATGGTTTTAATGCATAGTCATGACGATTTGGTGTTCT
Source organism: Bacillus sp. 22483 (assembly GCF_052044605.1). NCBI lineage: Bacteria > Bacillati > Bacillota > Bacilli > Caryophanales > Bacillaceae > Bacillus > Bacillus sp. 22483. The sequence goes on along the minus strand of NZ_JBQENU010000003.1, from coordinate 87,154 downwards.
AACAAATGCCCCCGGCTCCCCGACAAATGGACGAGCGATGATGCGCCCTACCATATATTTTTCATCTAAAGTCAGTTCACGTGCGATTTCGCAAATGCGGTAAAGTTCGTCTAATGGCACAACTTCTTCGTGTGCAGCAATTTGCAGCACAGAATCTGCTGAAGTATAAACGATTAAATCGCCTGTTTTCATATGCTCTTCGCCAAGCTCATCCAGAATTTCTGTACCAGACGCTGGTTTATTTCCAATGATGCCGCGCCCTGTTTTTTCTTTTAATTCATTTAACAGTTCATCTGGAAAGCCGTCTGGAAAGACTTTAAATGGTGTGTCGATGTAAAGACCCATGATTTCCCAATGCCCTGTCATTGTGTCTTTCCCGTTGGATGCTTCTTGCATTTTCCCATAATACGCAAGCGGTTTTTCGTCCGCTGGAATTCCTTTAATTTCTTTAATATGACTTAGCCCAAGCTTCGCCATATTCGGCATATGAAGCCCGTTCATTTTTTCAGCAATATGTCCAAGTGTATCTGCACCTACATCATTAAAATCAGCAGCATCAGGTGCTTCCCCGATTCCTACTGAATCCATCACAATGAGGAAAATACGTTTATACTGATAATCAGGCATAAAAAAGCGCCTCCTTCAATATTCTTGTCCTTTCACCTTTCACAACTGGAGAGGTCAGACATCTCAAGTATAAACCGTTTTCAAGTCAATTGACAACCATAAACGGTCCAAACATAAAAAAGCATGATACACGTTCACCGTGCCATGCTTTACTTATGCCCTTGGATGGAATTTGTGATACACGTCTTTTAATCTTGTTTTTGTGACATGTGTGTAAATTTGTGTAGTAGAAATATCGGCATGTCCGAGCATTTCCTGTACGGCTCTAAGATCCGCACCGTTTTCAAGCAAATGTGTCGCAAATGAATGTCTGAGCGTATGAGGCGTCAATTCTTTTTGAATACCTGCTTCTATGGCTCGTTTCTTTAAGTTCTTCCAAAAGCCCTGCCGCGACATTTTTTTTCCGTGATGATTCAGAAACAAGGCATCGGCCGGCTGTTTTTTGAGCAGCTTGTTTCTGCCTTTTTCTATATACACTTCAATCGCACTTGCAGCAGCTTCACCAATAGGCACGATTCGCTCTTTTCTTCCTTTTCCAAAACAGCGGATAAACCCCATGGTCAGATGCACATCTGCAAGAGTCAGATCAAGCATTTCACTTACGCGAATACCTGTTGCATATAAAAGTTCGAGCATGGCTTTGTCACGGTAGTCAAATGGTGTTTGCTGCTTAGGTGTATCGAGCAGCTTTTCTACCTCATCTAATGATAGAACTTTCGGTAATTTCCGCTCTGTTTTTTGTGATTCAATGTTCCATGACGGGTCATCTGTTGTCACTTTTTCACGGAGCAAGAATTGATGAAAGGAGCGTATCGATGATAGATGACGGACGGACGTTTTACTCGATTTCCCCTCGTCTTTTAACTGTTTTAAATAATGAATAATATGAAGGCGTGTGACGTCTTTTACATCTGTCAATTGTTCATGCGTCATTAAAAAAGACAAATAGTTCTGTAAATCTCTTTTATAAGAGACAATGGTATTTTCAGAGAGTCCTCTCTCTACTGTCATAAAATGAATAAAGTCGGATAATTGATCCTTCAATGGTTTCTACTCCCCGTTTTGATAAAAATAAATCAATCGATCCTGCCACCTGTCTTGTTTCGGCTGATCCATTTCCATCACTTTTATCGCTGCACCTTCTGGTTTATCATAACGATGATAGCTTTCATATTCTGAATTTATCCATATCATAGCATAATAGAACAGGACGGTAAAACCAGTGAACAAGATAAATACTTTCATTACTTCACCTGTTGTTTTGAGCCATTTTCGCATGTTCTTCATGTCCTTTCTCGTGTTCTCATTACTTCAGCATATGCCAGGTGGGACAAGGAATATACAGCGAACATGCAAAAAACCTTTTCATTTTGAATGAAAAGGTTCCAATTCGGATTATTTGCCGGATTCATCATCATGACACCGGTGGCAAATACCATGGAATGTCAATCTATGATCCTTAATTTTAAATTTCCAATCGCGTTCAATAATTTCTTCAACATCTTCTAATAAATCATCTTCTATCTCATCGACTGTTCCGCATTCCATACAGACAAGATGGTGATGGAAGTGAGCGGCTCCTTCTTTGCGAAGATCATATCGCGAAACGCCGTCTCCAAAGTTAATTTTATCAACAACTTTCAGTTCAGTAAGCAATTCTAACGTCCGATAAACAGTAGCAAGACCAATTTCAGGAGACTTCTCTTTTACGAGGAGGTATACATCTTCTGCACTTAAATGGTCTTCTTCATTCTCAAGCAGTACTCTTACTGTTGCTTCACGCTGTGGCGTGAGCTTATAGCTGGAAGAATGAAGCTGTTTCTTAATTCGATCAATCCGATTTTCCATTGACTTTCCCTCCTACGCCACATTACTTGATCATTATATCAAATGATGTGCAGAGAGCCAACTATAATCATTTTAAATTGATAAATAAATTGATTATTATTTAATAACGATTATAAAATCATCAAAACAGAACACCTGCCAGCTTTTTCATCAGCATGAATGATAAGTATGATTCAAAGAAGGACGAAAGAGCAGCGAGGGTTAAAATCATCAGTAGAACAGAAGCATACCGGCCAAACCAATGGATTGGCGCTTGACTGATGGTTTTTTTCATAAAAAGCTGACCAATTAAACGAATGGAGAACGCAATCGCACAAGTTCCGATCACTAAATACGCAGGAATGAGCAAGATATTTTGAGGAAGCACCGAGACAAAAGAAAGAAAAAAACCGCTAAGCCCCATTTGATTGACTAAAAAACCGACAGTAAACCCAACTACAATCCCTTTTAGAAAGATCATAAGAAAAATAAGCGGCAGGCCAATGATGGAAATTCCGAGTATCCACATGAGGCCCAAATATTTCATATGATGCAAAAAGCTTTGCAAAAACATTTCTTTTGATTCTGCTGCTTTCTCATTCGTCAGTTGACCAAAAAATTGATTTAAATAGTAGAATAAATCCTCTTTCTGACTCATTGTCATACTATTGACGATAATGGCTCCAAAAATGACGCCCATTAAAAATAGTACAGAAACAAACAAATAAATCGATAAATGATCTTTCACGTGCTGAAGAAGATGTTCTTTCCAAGACTTTTTCCGCATGCGCCTTCCTCCCAAATAGTAAAGGTTACTAGATTCTATGAGAGAGCAGACGAAACATGACAGTTTTATAAAAAGAAAAACGAGAAAGCAGCTGTACACCGCTCTCTCGTTTCCTTTATCGTGCAGCTTTTTGTACGTTCACAAGCCCAGCGCCATAATAAAAAGGTTCGCCAAGTTTTGTTGCCGTTTTTGTCAGCCTTTCACGCAATTCATCATTTGTCAGATTCGGATGTTTTGATAGAATGACTGCCGCAGCACCAGCTACATGAGGTGATGCCATAGACGTTCCACTCTTATATCCATATTCGTTATGAGGAATGGTACTTAATGTTGAAACACCTGGTGCTGATACTTCCACTTCTTCCCCAACAGAGGAATCAAAGGCTCTTTGCTTTCGTTGATCCACAGATGCGACTGCCATGACAGAGCTGTATTTGGCCGGGTAATCTATCGTATTAAGTGACCCGTAGCTCCCAGCATTTCCTGCAGATGCGACAATGAGAATCCCGTTGTCATAAGCTCGATCTACCGCTTCTTTCAGCGCCTCCGATTCACTTGCTCCCCCCATACTAATATTGATAACATCCATCTCATTCTCAATCGCCCATTCAATGCCTTTAATGATCCAGCTATAGTAGCCGTCACCATTTTCATCTGCCACTTTCACCGCATAGATCGAAGCTTTTGGTGCCACACCAACGACGCCTACTTTATTATCTAATGCTGCGATCGTGCCTGCAACGTGAGTTCCGTGTTCATGCGGGTCAACGAGCGGATCGGACTCTGTTGGAACAAAGCTGACACCACCAGTTACATGTAAATCTTCATGCTTGCCGTCGATTCCACTGTCAAGAACAGCTACTTTGACATTCTGTCCGGCATATCCTCGTTTATGTACCTTTTGTGCTTTGATGCTTTTGATGCCATAAGGAACGCTTTGACCGCTTGTTTTTGCTTTTTGGTCTTCCTCAATAAAAGTAACTTCTTTTGCTTGATGTAGTTTTTCTTTTGATGCTTCGTTCAACGAAACTTTCATCATATCTATTTTCTCTATTGATTCTTTCACATGACCGCCAGCTTTTTCAACAAGCTGTTTTTGTGTTTTATCTTGAACGGAAGAAGAAAAACCAATCATATACTCTTTTTTTGCTTGATCCTTTGCAGATACATCTGATGCGCCGAATGTCATCGATGCCAGTAGCATACTTGCCATACAAAGCCCTGCTCCAAATGATTTGACCTTCACGATACCCACTCTCCCTTTCATTTCTTTTTGTCATTTAACTACATTTTTAGACAAAAAGAAACGACCGTTTGTCCTATTTTTTAAAATTTTTCCAATTATTTGATCTACTTGTCACAAAAAAGCAAAATAAAAATGCTTATGATCCTGTTCATAGCGATCATAAGCATTCCTGCCTTTATGTTTTTTCATCATATGCTGCAAGGCTTCTTGTTTTGTTTTTGTCTTTCTTTCGTGTGTACTAAAATGCGGCATATTTCCTCTCGATTGTTCTGGATTTCGGCTGTGCTGCCTTTGAAGGTGTTCTCTCTTTTTCTTTGCTTTGCTTTTTCCCATTTCGCAAAACCCCTTTCGTTGTCGTTATGATACATGAAAGCATCTAAAAAAGATAGACGTATACACGCCTATCTCAAATTGTTGACAAAAGGCTAAAATGTACTTGATTTTAGCCTTTTGTCTTCTTTTCAGCGTGATAGAAAACCTTTGCAGTCTAGGAAGGACGAGCACTGGCGCAGAGCGAATTTGACATTCGTGAGCACCGGAGCGCAGGACTGACAAAGAATGCGAGGGTTTGTCTACACGCTGAGATAGATGTATACACGCCTATCTTTCTTTTCTCACCATATCAAGATGCGGAATTCCATCCTCATCATAACAATCTGAGACAGCTACGAAGCCAAACGATTCGTAGAACGATTCCAAATAAGCCTGTGCTTGGATTTTAATCTTTGTTTCGCCTAATTCACTGAGCTTTTTTATCGCCTGATCGAGCAGGATCTTCCCGTAACCTTTTTTCCGGCCGGCCTTCGTCACAAGGACACGACCAATGGACGCCTCTTTGTACATGATCCCGCTTTGGAAAATGCGGCAATAAGCGACAATCGTGCCGTTCTCTTTGGCGATTACATGCAGCGCCTCTTGATCACGATGATCAATTTCAGGATAAGGACATGTTTGTTCTACAACAAACACATTCACTCTTTCCATTAAAATCAGGTAAAGGTCCTCTTTAGACAGTTGTTCAAATGTGTGACATGTCCATTTAAGTTGATTCATGATTGATATCCACCTTACCGTAGACTCCGCCTCCGCCAGCGATCAGTCCAACTTCACCTCTTCTTGCTTTGATGATGTAATCGGCTGTTTTCTCAGGCAGGACCGCTTTTAATTCTTGTTCTGTTGCTTGATGAAGAATATTCATCTCTGTATGAAAGACAGCTTTTAACTTTTCTAACGTTTTGGCTCCAACACCCGGAATAAAATGAAGGGGAAGCTGGTGAACATAAGGAGGCCTTATTCCTTTGTCACTTTCTTGGTCAGCAAGCTCCTTTAACCGCTCACTCACCCCTTTTGTCATTCGGGTATGGCCGCATGCTTGGCACTTTTCTTGATCCTGACTGTCAGGTCTTACCCCGCATTTCTCACAGGTCGTATGATAATACTTTCCGAGCCGCGGAGCGAGCCCATAATTTCCAGTGATATTTCTGCCATCTTTTCCTTGAAGCGCTAGCTCAAATTCAGCAAAGGAGGCATGATCCATTCGGATCTTCGTATATTCCCGCGCAATTTTCCCTAAAGAATGGGCATCTGAATTTGTTAAAAAAGGATAACGGTTTAGCTCACTTAGCTGGGAGGCCATAGACGTATCACAGCTAAGGCCAAGCTCAACAGCATCGATGAGTTCTGGATCGAATACTTCGGTTAAAGACGTATTGACCCCTTTGCCGTATAAACTTTTATGCGGCGTAAAAATATGGGCAGGAATAAATAATCCCCCTAGTTCCTTCACCTTATGCTGAAGCGTTCTCCCATCCACATATAACCGCTGTGAACTCAAATGCACATTTTTCATATGAAGAGAAAGCCATGCGGAAAACTCAGACATTTTACGAAGCGTGGGCATAAAGGCAAGCACATGAATCGGACCTTTTGATTGGTCATCATTGATTTCTAGCTCACTGCCTAAAAGCAAAACGGTCTTTCCAAATGATAACCCGCCATCGCTTAGTTCCGTGTATATGCCTTCCTCTACACCTTCTATCAATTCTTCTAGGACTTCAGGAGATTGTGCATCAATCACACCAATCATCCCCATCCCTTTACTTTGAGACGCTTCAATGAGAATTTGGTCAATGGTCAGTGACCTTGCACCTGTAATTTTGACAGCCCTGCCTGTTCTTGTTCGACCAATATGAATATGGATATCTGCAAAGAATTCCCTCATTTTGTAGACTTAAGTACCTCTTGCAATTGTAAGTATTGAATGGCATAGGCTGTTTTCGCATCATAAATATGTTGTTTCTCAATGAGTTGCAGCGCTTCTTCTAGTGAAACTTCCATCACTTCAACAAATTCATCCTCATCCAACTCGCGTTTTTCTTCAAGCGGGACCAGCTGATCGGCAAGGTAGATATGAACAATTTCATCCGCAAACCCTGGTGATGTATAAAAGGCTGTCAGCTTTTGGAGCGCCTGAGTTGTATAACCTGTTTCTTCTTCTAATTCTCTCAGTGCTGTATGTGCCGGCTCTTCTCCTTTTTCTAATTTTCCAGCCGGAATTTCAACGATGGATCTCTCCAGTGCTTTACGGTATTGCTTGACCAAAATGATTTTATTCTCGTCTGTACGTGCAATGACTGCTACTGCACCTGGATGTTTAATGATTTCGCGTTTGCCTGGTTTTCCGTTCGGCAATGCTACATCTTCAAGAACCAAGTCAATGATTTTTCCGTTATATAATGTTTTTGACGATAATGTTTTTTCTTCAAAGTCCTTCAATTTTGTCAGCTCCTCGTTCTACTTTCACTTTTTACTTCATTCATTTTAACATAGATGTTTTAGGAGGATCCAAAATGCGGATGCCCGCTTCAATGCGCCATTTGAAATCACCTAGCTTGAATTCCAGAATTGTTTCACTTAATGTGAAAGGATAGGAGTGTGATTGAATTGAAAAAAAGACGAATTGGCACCTCTGATCTCTTGGTTAGTGAGGCGGCACTAGGATGTATGTCCCTCGGGACTGAAAAAGAAAAAGCGCTCTCTTTATTAGATGAAGCCATTGATCTTGGGATTAACTATTTGGATACAGCTGATTTATATGATTTTGGAACAAATGAGGAAATTGTCGGGGAAGCCATTAAAAACAGACGCCAAGATTTGATTTTGGCCACAAAAGGTGGAAACCGCTTTGAAAAAGGCAAACCTGGCTGGGACTGGGATCCTTCAAAAGCATATATAAAAGAGGCAGTGAAACAAAGTCTGAAACGACTTCAAACAGATTATATTGATTTATATCAATTGCATGGCGGCACAATTGACGATCCAATTGACGAAACCATCGAGGCATTTGAAGAATTGGTTGAAGAAGGTGTCATTCGCTATTACGGCATATCGTCGATCCGTCCGAATGTCATTAAAGAATACGCCAAAAAATCAAATATCGTGAGTGTGATGATGCAATATAGTTTACTCGATCGTCGCCCAGAAGAATGGTTCTCTCTTCTTGAAGAACAAAGCATTAGTGTCGTGGCAAGAGGTCCTTTAGCAAAAGGATTATTAACTGAAAAACCCCTTTCGCAAGCAAGTGCGGCGATTCAAAAGAACGGGTATCTTGAATATTCATTTGAAGAGCTCCAGCAAATCATTCCTTCGTTAAAGAAAGTCGCTTATGACCTATCACTGACAGAGCTGTCCATTCAATACTTGCTCAAGCATTCTGCAGTCAGCTCTGTTGTTTTTGGCGCAAGCTCGGTGAAACAGTTAAAAGAAAATGTGGCAGCGGCAAATGCACGTTCATTAAGCGACCAAGAAGTTAAAGCTTTGTCATATTTCACAAAACAGTCTGTGTATGAGGCGCATCGTTTGAATCAATAGAAAGCAAAAAGAGATCACATGTATGTGATCTCTTTTTAGCGTATGTATATATGGATGTTCGTTTTCATGTTCTACATGCAAATAGGAGAACAACTTGCCACTTACGTTTTGTTTCCCGTTCATCCAACAGCAGCTAGCTAATCAAGATTTCCTCTAAGACTGAGGGGCTAAAAGCCCCCGTTGACTAATTAACTTTTGCTGCTACTTTCATAATATCCATAATTTCCAGCTTTGCCTTTAAAATAAAATGTAGTACCGAAATTATTGAAACTATTTGCAAAAACACCATTATCTGAGTACATACATAATCTATTCGCTTCTTTTTTAAAAGGAGTTTCGGAACAATCTACAATTTTAGTAGCCTTCGTACGCAGATCTGCATCCGTTGAATGATTTGTAGCAAGAGCTTGTCCAGAAATAGGTAAAAGCAAGCCTAAAGATAAAGCAACTCCAGTCATTGTTCTTCTCAATTTCATGTGAATCATCTCCATTCCCAAATTTTGTAATACACCTTAATTATAAGAGGAATGACTCTTTCCTAAAAGGGTCTTAACTACTATTTTTGGGATAAATAGGAATTTAAATAAATCAATACTCCTCATTTTAATTTATCGTTTATAAAATACGTTTTGTTTTGGTTTGAACGTAAAATCCTATTGTGCGATTCTGAAATGAAGTGATACGAGGGAGTCAGACGTGTTTTCTCTCAGGCTCATGTAGTATGTATTCATCTCAATGATATAACATAAAAAAGGGAGCATCGTAGCTCCCTTTTTTAACTTTTATACTTTCTCCAGTCTAAATGACTTTCATCTAGCAGCTCTGAGAAGCTTTTATTTTTTTCTTTTTCTTTCTGTTGCCGAAGGAGGTCTTGTCGTTTTTGTTCTTCTCTTTTTTCTGTCTCGGCGGCCAGATTCTGCTTCATTTGAAGGAGCTGCTGTTTCACATCATCCTTTATGCCGTCCTTTAGCTTTGCTTGATCTTGATTGGTCTTTTTCACTTTGCCTCTCTCCTTTTGCTTTAGTGTATCATCCGTTTTATTTGCTCAGCAAGAGTCACGCCAAACTCCCAACATGTGGTATGATCTTCATAGAAACCCTTCGGAAAGGAAGAATCAGCTTGAAGAAGAAATGGCTCGCTATACTCGCCTTGGTATTATTTCCACTCGCTGCAATCGGCATTTTTTTTACCAATAAAATGATGTATATACGAAAATTAACGGATGAAGAGCTCATCAAACGAGAATCAGATGAAGGGCACTATCATCACGAGGAGTTTCAACAGCTGCAAAAAGAGAAAGTTTGTATTCCTTCAACATTTGGTTATGATCTTCATGGCTATTTTGTACCGATCCCTCATACAACACGTACCATCGTTCTTTGTCACGGGGTTACAGTCAGTTTGATCAATTCCGTGAAGTATATGAAATTATTCCAAAAGCTTGGATGGAATGTGCTGCTTTATGATCATAGAAGACATGGGATGAGCGGCGGAAAAACAACGAGCTATGGATATTATGAAAAAGAAGATTTGGCTCAAGTCGTCAAGTGGCTGAGAAAAAGGCTTGGGGAAAAAGCAATCATTGGGATACACGGAGAATCGATGGGCGCAGTCACAACTTTATTATATGCTGCAAAACCGGATGCAAACGCCAATTTTTACATCGCTGATTGTCCTTTTGCTTCCTTTGAGGATCAGCTTCTGTATCGATTAAAAACAGATTTTCGTCTTTCAGGACGGTGGATTCTTCCACTAAGTGATCAAGTGTTGAAATGGCGGGACGGATACAGCATTCGGCAAGTTTCTCCACTTGATGTCATCGATCAGGTGAAAGAACCTATCCTTTTTATTCATAGCCTCCATGATGACTATATCCCTTGTGAGCAAAGCGAGCAGTTATACGCACGCAAAAAAGGTGATAAACGGCTATTTATTGCGCCACATGGTGCGCATGCGATGTCTTATAGTGACAATAAGGAAGTCTATGAACAAGAGGTCGAAGCATTTCTGGAAGCATTTCAATTCAATCAAAATGAAAGAGGAGAATGAACAGCCGTTCGTCTCCTCTTTTTGCTAACTTATACGATAGTCACCACTGTTGTATGGTGTCTGCCCGCCAGCTCCATATGGCTCTCTTCCGATTGCTGCTGACTCATGACCGATAACCCTGCAGTTGCTGCCAATAAAAGAACTATCAAACTCATTTTCATATAAATGACCTCCATTTTGAATTTTTGATATGGCTTGAATTTTCCTTTCGTAATACCGGGTAGAAACTTCAAATAATCCAAGCTCATTATAATAATGAGCCGCATCAAGTGCCAGTTCCTCAATATCTGGGTATAAACGCTTGTCCTCCAACAAATCTAATGTATCGTCTATGATTTTTATTTCTGCATCAACGTATAATGCTTTTAAAAACTGAAACTTGCAGATGTAAATTTCATCTTCTAATTCACAGGCTTTCATAATACCTTGTTGATAGAGGGTTAACGACTCTTCTATTTGTTTTTGTTTAAACAGGATTTGGGTCAGCATAAATAGTGGGTCTAGAGAGCGATTCAGATGGGTTAAATTCTCCTTTTCAAACACTTCAAGAGAGTCTTTGAGATAGCGACTTGCTGTAGCAAGATCGTTCATTTGGTAATAGCAGTTACCTAAGTTGAAAAGGGCCGAACCTATGACTCGAGGGTTTCCAATTGAGCGTGCTCGCTTTAGAGCATTTTTAAAGTAGGGCAATGCATGTTCATAGCATTTCAAATCATCATAGTTTGCACCGATGACAAATTCACAGTGGATGATTCTCAGCGTGTACGTTCTGTAGGCAGAGTACGTATCTAACGCTTGCAAAGCATAGTGCATCGAAAAGTGGGTTTGTTTCATGTGGTAGTATATTTCTGCTAATTTAAAATAAAATTCTGCTCTTTCTATATCATCTGATATGAGATTGAGCTTTTTTTCTGCGGAACGGTAATAAGCAATGGCGCTCAAATAGTTTCTCTGTTCAAATTCAAACATTCCTGTAAAAAAATGAACATAGTATTCAAGCATATCTGTTAATTTGGTCTGCGAATGTTCAATTGTTTCTAGAAGCTTCTTAATCTCCTCATCATTCGAGGCTTTTTTTGCCGGTTCAAAATATTCAAGCATGACCTTATGTCGAAAATCCATCAGCTGGTAAAAAAGCAGCAAGTTCTGATCTTGCTCCATCTCAAGGATTTCCTGCTCGATCTCGGCCTTTAGCTTCTCTGCTTTCATGACATGAAATCCGCAAATCTGCCTATACCATTCGTTTATTTTGATTCCAACCTGAGGCGATGACAGCTTGAGCTTCAATTCACCTTAGCACCTCCCTCCTCATGTACGATACATGTTGTATTCTATCATATTTCCTCGAATGGAAGAAATATGAAATGTCGTTTTTCGTAAAGTTTTCGGTATCCCGCAATAACCGCTTTCATTGCCGATTTTTCGGCATTTACAGTCTCTATTTTTCTCTTTCTATTTTTCTCATTTTGTTGAAATGTTTGTTAAAAATGACTTTTTATCGTTGAAAAATCTCATTTTTCAAATTAGACAGTTCTCCTGTTTGATGAGATGATGATGGCACAAAAAAAGCCCTCTTCAGCAAAGGGCTTATAACACATCTGTTACGTGTTCCATATTCTCTTTTATCCAACTGACTGCTAATTCAAGCGTTGGAAATTCTTCCGTTTCAAATGTGACTTCATCTTGGAGAAGCCAGACGTCCTTTTTTACTGAATCCATTCCACCGATTGACCAGTGCAAAAGGCTATATGGATGATTATTATTTAAAAACGACACCCACGTTTTATTTTGTGCCGTATTTTGTATCACTTTCAGCTTTTGATCCACTACGTTTCCACCTTACTTTACAAGTATACCCATTCTCGGGCTGAGTATTTGTTGAGGACTTTTCAACATAAGTGTATTGGCTTTTTCATTAAAATCAATCGTCATTTCCTCGTCAAAAAACACCTTTTGTGCTGTGTGTATATATAGTTTTAAATGTTGGCTATTTTTAAGTGGTTCCCATTCACCTGTTCTTTCACTTGTTAACCAAAGCATTGGTACGCCACTCACTGCACAGCCACAACCTTCTGAATCGTAGCGAAGCAGTAACTCCTTCGTTTCGTTTCCTGTTTGCTGTTTTTCTATATACGTTTTAGCCAGTTCTGTGATGTGAATATACATGGCGAACATCCTTTTTAAATTGATGCTTACATTGTAACACATAAAACACCATAAAACATGACACACGACTAAATCCGAAAGTCATACTCTTTGAAATACACCCTCTTCTCACTATGATTATATCTATCTATTGGCTCTTTCTGCATCCTGTTTTTTAGAATTATACTGATGACGCTATCAATTTTAAAAGAAGAAACAGGAGGTTTTAGATCGTGAAAAAAAGATTATCTCTCTGCTTTATCGGGGCGCTGATATTGATGTTGAGTTTCACTATGCCCAACATGAAAGCGGCATCTATCCTTGATGAAGTACGAGAAAGCTATGCGACTTATACGGGATCTGGTTACTCAGGGGGCGCCGCTTTATTAGACCCTATTCCATCTGACATGAAAATTACGGCTTTAAATCCCCATGACTATAACTATAAAGGGGTAAATGCGGCACTTGCAGGGGCTTACCTTGAAGTAACGGGGCCAAAAGGAAAAACCGTTGTGTATGTAACCGATAAATATCCAGAAGGAGCAAAAGGAGCTCTTGATCTTTCTCCTAATGCCTTTGCCAAAATTGGCAATATGGAAGATGGGAAAATCCCGATTAGTTGGAAAATTATAAAAGCACCGATTAGCGGAAATGTAGCTTACAGAATAAAAGAAGGTAGCAGTGAGTGGTGGGCTGCGATTCAAGTGCGCAATCATAAATATCCGGTTATGAAAATGGAATATTACAAAGATGGACAATGGGTGAACATGGAAAAGACCGACTACAACCATTTCCTTGGCTTTCATATGGGGTCTACATCTCTTCCTGTTCGAATCACAGATATTCGCGGGGTCATAGTAAAGGATCAATTACCCGCTCTTCCATCTACTGCTGCTTCACAGGCCTATATTGTAAAAGGCAATGTTCAGTTTCCTAATTAACGAGATGAAGGGGCAGCTTATTTAAGAGCTCCCTCTCTTCCTTCTTTATCCCAGCGATATGCCTCATTTTCTATTTCTTTTATGATTTCATTCTTTCCCGCCATATAGCTTTGTATATCTTCCGGATACTGCTTTGCTAATTGTTCCTTGACAGACGCATACGCTACAGCTCGTTCTGGGTGGAGTCTTAAGTAATCTCGAAACAATAAATGTCTTTTCACATCAGGATGATTTCTTTCATACACATGGACATGATGCGTACGATTCAAGCCACCCTTTTGAAAAAAACGTCTCCCTTTTATACCATTTTCACCAAGCGCTTCGTATCCAAGGTGTTCAAATCTCTCTTTTTTTCTATCGATCTCTTCTATATCGCTTACTTCTATTAATATATCTATAATTGGTTTGGCAACAAGTCCTGTAACTGACGTGCTGCCAATATGATATCCTTCTATCCAGATCTTTTGAATGATTTGCTTGAGTCGCTGCTTTTCTTGACGGAATTCTTCATGCCATTCGTTTTTGAATTCGACAACCTCAACCTTGCGTCGCGGTGTCCATTTCATTTTTGATAGGGTGAGCTCTTTTTCCACATGAATGACATTTGTTTCAAAAAACCCTAATTTTTCATATAGCCTTTTTGCAGGGGTGTTTTCCTGCCCTGTGGTCAGTTCTATCGGAACATTCTTCTCTATGATTGTGGACATAAGTCTTGTTCCAATACCCTGCTTTAGCGCTTTTGGATGCACAGCCAATCGACTAATGATCAAACAATCTTTCAGCTCTTCATAAGAGACTACACCTAATAAGAGATCATGTTGCTGAAAACCAATAAATTGCTCTTTTGCTTTCATGACATCTTGAATGGTCTCTTTTAATGGCGGAAGATCAGCATAGCCAATTTGTTCAGCTTCTTGTTGGTATGCAGCTAGTTGAATATGTAAGATCTGCTTTGCTACATCACTTATTGTGTGATCTAAATTGACAATCATTTCATTGCCTCCAGCTTCTTCACAAATAACACACGGTCTTCATGAATGCCATCGTAATCTGAAAAGACTGAGATGCCATCTACTGTTTTATCTCCCTTTTCTATCTGAAACCCGAGTTTTGTATGATAAGCAATGGAGACTTTATTGATAGGAGCTGTGACAGCTTTAATTGTTGTTCTTCCTTCCTTTTCAGCCGCTTCATAAAAAGCTTGATAGAGGATTTTACCTATCTTTAATTTACGGTGATCTGGGTGGACGCCAACAAAGTGAATATAGGCTTCATCCGAATGAGATTGTGATAAAAAACCAACCAAAAAGCCGATCAGCTCTCCCTTTTCAACGACAACAAAACTTGTTTGATGGAAATGTTCAAAAAAGAGCTTTGGCAATTTTGCACGCAAATCTCTGCCTCCCCACCAGCTTTGAATGACGGATGTGACTGCGTAAAAATCTGATGGTTTCACTTGACGTATCATGATGGCCTCGCCCCTTTTCCATTTTGGCTTTCCTTGCTTGAATCGTTTTTTTCTCAAAAATATGATTGTTTCAATAGTCTACCTGTCTGATCAAATGATTGTAAAGACAGTATGCCCGTCTTTTTTCATGTTCACTTGTTGGTTCTTCGTCTTTCAGCCGCCATCTCCTTTTAAATCTTCACACTTATTTCAAAAAGTCCACTTTTTGTGCGAAAGTTTCATTCATTTGTTATGTTAAGATGGTTCATATAGGAAATGTAACAAATGTTTATTGGAGATGATGAGATTGGTTTGGGTTGTTATTTCACTTGTTGTGTTTAGTCTTTTAAAGCTGCTTGTCACCTCTTTGCCTTCTGGTGTTGTTGAGCGCCTTTTTAGCCGCTATGCCGTACATGCTAAAGTAACAAGTGAGCAAACAAATATTACTTTTCAAGGTCGTTCGCTTGATAAGCAGCGAGCAGCTGAAGTCATTCAACATTTTAATGATGCGATCTTTATTGAACGCTATTATATTTACCCAGGTGATGAAGAACGTTTTCTTCATCCGAATGAAGGGCCAACGCCGCTTACTATGCAAACAAAGCATGGGAAACATGATGTCACCCTTTATCTGTTCCATTATGATGACCATGTGGATGTGGTTCGGCAGTTTACACATAAGCCAAAGAAAAAGCTGATGGCTTATCGTCTGCGTTCTGAACCGCTCCAAACATTCCACAACATGGCACATGCCTAACAATCGTTGCAGCAGACGAGACGAAGTGTTCACCACTTCGTCTTTTTTGTATGGACAGCTTTTGAATGATTTACCAGTATGAATTTCACCTCATGTTGTTTACAATAGATATAGAACATACGTTCTAAGAGGTGAAGTACAATGAATGAACGAGCCATTCTGCTTGTGGATATGCAGTCATTTTATGCATCAGTTGAGAAGGTGGAGGCGCCTCATTTGGAGAATGTGCCGCTCATTGTCTCTGGAGATCCAGAACGAAGAAGCGGAGTCGTTCTTGCAGCCTGCCCTCTCGCTAAAAAACGTGGCGTACAAAATGCATCAAGGTTATGGGAAGCACAGGAGAAATGTCCTGAAGCAGTGGTCGTACGTCCACGTATGCAGCGCTATCTCGATGTCTCTGTCATGATTACAGAACTGCTTGAACAATACACAGACCTTGTCGAGCCATATTCCATTGATGAACAGTTTCTTGATATTACAGGCAGTCTTACACTATTCGGCTCTCCACATGAGATCGCTCAACATATACAAACAACGATTATGAACCAGACTGGCATTTACGCACGTGTGGGCATCGGCCCTAATAAAGTGCTCGCTAAAATGGCCTGTGACCATTTTGCCAAAAAAAACAGATCCGGCATCTATGAACTGAGTGCCGACCGGGTTGCTGCTGATTTATGGCCGCTTCCAATTGGAAAATTATTTGGCGTCGGCAAACGAATGGAGCATCATTTGAAACGAATGGGCATCAGTACCATTGGCACACTTGCTGCTTATCCGTTAGACCAATTAAAAAAACGCTGGGGAATCAATGGGGAGCTTCTGCAGCGAACAGCTTTAGGACACGATCCCTCCCCAGTCACTATTCACACACATGATCAGCAAAAAGCCGTTGGGCACCATATGACCCTTCCCCGTGATTACGCATCTTTTGAAGAGATCAAAGTCGCTCTTCTTGAATTGAGTGAGGAAGTCGCTAGGCGGGCACGTTTTAAGCATTATCTCGGTCAAACGGTGTCTGTTGGTGTAAGAGGGGCTGATTTTTCACATCCAACAGGCTTTCATCGACAAATGAAGCTTCATTCACCGACACAGTATGGCTCAGATATTGCAGAGGCTGCGATTCAACTATGCCAGCAGCACTGGGATGGCCAGCCCATTCGCAGTGTAGGCATTACACTCTCACAGCTGCAGCCTGACAGCCACTATCAGCTGACTTTATTTGATCATCATTTGAAGAAAGATCAACTCAGCAAAGTATTTGATGAAATCCATCTGAAATATGGACCTGCGGCATTATTGCATGCTTCGTCACTGACAAGCGCAGGGCAGGCATATCACCGCGCCGAAAAAATTGGCGGGCATTACAAATAACGGAGGCGAACAAGCATGAATCCCAATAAATTAACACCTGGATACAACATCATGTGGGAATCAAGCCGAATGATGCTACCAGAGCACCGAGAGCAACTACTTGCTCAAAAACGAAAGAAAAAAGAATATACACCTCTTCCGCTCAGCTCCGATCAGCTAGAGGAAATGAATGTTTTGATCACACAATCGATTACCGAGGATCAAGCGATTTGCGTGACATATATCGCATCCGGTATGAAAGCTCAATTTTGGGGCTGGGTGAAAGCCATTCATTATGAAACACGCCGAATGAAAATCGTGAATGACGAAGATGTTCTAAACCTTTCCTTACATCAAATTATTGCCATCGATCTCAATTGATTTTCGCAAAACGAAAACATGATCATTGAAAAACCCGCTTCGTTTTTCTGAAAAAATCATGACCCATCAAGGCTTAAAACCTTGAAAACGAGGTATATGCTCTTCGAATGAACGGGACGGTTCAAGCTTCTCTGTCATTTGACGGATGACTCCTCCATCAAATTGTGTATTTAATTTGCACAATTTTTCATGTATGATTGGAACATCTTACAAACTCAGGGGAGACACAGCATGAAAAATAACTTACGCACTTTACATCCACTTAGTTGGACGATCATCATCGGCACGATATTTGGCCGAATGGCGACATCTATGAGCATTCCCTTTTTAGCCGTTTATTTGACACAAGTCAAAGGCGCCTCAGCCTCTTCAGCTGGATTGATCATTGCCGTCAGCTCTCTTATTGGGATTGTTGCGAGTTTTTACGGCGGCTATGTTTCCGACCGAATCGGCAGAAAAAAGGTCATGCTTTTATCCATCTTTGGCTGGACACTTGTCTTTGTTGGCTTCGCGTTTGCAGATGCCATTTGGGTCTTCTTTTTTATGAATGCTTTAAATGGACTGTGCCGGGCGCTGTTTGAACCAACGTCTAAAGCACTCTTATCCGATGTCACCCCATCGAGCATTCGGTTGTTTGTCTTTAACTTACGGTATACGGCCATTAACATTGGTGTCATTTTCGGCCCGCTGCTTGGCTTATATCTCGGGTCATCAAAAACGACTTTTCCATTTCTCGTCGCTGCCCTCATTTACTTGTTGTACGGGTTAACGCTGGCATGGCAATTTCAAAAGCACCCAGTGGCTGCTCCAGAAAGCACCAAACAAATCGGCGTCAAAAAAGCTCTTTCCATTATTCAGAAAGATACGGTCTTTAGCATCATCCTCATTGGCGTTACTTTATGTTCATTTGGCTATTCACACCTAAGCTCAACACTGCCTCAATATTTATCGGCATCCCCTATGATTGAGGATGGCCCTAAACTGTTTGGGTATCTTTTATCCTTAAACGCAGTGGTTGTCATTGTCGTTCAGTACCCGCTGATTATGATCGCTAAGCGCTATTCAACGATTTTGTCGTTAACGACTGGGAACGTGCTTCTAGCAGGCAGTTTGTTTGCCATTGCTTTTTCACAAAGTCTCGGCACGCTTGCTTTTATCATTGTCGTGTTTACGATTGGTGAAGTGCTGCTCTTTGCGATGATGGATCTGTTTGTAGACAATATTGCAAAACCTGAAGTGAAAGGATCATACTTCGGCGCAATGGGGTTTTCTCAGCTCGGCAGCGTCGTCGGACCGTTTGTCGGAGGATTGTGTATTGACTTATTTGGCGCAGCCCATCCCCTTTCTATTTTTTCAGTCTTGGCGATTGTCACCGCTGCAGGCGTTCCGTTTTTACTTATCGGATACTATCGCCTAAAAAAACGAACGGCGGCTGCCGTGGCTGTGAAAGTAAGTGGAGGTCATTAAAAAAACCGCTCTCAATTGAGCGGTTTTCTTTATACCCTGCGGATGGCGATCTCTTCCACCTTATGCTGATCGCCTTTTTTTAAAATCAAATCGGCTCTATATTTTGTCGGCAAAATATTTTCATATAAATTTGGCCGGTTCACTGTATTCCAAATCGTGCTTGCCATCTGATCTGCTTCTTCATCCGTCAAATCTTTGTATTTATGAAAGAAAGATTCAGGGTCTTGGAAGGCTGTTTCCCGCAGCAAACGGAACCGTTCTTTATACCAGCATTGAATTTGCGTCTCAGCGGCATCTACATAAATCGAAAAATCGAAGTAATCTGATACAAACACGCGCGGCTCATCCTTCAGATCATCCAGTGCCGGTGATTGCAACACATTGATCCCTTCAATGATGACAATATCTGCATCTTCTACTGTTTCATACACCCCTTCAAGACGGTCATAGGTCAGATGTGAATATACAGGTGCATGCACAGTTTGTTTCCCTGATTTTAATTCATTTAAAAACGAAAGTAGCGCTTTAACATCATAGCTTTCCGGGAAGCCTTTCTTTTCCATCAGCCCCCGATCTTTTAACTCTTTTTGAGGATACAAAAAGCCGTCCGTTGTTACGAGACTCACCTTCAGCCCATCTCCAAGCCTTGATAAAAGTGTTTCAATAATACGTGCTGTCGTGCTTTTTCCGACGGCCACACTTCCTGCAATCCCAATTAAAAAAGGGATTTTCGCATGATGCGGGTAGTTTAAAAAAGCATTGACATGCTGATTTTTTTGTTTTTCTGCAAAGACATGTAATGTCAGAAAACGAATAAGTGGTATGTAAATATCTCGCACTTCTTCTAGCGATAAGTAGTCGTTTAATCCTTGAAGTGCTCTCACTTCTTCTTCTGAAACAGATACCGGCATATATACTCCAAGAGCGGCCCACGCCTCTCTCGTATGGCGTGTATATAGTGTATTAAAATCTAGTCGTTCGTCACCCAAAGTCTTTCCCACCAATCTAAACTAAACTCATAACCAAAAAGACGATAATCCGATTGTAGCTTAAAATGAAGGCGCTGTCTTTATTTTTCAACGAAAGTTTGCTTCTTTTGCGAAAAAAAAGCATTAAATAAAGGAAAATGAGGGTAAATAAGAGTATTCAGTTTGATAGATAGAAGGGAGCACACCAAATGAAATATGTGATGATTGGCGGAGATGCAGCAGGAATGAGCTGCGCTATGCAAATATATAGAGAGGATCCAGATGCGCAAATTGTAGCTTTTGAAAAAGGAGAGATTTTCTCATATGGACAGTGCGGACTCCCCTACTTGATCGGCGGTCTCATTGATCATCACAGAAAACTCATCGCACGTAGCGCTGACACTTTTCGTGACAAATACGGAATTGATGCCAGATGCTTACACGAAGTGACCTCAATTGACCCGGAGCAAAAAACAGTATCGGGTATTCATTCTAAAACAAAAGAGCCCTTTACAGAAACGTATGACCGCCTGTTAATTGCGACAGGAGCAAGCCCCGTCACACTTGATCTAGACAGTCATTCATTAGAAGGCGTCCACGTATTAAAAACAATCCCGCATGCGCTGTCTATTTTAGACAATCTAAAAAAAGACGTCACACATATCACGATCATCGGCGGAGGATATATCGGCTTAGAAATGGCAGAAAATTTAAAAGGGCTAGGCAAAGACGTTCATATCATTCAGCGGGGTGCAACACTTGGCCCAGGCTTTGATCCCGATATGGCAAAATATCTGAAAGAAGAAGCGGACAATCAAAGCATTCACGTGGTACTTGGTGAAACAGTGCAAAAATTGAAGGGCAAGACACATGTAACAGCTGTTCAAACAGACAAACAGACCATTGAAACAGATATGGTCATCATTGCCGTTGGCGTCACTCCGCAAACATCCTTTTTAGACAGCACAGGAATTCAGCGACTTCAAAATGGCGCAATTGTTGTGAATGAATACATGCAGACCAATGTACAAGATATCTATGCGGCGGGTGACTGCGCAGCAACCTATCACCGTATCAAAAAGGAACTGGACTATATTCCGCTCGGCACGACAGCAAATAAACAAGGAAGAATCGCAGGCTTTCATATGACAGGAACAAACCGTGCGTTTCAAGGCGTAACCGGCACAGCGGTGATGAAATTTATGGACGTGACGGCGGGACGAACAGGTTTGTCAGAGAAAGAAGCAAAAGACGCGGGCCTTCCTTTCTCCACCATCACCATCGACAGCACTAACCACGCTGGATATTACCCAGATGCAGAGAAAATGAAAGTGAAACTGATTTACAGAAGCGATGATCACACCTTGCTTGGCGCACAAATCATCGGTAAAGAAGGTGTTGATAAACGAATTGATGTCATGGCAACTGCTCTTTATCAAGGGCTGACTGTGACAGACCTTGAAGATTTAGATATTAGCTATGCCCCTCCTTTTAACAGTGTATGGGATCCACTTCAGCAAGCGGCAAGACGAATATAGAAAACTTGGTATGAACAGATTTTATAGATGATCGTTCTACATCAATCAGAAGAAGCAGCCATGCTCACTTTTATCTCGTCAAAACAAAACACGAGAAACGAATCTACTTTATGAACTCTTTTACAGGAGTTCGGCATAGTATGATTGATTTATTTGTGAAGGATTTAAAAAAATTTCACCAGTATTTAAGCGAGCATAACGTCACCGTATCGGATATTCAAATATTAGCTGACCCAGACTTAGGCGGTTTTAGCTTCGAAGATGTTGATGGCAATGTCTTTGGCGTCACCAATATTAAGCCCCATCAAACAAAAAAAGAAACCAGCCTGTGACCGGTTTCTTTTTTTGTTATTTTTTCATCATCGCTTTACGTGCTGCTTTTTCAAATAAAAACGGGAATAATTGATACAACTTACTGCCAGCATTCATCCATCCTGGTAAATTAATCTCTCTTTTTTTCGTCATCATGGCGGATACGACCTTCCCTGCTACCTTGTCAGCACTGAGCATCATAAAATCAACATTTTTCACATATTCACCACTGCGGTCTGCAATGGTAAAGAAGTCTGTGGCAATCGGTCCTGGATTGACGGTTGTGACATGAATTCCGCTGTCTGCCAGCTCCATTCTGAGGCTGTTTGAAAATCCGAGAACCGCATGTTTTGATGCGGAATAGATGGCGGATTTAGGGGTGGCAATTTTGCCTGCCTGTGACGCAATATTGATAATATGCCCCTTCCCTCTTTGTTTCATCTCAGGAAGGACCTTTTTTGTGCAGGCAATTAAACCAAAGACATTGACCTCAAACATTGACACCATTTCCTCAATGGATGCGTCTTCGACGAGATCGAACACACCAAAGCCGGCATTGTTCACCAAAATATCAACAGCACCCACTTGTTGATAGGCTTGATCAATGTCCTCAAGCTGACTGACATCAAGCTGAACGATGTGACATACGCCGCCAGCACTTATAATCTTTTCTTTTACACCTGTGAGCTTTTCAATTCGTCTTGCCGACACAATGATTTCTGCTCCTTCGGCTGCTGCCAAGTACGCCATCTTTTCACCAATACCGCCTGAAGCACCTGTAATCCATATTCTCTTTCCTGTTAGTCGCCCCATTTATTTCACTCCTTCAATTGCTCGATAGTAGAGGGTTCCGTCTTTTTGCACTTCTTCAATATGTCCAGCCGCTAAAAGCACATCAAGCTGCCCGACTGTCTCAGACATTGTCAGAAATAATGCTTCTTCATACAGGCCCGGAAATAGGGTGCGACAAAGATGAAAGGCGGTCATTTCCTTTCGTTGAAGCAGCTGATACATCGTATTTGCCCGTTTTTCCTGTTTTTTAAATCTTTCTTCGATCAATTCGTGATGAGAGGTAATGAGCTGGCCATGCCCTGGATAAATCGCCTGAATGGGCAAATGCAATAAACGCTCGAGTGATGCTTTATATTGAAGCAGCGATTTTTGACGTTCTGTTCCTTTCACCGGCGCTTCCATTAACGGATTGGAAGAAATGGTCGTAAGCAGCAGATCACCGCCGATGAAATTCCCTGTTGTTTCATCTAAAAAAGAAAGATGAGATTGTGCATGTCCTGGGGTCTCCAGCACTTGGAAGTGCTCATGTCCCTTCAAACGATCGCCTTCTTTTATGACGTCATCGACATGTGCCGTACATGAATATGTATAGGACTGCCTCACCATTCTTTCACACTCACCTTGACGAAGCGGGACACCTAACTGCTGAAAAAAATCATTCATAAAATGGATTTGACGCTGTTTAAACGCTGCATCCTGACTAATATAGGGCTCATTCAACTCGTGTCCGATGACACGGACATGAGGTTTCATCAGATCTAAAAGACCGACATGATCTGCATGATGATGTGTTAAAACCACTTGATCAATATCATCTATTGATAAATGATGTTCCTTTAATTGCGTGACAAAGGCATGCTGCGCCTCTTGTGTCATCGGTCCGCAATCGACTAAGGTCACGGCATCGCCTTTTAATACATATGCATGGACATCCCCAACCGCAAACGGTGTAGGGATGGATAATTGAATCATTTCTTCTTTCACTTTTATACGTCATCTCCTGATTTTTGTCTCATAGATCATCTGAACTCACTCTTCTTTATTCATTGTATCTTGCAAAGGGCAGACTGTCATGCGGTTTAGATGGTCAATTTTTTTATCTCTCCCTATTGACACAAACTTGTCCATCGTTGCATAATGAACAACAAATATAAGATGCGCGATGACAAGGATTAGTAAGCAAAATAATGATGCAAGAGAGTGAGGTCCGCCGGCTGTAAGACTTCACCATCCTCTTATTTGCTGAACCTGCCCTTTGAGCTGTTAGGCAAACCTAAACGTTTCCCGCGTTAAGGGACTAGAGCTGAGTATGCATGATTGCATGCTAATTGAGGGTGGTACCGCGAAAAACCTTTCGTCCTTTGCAGACGAGAGGTTTTTTTATTTTCTACAAGGAGGAGTATCTTATGAGTAAAATTGGATTTATTGGTGCAGGCTCAATGGCCGAGTCTATGATTAAAGGTCTTTTAAAGAGCGGCATTATGTCAAATGAAGATATCATTGTCACAAATAAAACAAATGAAAAACGATTAGAAGAATTACATGCACGTTATGGAGTCAAAACAGATTTCGCTCGTTCCTTTATTTATGAAGAAGCCGATATGCTGGTGTTTGCTTTAAAACCAAAAGATGCGGAAAGTGGAATTTCTGAAGTAAGGCCCCATTTAAATGGACAGCTGATTATTTCTATTTTAGCGGGCATTTCTATTGAAACCATTCAGCATTATGCTGGCGCAAAAACGGCGGTGGTTCGTGCGATGCCAAATACATCAGCAGCCATACAACAATCAGCTACTGGCATTGCAGTCAGTGATGAAGTCACAGAGGCGCAAAAAGAAAAAGCAGTTCAGCTGTTTGAAACGATCGGTCATGTGACGGTTTTAGATGAATCACAGCTGAATGCGGTCACAGCCATTGCAGGCAGCGGTCCTGCCTTTATTTATCATTTGATTGAAGGAATGGAGCGAGGTGCATCGGAACTTGGGATGGACCAAGAGACAGCGAAATTGCTCATTTGTCAAATGATTGCAGGCGCTGCAAATATGCTTCAGGATAGCGGTAAGGAACCTGCTGAATTGCGCAAGGAAATTACGAGCGAAGGTGGAACGACAGAAGCAGGACTGAATACCCTTGCTTCCTATCAATTTGAAGAAGCGATTGTCGATTGTGTGAAAACAGCGACGAAACGTGCAGCAGAATTAAACGATATGTTTTCAGCGAGTACGTATAAGTAAGAGAGCAAAGCACCTGCCTTGATGACAGGTGCTTTTCATCTATCACTCGATGCTCTCATGGACATGATGGCTTTGATTTGATCGAGGTGATGAATTTCATGTAAAGCAATGGTTTCAGCTAATATTTGGACTGTCATCATCCCTTCTTCAGGATGGAGGCCAGAAAAATCCCATGTATCCTTTTCTAATAGTTGTAGTGTTTTGTTTCTGCTCTCTTTTAAGCGCTCGATCAATGCACTGACCTCTTGTGCTGTATACGTTTCATAAGCTCTTCCCTTCACATATATCTCTGGATCATATGATGCGAAAAGCGTGTGCTCATTTGATATTGCCTGCTCTATCCGCTCTGACCAGACTTCTTCTGTATCATACAAATGTCCAACAATTTGTTTAATCGACCACTTGCCTTCCCCAAAAGATTCATCTAATGTAGCCTCATCACATGTCCATACTAACTCCTCAAGCTTACGCAAACTCTCTTGAAGTGATGTCATGATCTCTGTTTTTGTTAGTACTCCTGTTTTCACTCTCACAATCCCCCTTCAAATATATGTAAGTATTATTCTATATCCTACTCTATTTCTTTAGACAGAAGGTGATTGATATCAAAAAGAAAAGCCCTATCATGACGATAGAGCTTTCACTTAATTCTTTTCTAATAAAGCATGAATTGTTGATTCTAAGAGCGACGGCAAAACGCCAAAAGAGAATGGGACATGCAGCCGTTCTGTCCATTTGTGCGCATCCTTTCCTAATGGACCAACGTTGATGACAGGAACGTTAAGAGCTTCTTTTTCTCCTTGTGGTAACGAGTAGCCTTTTTGGTATAGCGGCATGTTGGCTGTATAATCGTCTATATCTTGATTTTCAAGCTGTAAGTAGCTTAAATCAGATAAACCAGGAAAATATTTGACTTCTTCTACTTCGATTCCATAGATCTCTTTTGCTTCTCTTTGAATCTTCTTTAAGGTCGTTTGAATATGCAGATCGTTTGTTGAAGAAACTGATGGGTAAAATGGCGGACTATAAAACAACACAATCAGTGCTCCATCTTCCTTACAAAGGGTCGTCAGTTCCGATACAATTTTGGTTGAAAAATCACGATCCCCAAGCTCACCCCGGTTGGCAAAGGCGTAGTTGACAATTCGTTCGACCTCCTGCTTGCCGGATCGTTCAGCAGCTTTTTCGTACAGCTCATGATACGTTAACACCGTGATGTTTGTATCGATGGGTGTAAAATGTTTAAAGCGTTGAAATGCAGCGGTTTTCTGTTTGAGATTGGCTTCGATTTGGGCTGCTGCTTGTTTCGCAGTTTCATAGAGGAGCCCGTGAAGCTCTTCACTAGAGCGGTTCATCATCAGCACATTAAATAAAGAAACAGCCGTGTGAGGCGTTTGAACAGAGTAAGCTTCTTTCAAATCCTTTTGCATCAAATTGGTCGGAGGCGGTGTCACTTCACCATCTACTTCCTCACAATAATCACTATTCAGTTCTAACAGCCTGTTTAATTCAGATACCATAAAATTTGCATTTAATCCTGAGAAGGGCTCACCTACATGTGTTTCAATGCCTTTGCAGAAAAATCCCGCAAGTACCTTCCCTATACTACCTGTATAGATGTATTGATGCACATCCCCGGGATACTTTTCAAACATCGGCTCACTGTTTAAACAAGCGGTATACTCAAGGTCATACTTCTGCTTGAGCTCCTTTAGTTTCGGAACAGCCTCCAGCATCCCCTGTGAATTCACTTCTTCATCTGGCACTGTGACGAGCAGAATATTTCCTTCAAACCTCCCCGCCATCGCTCTTTCCAGCATGGAAAGCTGGACAGTCAGGCCTGCTTTCATATCCATGGACCCTCGTCCAAACAGCCAGTCACCTGAAGCTAAATCCTCTCTTGCCCTTTTTGGAAGAAGTGCACTTTTTTGAGAAAAGGACGCCATTAACTCTTCGGGCTTACACGCCATATTTTGAAATTCTCCGTAATCCTCTGTATCGACGACATCAAAATGGCTGAGGAGTAAAACAGTACGTGGCAGCGTACTTCGTTTGACAAGTGCCGTTAAAAAATATCGGCCATCTTTCATTGGATGCAAAGCCAAGTGATCAGGATGCTGCTCAAAATATGGCCGCTCCCTCAGCAAGTAATATAAATATTCCGCTAATGCGACTTCTCCCGTTGTACCAGATATGCTTTCATACTGCATAAGAGCTGTGAGTAGCTCCTTTAGTTCACTTTCCGTTTGCCATTTCATCCGTTAATCCCCCTTTGATGTCCATATCTTTCATTATACAAAATCATGTTCAAAAGCTATATGGTTTGAGCACCTTTTATGACGAATGTTTGAATGACTGTTATAATCGGCTATACCATTCTATGAGGAGGCGAAGGTAATTGGAAACAAAGCTTTTTTCACCTTGGACATTAAAAGGTGTCACACTCAAAAACCGCATCGTCATGTCCCCGATGTGTATGTATTCATCCTATGACCGTGATGGAAAATTACAGCCTTTCCACTTTGCACATTATATTTCTCGTGCGCAAGGTCAGGCCGGATTAATTATGGTCGAAGCAAGTGCTGTTTCACCTGAGGGAAGAATTAGTGATCAGGACCTCGGAATTTGGAGTGATGAGCACATTGAAGGGTTTGCCTCATTAAACGAACAAATCAAAGCGTACGGAACAAAAACCGCCATCCAGCTAGCCCATGCAGGACGCAAGGCTGAGCTAGATGGTGACATTCTTGCTCCATCCAGCATTCCATTTGACGAGCAATCTAAAACACCTCTTGAGATGTCTATCGATCAAATAAAAGACACCGTTCAGGCGTTTCAAGATGCCGCTGTCCGCGCCAAGAAAGCTGGATTTGACATCATTGAGATTCATGGTGCGCATGGCTATTTGATTAACGAATTTCTCTCACCGCTTGCCAATCACCGGACAGATGAATATGGCGGTTCACCAGAAAATCGTTATCGCTTCTTGAGAGAAGTTGTTGATGCAGTCAATGAAGTGTGGGATGGACCATTATTTGTCCGTGTATCCGCTTCTGATTACACAACAAAAGGACTAGATATTGCAGATTATATTGGCATTGCCGCATGGCTGAAAGAGCAAGGAGTCGATCTAATTGATGTGAGCTCAGGTGCTGTGGTGCAAGCCAGTATTAAAACATTCCCCGGCTACCAAGTCACCTTTGCTGAGAAAATAAGAGAAGGTGCCGGCATCCAAACAGCCGCTGTTGGTATGATCACATCTGGTGTACAGGCCGAAGAAATTTTACAAAATCAGCGTGCTGACTTGATCTTTATCGGCAGAGAATTTTTACGGGATCCGTATTTCCCCAAAACAGCCGCTAAAGAGCTTCGTACATCCATCGAAAGCCCGCGCCAATACGATCGCGCTTGGTAACATCTTTAAGCAAAAAGGTGTCTATTTTTTGAAATAGGCATCTTTTTTGTTTTTAAGAGAAACATCTTTGCCTTTTGTGCCGTCTTTTAGCTAAAGAACCACTTAGAGGAGATGGAAGAATGAACTCGGCATTGATTGAAAGAACGTATCATATAGATGGACATCACTTTTATACAAGGCATCGTCAAGGAAAAAAGCAAGCCACCATTATTTTTGAAGCAGGATATGGAATTTCAGGCGATACGTGGGCGAATATCGCTCGTGATATTGACCCAGAGCTTGGTGTTTTCTTATATGACCGTTTAGGTAATGGAAAAAGCAGTGAAAGCAAAGAAGGAAGAACTTTGCATGATCTTGCGGATGATTTAGATACACTCTTACATCAAGCCAATATTCAGCCGCCATTTCTCATTGTGGCGCACTCATTTGGCTCTCTTGTCAGCCGCTTATGGGCAAGCCGCAGAAAAGAAGATGTTATCGGTATGGTCCTTCTAGACCCAGCAAGTGAGGAGCAAGAGCAGGTCATTCTGCCGCTCTTATCAAAGGAAGAACGCACTTCATATATGGCGCAGTTCACAGCAGAATGTACACATGAGGACTTTGAGCAAATGCTGCGTACGATCAAAGAGGAGCAAACGCATTATGGGATGATGCCCCTTCTTGTCATTTCATCAGGCAAAAGCCGCTTGTTTCATCCAGCACATGAAGCTTGGCTCAGGCTTCATAAACGAATGCTCACATTATCATCCCAAAGCGGATGGATTCAGGCGCAGAACAGCTCGCACTATATTCATCACGATGAACCACATATTGTGCAGCTTGCGATTTATGATGTATGGTGTGCAGCAAAACAGCCTGTCTCTTATTATCAAACAGCTAACTAAAAACAAAAACTCCTTGACCGGACATCAGTCAAGGAGTTTTTTCATTATACCGTTGGTGCTGATTGACTTTTCTCAGACAGCAACTTTTCAATGCTGACAAGCTGAACGCATAACGTAAAGATGTCAATCGCCTGCTCTAGTTCTTCAAGTGTTGGGAACGTTGGCGCAATACGGATGTTCCGATCAAGCGGGTCGTTTCCATAAGGATATGTCGCCCCTGCCCCTGTTAGTGTCACACCGGCTTCTTTCGCTTTTTGCACAACAGCTTTTGCACAATGATCAAGTGTATTTAAGCTAATAAAATATCCGCCATTTGGTTTGTGCCACTCAGCGATGCCTGTTCCACCAAGCTTTTCATCAAGGATCGAAAGAACGAGGTCAAATTTCGGCTTAATAATCGCTGCATGCTTTTTCATATGTTCCTTCAATCCTTCTGGATTCTTGAAGAAACGAAGGTGTCTTAATTGATTGATTTTATCTGGCCCAATGGTTTGAACTGATAGCTGTTTTTGAATAAAGCTGACGTTGTCCTGACTAGATGCCATCAGTGCAACACCCGAGCCTGGGAACGTAATTTTAGAAGTAGAGGCGAACATAAACACACGGTTTGCATGTCCTGCTTTGTCTACTGCTTGAAAAATATCTTTTAACGTATCAGGCGTATCTGTTAGATGGTGGACTGCATAGGCATCATCCCAAAAAATACGGAAGTCGCCTGCTTTTGTCTGCATGGAAGCAAGACGGTCAACAACCTCATCTGAATACGTAATGCCGTCAGGGTTACTATATTTCGGTACACACCAAATCCCTTTGATGGCTTCATCTTCTGCAACCAATTTTTCTACCTGATCCATGTCAGGTCCATCCGACTTCATATCTACCGTAATCATCTCTATGTTAAAATGCTCACAAATGGCAAAATGACGATCATACCCTGGGCTTGGTGCAAGGAATTTTACCTTTGGAAGCTCTCCCCAAGGTGTTTTGCTGCCATATACGCCGTGAGTCATAGCACGTGCAATCGCGTCGTGCATCATATTCAGACTAGAATTACCGCCAATGATGATTTGTTCTGGCTTCAGATTGAGCACACTTGCAAAAAATTTCTTTGTTTCAGGAAGGCCTGTCAAGCCGCCATAGTTTCGCACATCTGTACCATCCTCAGCTGTCATTGCATCCTTTGATGTCACGACATCGAGCATGCCCATAGATAAATCGAGCTGTTTTGGTGAAGGTTTCCCTCTAGACATGTCTAAGTGTAAGTTTTTACTTTTGTACGTTTCATACTCTTTTTGTCGTGCTGCATATAGGTCATTTAATTCTGCTTCACTTAACGCTGTAAAACCGCTCATCTTTGATTGTGCCTCCCGTATTCTTCATAATGTAATTCGTCATTTGTTTTTTCTTCACCATTTTACCACTACCTGAAAAAGAGCGTCATCATAAATATCAAAAAAATCACACAACTATTTTTGACGATTCATCCAATTTTTACAGGGTACGGTCAATAGGAAAAGAAGAGAAATCATGTGCAGCTTCAGTCAGCGGGAATATATCGCGGGCTTCTTTGAGTAATTGTTTCAGTGACTCTTCCCCTTGGTATCGTGCACTAATATGGGTCAAAATCAGTCTTTTTGCGCCTGCTTCCTGCGCTGTTTTTGCTGCCTGTTCTGTCGTACTGTGATAATAATTATAGGCTAGTTCTGCATCTTCTTTCCCAAATGTTGCTTCATGGACTAACACATCCGCATTCTTGGCAAGCCTTGTTATATTCTCGCACAAACGGGTATCTCCTGAAAATGCAACGATTCTCCCTTTTTTAGGGGGTTCCAAATAATCGGTTCCATCAATCATTCTTCCATCTTCGAGTGTAACGGTTTCCCCATTTTTCAACTTTTGATACAAAGGTCCAGGTTTTACACCGATTTTTTTTAGGTCTTCGGCTTTTAGTGCACCGGGTACATCTTTTTCCACGACCCGATAACCGTAAGCTGGGATCCCATGAGACACTCGTCTTGCTTCTACTTGAAAGGTCTCATCTTCAAAAACGATCCCTTCCTCTATTTCTATGATATGCAGCGGATAAGTCAAATGCGTTTGTGTCGCTGAAAGTGCCGCGTTTACAAAAGCTTTAATGCCGCTTGGACCATATATCGTCAATTCATCCTCTCCGCCTTGAAAGGACCTGCTGCCAAGCAGACCCGGGAGACCATATACATGATCACCGTGCATATGCGTGATAAAGATCTTCTCAATTTTTCTTGGTTTAATCGTTGTATGTAATATTTGATGCTGCGTCGCTTCTCCGCAATCAAAAAGCCACACGGCTTTTCTCTCTTCTAAAAGCTTCAGCGCAGTGCAAGTGACGTTTCTTGTTTTTGCAGGAATGCCTGCACCTGTTCCTAAAAAGAGCAGTTCCATTACGATTTCCTCCTACAGCCGGTATACAATCTCTTCATTCATATAGAATACATGAAGACAGGATAAATGTGAATTCAGCGGAATTTTTGAAAAAAGTCAAACTCGGGCAGAAAAAGTCGAATCAAATGTTTGCTTTACGAACAATGAACCTTTAAAATAAAGAAAATGTACATACATTCTCGGTTTTTACAACAATGCTACGAATAAAGTGAGGTACTTTTCGTGAATACAGAAACTAACTATCCAAAAGCAGTCATTGTCATCTTTGGCGCAACAGGAGACCTTGCAAAACGCAAGCTCTACCCTTCTATACATAGACTTTATCATAGCGGAAAGCTTGGAGATCAATTCGCTGTTGTAGGTGTTGGACGTCGTCCTTGGTCTCATGAAGACCTAAGAGCTGTGGTAAAAGAATCGGTCTCTTCTGATGATGCAGAAGCAAAAGCAGAGGAATTTATTTCTCATTTCTATTACCATGACTTTGATGTCTCAAGCCCTGCTTCCTATCAAGCACTGAACACACTTCTTTCTGGTCTTGAAGATACATACAGTATCCCAAATAACCGGATGTTCTATTTAGCGATGGCACCGGAATTCTTCGGAACCATTGCGAAGTTTTTAAAAAGTGAAGGCGTATCAGAAACGACTGGATGGTCTCGACTTGTCATTGAAAAACCGTTTGGTCATGACCTCCCTAGTGCCAAAACATTAAATGAAGAGATCCGAGATGCATTTACAGAGGATCAAATTTATCGTATTGACCACTACCTCGGTAAACAGATGGTGCAAAACATTGAGGTGATTCGTTTTGCGAATGCGATCTTTGAACCGCTTTGGACAAACCGTTACATTTCAAACATTCAAATCACATCGAGTGAATCATTAGGCGTCGAAGACCGTGCGAGATATTACGAGAGTTCTGGTGCACTGAGAGATATGGTACAAAACCATATGCTTCAAATGGTTGCACTACTAGCCATGGAGCCGCCGATTAAGCTCAATACAGAGGAAATCCGTAGCGAAAAACGGAAAGCATTGCGTGCGCTTCGTCCTTTCTCGAAAGATGAAGTGGATCAATTCTTTGTCCGCGGACAGTATGATGCAGGAACGATTGATGGCAATATGGTTCCTTCCTATCTTGAAGAGCAAAATGTGGACCCAAACTCCAACACAGAAACATTCGTTGCAGGGAAACTTCTCATCGATAACTTTAGATGGGCCGGGGTACCATTTTACATTCGTACAGGAAAACGTCTAGAAAAGAAATCCACTCAAATCGTGGTGCAATTTAAAGACATTCCGATGAACCTGTACTATGGAAACGGGAATTCCATGCATCCAAACTTACTTGTGATTCACATTCAGCCAGACGAAGGCATTACCCTTCACCTGAATGCTCGCAAGCTTGATGGCGGAACGTATGCTAAACCAATTAAGCTGGACTATCAAACAAATTACAACGACATCATGAATACACCAGAAGCATATGAAAAGCTGATTCATGACTGTTTGCTAGGTGACGCAACAAACTTTGCCCACTGGGATGAAGTGGCACTGTCTTGGAACTTTGTTGATCCAATTTCAGAAAAATGGGCTGAAACCAAAACGTTAAAACCAAATTATCCTGCTGGTTCTATGGGACCAAAAGAAGCAGATCAGCTTCTTGAAAAAGATGGATATCACTGGTGGAATATATAAAATCAACAAAAAAAGAGCAGTCTCCCGATTGAGGGGGTTCTGCTCTTTTTTTAAAGTCGTGTTTTCGTAATTTCAACCGTTGAAAAATCAAATTTATCATAGCGATGATGGCTAAAGGAATATTCAAACGGCCGGCCTGTGTTTAAATAAGCCACCTGCTCCACTTCTAGCACCGGATCCGTAGGGTCACAGCCTAAATATTGCTGATCAAGCTGATCTGATTTAGCCGCTCTAATTTTTTTGTGCGCTCCTGCCACTTTTAAATGAAGTGTGTTTGTAATGTAGCTATAGATAGACCCCAATAAAACCTCTTCATCTATTCCCTTAATGACATTGACAGGCATAAAGGTTTTTTCTAATACATATGGCTCTTCTTCCACCAAACGGAGCCGAATAATGTCATAGACGGGTGTACTTGAGTCAATGGATAAATGAGCTGCCACCTCTTCACTTGGAAAATGCACATCAAAGCGAATGATTTGGCTCGTCACGTTTTTATCTGCCATCACTTTCGTGAACCCTTTATTTTCATGACCTGATACGTTGATCGCACCTTGATTTAGCGCTGCCTTCACAATAAATGTGCCATGACCTCTTTTTCTAAAGAGCAGACCTTCCGCCACTAAAAGATCAAGCGCACGCTTCATCGTCATTCTGCTGCATTTAAATTCAGCGGCAAGCGAGTTTTCATCTGGAATGGGTTGATCTTCTGGATAATATGCTGTTCCTATTCTTTTTCTAATTTCTTCTGAAATGAGTTCGTACTTTGTCATCTCACACCACCAACTGACTTGTTTTTTCATATCCTATTATAGCGCTTTCTAGCCTTCCTCTCATTCTACACTAAGCCTAGTGCGCTTAAAAGGTTCGAGCCACTTTCATTTCAACCCTTTCATCTTTACATAAGAAAAATACTTGCCCTTTTCAAGGAAAGAGCAAGTATCTTGATTAGAAACCATTATTCTCTGAAACCGATTGAAACCAGTAGCCACTTTTTTTGATGGTACGTTTCCCGTCTTTCTCAAGGTCCACTGAGACAAATCCATAGCGATTTTTATAGGCATTCGACCATGACCAATTATCCATAAACGTCCACAGGTGATAGCCTTTTACATGACTTCCTTCTTGAATGGCTTGATGCACCCATTTAAGATGCTCAGAAATAAAATCAATGCGGTAATCGTCGTGAATCATTCCTTCTTCATCCTGAAACCGCTCTTCTCCTTCGACACCCATTCCATTTTCAGAAATAAAGCATTCAATATTCCCATAGTCTGTCTGGACTTTTTTCAATATATCGTAAATACCCTTTTCATAGATTTCCCAGCCGCGGTACACATTCATTTTTCTGCCCGGCATTTCAAAAGAATCGAAATAATGGTCTGGCATAAATGGTGCATCAGGGTGAGGCATATGTTCCTTTGCTTTCACTCTTCTTGGCTGATAATAGTTGATGCCGAGAAGGTCGATCGTGTTCTCTTGAATGAGTTCAAGGTCTCCTTCCTCCATAGCCGGCATCAATCCTTCTTTCTTTAACACGTCCACTAGCTTTTCAGGGAAATGTCCTTTCACAGCTGGATCTAGGAAGGACCGGTTAAAGAAGGCGTCAGCCATCTCAGCTGCTTCGACATCCCGCGGATTCTGGCTTCGCGGATACGAAGGAGTAAGGTTCAGGATAATGCCTATTTTCCCATCCTGCTTCATCTCTTTATAAGCCGCAATGGCCTTAGCATTTGATAAAATCTCATGAAATCCAACTTGCACTGCCTTTTGGAAATCAACTTCGTTTGGATAATGGAAGCTATACATATATCCACCCTCTACAGGAACAATCGGCTCGTTATGGGTAAACCATTTTTTCACCCGGTCGCCAAATAGCTGAAAACACAATGTCGCATAGCTGACATAATCTTCTACGACCTGCCTGTTTACCCATCCTCCCGTCTCCTGAAGCGCCATTGGCATATCAAAATGATACAAGTTCACAAACGGTTCAATGTCACTCGCTATCAGTTCATTGATCACATCATTGTAAAAAGCCACAGCTTCTTCATTAACAGCCCCTTTTCCCTCAGGTAAAAGGCGTGACCATGATATAGATAGACGAAACGAGTTGTGCCCAATCTCCTTCATGAGGCGGATATCCTCTTTGTATTTACGATAAAATTGCGAGGTCACACCTGGACCGACGCCCTGAAAAAAACGATTCGGCTCTTTTTCAAACCAGTGATCCCAAATGTTCGGTCCCTTTCCATCTCCTGGATAACTGCCTTCTGTTTGCGTAGCAGAGGCAGAAGATCCCCACCAGAAATCTTCTGGAAATGTATATGATTGACTGTTAGTTTCCATCGACATGTATTGAGTCTCCTTCACCTTTGATGTTTGTTTGTTTCGTTTTTTCTGTCGTGACTATTTTTTCATTTTTCACATTCATACGATCAATAAATTTTAGGAACGGGAACCAAATGACAAACACAATCATTAAATTAAACAGCTGAAGCAGACCGCCCGCTAATGAATTTGTTGCCATGACTCCGCTAATAAAGATCGGTACTGTCCATGGAATATTCACGCCTGTCGGAGGCGGCACAATACCTGCGGCCATCGCAAAATAAGAAATACAAGTAATCACCATTGGCGCCAAAATCCATGGAATGAGAATAAGCGGGTTCATCACAATCGGTAAACCGAAGATAATGGGTTCATTGACGTTAAATAATCCTGGTCCTAAGCCGAGCTTTGCTACTTGTTTCAATTGCTTACTTTTAAGAAAAATTAAAATCGTAAACACAACAGCCAGCGTCATACCGGTTCCACCCATACCCACTGTATAGATTTCGATAAACTGCTTGCTGATGATGTTCGGAACCTCACCTGTTTTTGTGTAGCTTTCTAGATTTTGAATGGACAATGTATTCCAAATCGGGTCCATGACAGAGTTGATAATAATTTGGCCGTGGAGCCCAAAGAACCAAAGAATTTGTATAAAGAAAATAGCGATCAAGGTTGGAATGATACCGCTTCCAAGTCCGACAAGCGGCGCCTGAATCGCATTGTAAATCAAGTCATGCATGTTGGTTTTGAACCCTTGTGTAATGATGATATTGATCAGTAAAAAGGTTGTGAGTGTCAAAGTAGCCGGGATGAGTGCAGCAAAAGACTTAGAAACAGCTGGCGGAACCCCTTGCGGCATATTGATGACAAATTTCTTTTGGACAAAATAGCGATAAATTTCAGCAGACAAAAAGCCTGTGATCATTCCAAGGAACATTCCCTTTGCGCCCAAACGATCGACTGGGATGACGCCTGCAATGGATGCACCGCCCTCTTGTTCTAGTAAAAATGGCGTAAGGAGCAGAAAAGAGGCTAAAGCGATCACACCGCCAAAGACAGCTTCCACATCATAGCTTTTCGATAAATAGTAGCCAATCCCAAATACAACAAACACACTCATAATGCTGATGGTCGCACTAGGTGCAATATTCAGTGCAGACTGAACACCTTCCAGTGCTGTTTGACTCATGATCTTATCTAAAAATGGCAGATTCATTAATACGACCATGATGGAACCAAAAATCGTTAATGGGAACGCAAGCATAAAGGCATCCCTTAATACCCCTAGATAGCGATTGTTGTTCAATCTCCCAGCAATCGGAACCAAAATCGCACTTATTTTATCAAACATTGGTTTCCCCCCTTGTTTACACCCTTTATTGTTTCAGTGATTGCAATATCGGTAAGAGCTCTCCCACAAGCTCTTTTATCGTCATCGTTGACATGAAATGATCTTCGGCATGCATGAGCAGCAAGGAGAATGAAATCGTTTCTCCGCTTGCCTCTTGCTGTACCATTTGAAAATGGATATCATGTGCATTCCGCAAGTCATCTTCCGCTTCTTTGAGAAGGTCAGATGCTACTGTTTCATGACCTTCTCTAAATTGTTTAAGAGATTGAAGCAATTTGCTTCGTGCATTTCCGCTGTGTAAGATCAATTGAAAACTGATTTGTTCTTCCGTGAGTCCTTCGAGTGTTTTCTTTTCCATCCTTTAAGATTCCCCCATCAATGAAACCGCTTGTTCATACGCTTTTTGTCCATCTGCTAGCCCATACGCCTGCATATCGATGACCTCTACTTCAATCCCATATTTTTGAGCTTCTTTTTGAAGATCCCCTTTTAAAAAGCTCATTTGCGGTCCAATTAATACAACATCGGCATGTGCCATTTCTTTTTTCGCTTGGTCTTGTCCGACTGCCCAAATCTCTGCTTCCTCCCCTATAGACTCAGCATGTGCCTTCATCTTTGTGACTAGTAAACTCGTAGACATACCTGAACTGCATGCTAATAAAATACGTTTCATTTCTCTCACCCCATTGTTGTAATAAAAGCGCTTCCAGTTAATATTATATATTTTTATTTTTAAATGTCTAGACATTTAATTTTATATGTATGTATTTTATTTCATAAATGACCGTATCAATACTCACATCAAGCTTTCAGAACAAAAGAGATCTCATCCAGATATGAACGAGACCCCTTTTCTTTTAAAAAATACTCTCCGAATGAACCATAAAGTAGCTTTTTCTTCAGAAGATTTGAGAACTTTGTTAAAATAAGTGCTAATGACTTAGCTCATTCAAAAACCCATAAATCATGAGAAGTAACTGCCCCGAGATGGAAACAGATGCTATTCCCACTCAATTTGATGGATAGGTAAACGTCTTTTGCTGCTACTTTTCGAATCTATTCATATCTTTGTAATCAAAATTTGGGTAAAGCCTGTAAAAGAAACAAGCATATTTGAATAAGGCGTATAAACGGATAAAAGCGTGTGAATGTTTATACACACGCTTTTCATTAGTCTTCACATGCACATACTAGATCATAATTTGATGTTGTGTTATCCTCTGGACCCAGCCCGTGATCATCACGATTATCCTTTTCCTGCTTGGAATCCCGGGTACTTGGTCATACCGCCGTCTACATATAACGTCAACCCTGTCACATAGCTCGCCTCTTTTGATGCAAGCCAGACAGCACATGCTGCCACTTCTTCCGGTTTTCCGATATAACCAATCGGTATCAGCTCAATGACGCCCTTTTTCAATGCTGGATCATCAAATTTTTCGGCATTGATCGGGGTATCAATTGCGCCTGGTGCAATGCTGTTTACGCGAATTTTTTTAGGGGCATATTCTAGTGCCAGCGTTTCCGTCAAAAGCTTGGCGCCTCCTTTACTTGCTGCATAATGGACAAAATGAGGCCACGGAATTTGCTGATGGACCGACGACATATTAATAATCGACCCCTCGATCCCGTGTTCTGTCATATACTTTAATGCATCACGGCACCCTAAAAACATACCTGTTAAATTGGTGGACATCACTTTGTTCCAGTTATCTAGCGTCATTTCAGTTGAAGGAACTTCATTTTCAATTCCTGCATTATTGATCATGACATCAAGACTGCCATATGTATCGACAGCTTGATCAATCATCGCCTTCATATCCTCTTCTTTTGAAACATCCCCTTGAATTTTGACAGCCTGTCCGCCACTTTTTTGAATCTCAGCAATCGTGTCGTCCGGGTTTTCTTTATCTGAGAAATAATTGATCACTACATTGGCTTTTTCTTGTCCAAACCGGCGTGCCATCGCCTGACCTATCCCTGTACCTGCTCCTGTGATGAGAACTGTTTTTCCTTTCAAATCTGGATACATTCGCTTAAACCTCCTATTTTGTAAAACCTAGTAGCACACCGCCTGCGATAATCATCAAGCAGCCTGCAATGACAAAGCTTGTTTTAGATGCTTTCTCTTTTAATAAATAAATACCGCCTAAAGTTGAGATGACAATTCCTGTTTGAGACATGGAAAAACTTACTGCTACGCCAATGAGTGGAATCGCCAAAAGAAGTCCTAGATTTCCTGTCGACCACACAAGACCAGCAATGATATTTCTGAACGTATATTTGCTAAACGGGTCTTGCTTTAGACTAATCGCTAACGATGAAAGCAGCATGCCGACAGATTGCGGAACGAGCGCAGACCAGCCATCTATATGAAACCATCTTAAAATGACGACGTATCCTACGTAGCCTACGGTTGAGATGAGCAAAATGATGATTCCCTTTTTAAAATTGCCGCCTTCGTTCCCGCCACTCTTTTTTTGACCGAGGGATGTCATGACAACGCCAGCAATAATAAATAAAATGGCACAAGAACCAATAAGTATGACCGTCATGGTTTGCCATTCTTTGAAGACGATGACACCAAATAATGTCGTGCTCACAAGCTGCATACCCGTTGATAAAGG
Source organism: Bacillus sp. 22483 (assembly GCF_052044605.1). Classification (NCBI taxonomy): domain Bacteria; kingdom Bacillati; phylum Bacillota; class Bacilli; order Caryophanales; family Bacillaceae; genus Bacillus; species Bacillus sp. 22483. The sequence continues at coordinate 47,683 of NZ_JBQENU010000003.1, read as the reverse complement.
AACAGCCTTTGACACCCCTAGAAAGGCGACACTTGAAAGCTGATTCATTTGCCCAATACTCCAAAAGATCCCAGAGATAACGGAAACCGCAAAAATAAGCGGTGTCAGTTCCGGCATTTTGATCAAATAGGCGCCGATTGAAAACAAAAAAGCGCCGAGGGTAATGCCGAGTGTTTGCTGATAGGCATTCCCGCCAAGTTTGACACTGATGAGAACAATACTTCCCCAAAATATCGCTGGGAGAAGTGCATATAAAATGCCCACTTCTATCCCTACTTTCTGTTCTTTTTTACTTAGCATCCCTCTTTTTCGGATTTTTAGCCGAATAGATGTAAACACAAAAAAGACCTTACCAAAGGTAAGGTCACAGCGTGTAGACAAACCCTCGCATTCGGTGTCAGTCCTGCAAAGGTTTTCTATCACGCTAAAAAGAAGACAAAGGGCTAAAATCAAGTTCAATTTAGCCCTTTGTCAACAATCTAAGACCTTACCAAGGTAAGGTCTTTTGAGGTTTTATACTTATTTCATCCATTCAGTATGGAAGACGCCTTCTTTATCTGTGCGCTCATACGTATGTGCGCCGAAGTAGTCACGCTGTGCTTGAATTAAGTTAGCTGGAAGGACAGCTGTACGATAGCTATCAAAGTAAGCAAGTGCACTTGAGAATGAAGGAACAGGAACACCTTGTTCTACTGCAAGTGAAATCACTTTACGAAGTGATGATTGATAGCTTTCTACGATATCCTTGAAGTAAGGATCAAGCAATAGGTTTTTCAATTCAGGGTTACGGTCATATGCTTCTTTGATTTGCTGCAGGAAGGCTGCACGAATGATACATCCACCGCGGAAGATCATCGCAATTTCACCGTATTTCAAATCCCAGTTATACTCATCAGACGCTGCTTTCATTTGCGCAAAACCTTGTGCATATGAGCAGATTTTACTCATGAAGAGAGCTTTTCTAACAGCTTCAATTAATGCTTGTTTATCTTCAGCTGATTGAGTTGGCTCAGGCCCTTGAATTAATTGACTTGCTTCCACACGCTCATCTTTCATCGCAGAAATAAAACGAGCGAAAACAGACTCCGTAATGATCGGAAGCGGAACACCTAAATCAAGTGAGCTTTGGCTTGTCCATTTTCCAGTTCCTTTTTGGCCAGCTTTATCTAAGATGACATCTACTAGCGGCTGGTTCGTTTCTTCGTCCACTTTTGTGAAAATGTCAGCTGTGATTTCGATTAAGTAGCTGTCAAGTTCGCCTTTATTCCACTCTGAGAATACTTCATGAAGCTCCCCTGCTGATAAACCAGCGACATGCTTCAAGATAAAGTATGATTCAGAGATCAATTGCATGTCTCCGTACTCGATACCGTTATGAACCATTTTGACATAATGTCCTGCTCCATCTGGACCGATATACGTTGTACAAGGCTCACCATCTACTTTCGCAGAGATGGCTTCTAAAATTGGTTTCACTAGCTCGTGCGCTTCTTTTTGACCGCCAGGCATGATAGAAGGACCTTTAAGTGCGCCTTCTTCACCGCCAGAAACACCTGTACCAATGAAGTGAATACCACTTTCCGCAAGCTCTTGGTTACGTCTTTGTGTATCCTTGTAATATGTATTTCCACCATCAATTAAAATGTCACCTTTCTCTAGGTGAGGCAGTAATGATTGAATGGTTGCATCTGTTGCTGCACCCGCTTTTACCATTAAAAGAATTTTACGCGGCGTTTCAAGCGATTGAACAAATTCTTCAATGCTGTATGTGCCTACAACGTTTTTCCCTTGTGATTCTTGAAGAAACTCTTCTGTTTTGCTGCTAGATCTGTTATAAACGGACACGGAGAAACCGCGGCTTTCAATATTTAGGGCAAGGTTTTTCCCCATAACGGCTAGTCCAACGACACCGATTTGTTGTTTTGACATAATTCTGACGTCCCTTCTAACACACTATATTGATTACTGCTGAAATGATGTACCCTTTGAAATTACCACAACATCACCTCTTTTATCAAGTTTTCAGGCTAGTCATTTCCTCTTTCGTCCTGAAAAAAGTCTTTATTAAAACTTGTACCACTTGTTTTGCTCTCTTTTTCCTTAATGGTCACTCCTCTTTGAATGAGTGGTTTACCGTATTTTTCTTGCAGTCCGTCTAAAAGAGATTGGAGCGGTTCGTCTTTTGCATCTTCTGTATAAGAGAATAAATCAAGCTGCTTGACGGCTGATTTTCGTTCCACAAGATCGGTCCCCGTCACCCCTAAAAGTCTTACTGGCTGGTCATTCCAATGCTTTAGGAATAGCTGCTTTGCCGCCTCAAAAAGATCTTCCTTTCGATCAGTTGGATTCGTGAGTGTGACGCTCCGTGTGATATTTTTCCAGCTTGCATACCGAATCATAATGAGCAGCCGGTTCGCCATCACTTCTTTTCTTCGTAATCTGGCACTCACCGATTGCGACAGTTTTTCTATTAATGAGACGAGTTCATCTGTATCATCAGAATCGTGAGGAAGAGTGGAAGAATTGCCGACAGATTTAAATTCGTATATTCTTTCTGGGTCGACAATGCCGTCATGCTCTCCGTTTGCTTTTTGCTTTAACCTCGGTCCATTGATGCCTAATAACTCTTTCAGCGCATATGCATTCGCTTTCGCTAAATCTTCAATTGTATGAATTCCGATGGTTTTCAGCTTATCTGCCGTTTTCTGTCCAACCCCATGCATGTCACCTGCAGGGAGCGGCCAGAGCATTGTCGGGACATCTCGTTTACGCAAAATGGTAATGCCCATTGGCTTTTTCCAATTAGACGCCATCTTCGCTAGAAATTTATTCGGTGCAATGCCAATACTCGATGGAAGCATGAGCTCTTCTACGAGCCTCGTTTGAATATCATGAGCGGTTTTCACGGCATGCTCAGCATAAGGTGTATCGGTTAAATCAATATAGCCTTCATCAATTGAAACGGGTTCAACTAAGTCACTATATTCTCTTAGTATAGTAAACATTTCTTGTGAGGAGCTGCGGTACCGGTCGAAGTTGGGTGTACGCACAATCAGTCCCGGACATAGCCGCTTCGCTTCCCAAAGTGGCATCGGCGGCTTCACCCCGAGTGCTCTTGCCTCGTAGCTGCAGGTTACAACTATGCCTTTGCGCTCTTTTGCATTTCCGCTAATGGCTAAAGGTTTCCCTCTCAAAGAAGGATCATACGCCATTTCTACCGATGCATAAAAACTATTCATATCAATATGAAAAATGATTCGCCCTTTCTTTTGAGAATCAGCCATTTGCTTGCCTCCTTAGGTGATCTACTTTCCTTCACTTCACCGTGATTTCACCTGTTTGTTCCATTAGACATTTCATATGGTGTATAGTACACTGTGAGTAATGAAATGGATGTGATAATCATGATTATTGATACATTCAATGAAGTCTTTTTCCTTGTTGAATTCTTTACGATTATTCTTCCAGCGCTGACCGCCATTGGTATTGCTTTCTTATTAAAAGACTGCCGAATGAACGAGCACCTCGGAGGACATCGTTTAGAAGAGTTGGATGCATCTTGTTTGAATCGAACAGACTTTCTGTTTATCATATATGATCGCATTACAACTTGGATTAGTAAAGTCATTCGAATGAAAAGATCATCAAATGATGATGAAGACCATTCGCTTCCTCTCTCTTATTAGATTTTATTATTGAGGAGGAAACGAATTGAAACGTTTATTGACTATTTGTACGACTTTATTTTTGATGATGGTAGCGTCACCGGCATTTGCTGCGAGTGCGCAAACAAATACAAGCTCTGATGGGTTTTTCCATCATTATTTTGTTCAGCCTTTTTCTGAGTTGATTATCTGGCTTGCGAACTTTTTCCATGATGACTACGGTTTATCCATTATGTTCGTGACATTGATTGTCCGGCTGCTTATTTTCCCGCTTTTTGCAAACCAATTTAAAAAGCAGAGAGTGATGCAAGAGAAAATGGCACTCGTTAAACCTCAGATTGACCAAATACAAAGCAAATTGAAAAAAACGAAAGAACCTGAAAAACAAAAAGAACTGCAAATGGAAATGATGAAAGTATATAAAGACAACAATGTGAACCCGCTGGCAATGGGCTGTCTGCCGATGCTGATTCAAATCCCAATTGTTCTTGGCTTTTACTCGGCAATTCGCTCAACACCTGAGATCGCAACGCATTCGTTCTTATGGTTTAACTTAGGACAAACTGATCTTTTGGTGGCAATCTTTGCAGGGGCCATGTATTTCTTGCAATTTTATGTCACACAAAAATTCGCAAAGCAATCAGGCACCCAAACAGAAGCTGCACTGAAACAAGCAAAAATCATGGGCATGATTTTCCCAGTCATGATGCTGTTTCTATCAATTAATGCTCCCGCTGCTCTTCCTTTATATTGGATGACAAGTGGACTTTTACTCACCATTCAAACGATTATTTTAAATGTGATGTACCAAAAATCAAAAACAAAAGCTGCGGCAAACGATTCAATTAACCCAGCAGCTGAATAAATGATAGCCCCCTTACCTAAACATGATAAGGGGGCTATATTTGTCTTCTGTAGAGCGCAACAAATAAAAGATTCGTGAGCTCCGGCACGCAAAATGACCCCTTATCCATGGATAAGGGGCCTTTGTTTATGCCAATTCCTCTTTCAATCGCTCAGGCAATTGATCAAGATCCTCAATTTTCCCTAGAAACTTATTAGGGTCCACTTGTAAAATCATCTTGTTCTCTCTCTCAACGACGCCGAAGAAATATTCAGATGCTTTTGTGTTCATATGAAATGGCTTGATCTCACTTAGCTCGATATCAATGATATCTTTTGCATCAGAAACAAGGCAGCCAATCATTTGATCGTTTAATTCAAATAGTAGAACCTTAGACTGTTCGGTTACATCCAGAGGTTTTCCGTGCAGCATGACACCTGTGTCACTGACTGGAATGACCTCTCCTCTTAACGACATGAGTCCTTTAATCTCTTTTGGAAGGTTCGATACTTCTTGTAAATAAGGGACCTTCTCAATCGAGCGTATATGCTCTACGCTGATACCAAAATCCTCTTGTCCCACTTGGAAAATAATGATCTTTTGCGTGCTCACAGAGTCTCCTGCCTTTACGATGGATTTGTCGTTTCTTCGATAATGGCGAGAACCATTTCAGCTGTCTTGACTAATTCTTCAATCGGCATTTTCTCATTTTTCGTATGAATATCTTCATATCCAACAGCTAGGTTGACAGTTGGGATGCCATTTCCAGCAATGACGTTTGCATCACTGCCTCCCCCGCTTGTCTGTAGTTCTGAAGGGCGGCCAATTTTCGCAGCCGCTTTTTTCGCCACTTCAACGACTTGATCGCCGTGTGAGAATTTAAAGCCTGGATACATGATGTCAATTTGTACATCGGCACTTCCGCCCATTTCTTTAGCGGTTTTTTCAAAGGCTGCTTTCATTTTTGCTACTTGTGCTTCCATTTTTGCCGGTTCTAAAGAACGCGCCTCTGCCAGAATATCCACTTGATCACAGACAATATTCGTTTGTGTTCCACCTTCAAAACGGCCGATATTCGCCGTTGTTTCTTCATCAATACGGCCAAGCGGCATGCTGGCGATCGCTTTTGATGCAATCGTAATCGCAGAAACGCCTTTTTCTGGTGCCACACCTGCGTGAGCTGTCTTTCCGTAAATGGTTGCGCGTACTTTCGCCTGTGTTGGCGCAGCCACGATAATGGTACCGACCTTGCCATCTGAATCAAGGGCATAACCATATTTTGCTGTCATCAGTTTCGGATCTAACGCTTTTGCTCCTACAAGTCCTGATTCTTCACCAGCTGTAATGACAAATTCAATCTTGCCATGCGGTAAATTTTTCTCTTTTAGGACACGGATCGCTTCAAACATTGCAGCAAGCCCTGTTTTATCGTCAGCACCAAGAATGGTTGTGCCATCTGTCTTGACATAGCCTTCTTCAATGACTGGCTTAACACCATTACCTGGTACAACTGTATCCATATGAGAAGTAAAATAAATCGTATCTGCCTCTTGATTCCCTTCAAGTGTGCAAATAAGATTGCCTGCTCCATGGCCGGTTGTCTCTTTTGAATCATCTTCAACTACATTAAGCCCTAAACCAGTAAATTTCTCTTTTAGGACTTCAACAATTTTTTCTTCATGTTTCGTTTCTGAATCGATTTGTACAAGTTCTAAAAATTCGTCTAATAAGCGTTTCTCATTGATCATGATGAAGCTCCTCCTCTTATAGCGGCATGTTTCCATGCTTTTTTAACGGTCTATCTTCTTCCTTACTGCGAAGCAGGTCAAATGAGCGAATGAGCCGCTCTCTCGTTTCATCTGGCATTAAAATATCGTCGATTAATCCTAATTGTGCTGCCTTCATGACACTAGGTTCATTGTCCACCTCACGCAAAGCAGGATGAACAATTTCGTCTGCAAACGATTTTCCCATGACATCAATTTCTGCCTCTGGCCATGCATATACAAAGTCAGCACCTAATCCCTTACTATTCATCGCAACGTATGCGCCGCCAAACGCCTTTCTCAAAATCACAGTGATTTTTGGAACGGTCGCCTCAGCATACGCATACAGAAGCTTTGCGCCGTGGCGGATAATGCCTGCATGCTCAGCTTTCTCACCTGGCAAAAAACCAGGAACGTCCACAAGGGTTAAAATGGGAATATGAAATGCATCGCAAAATCGAATAAACCGAGCCGCTTTATCAGCAGCATCGAGGTCAAGGCTTCCTGCCAGCACCTTAGGCTGATTGGCTACAAGACCAATGGAAGACCCTTGTAATCTGGCAAAACCTGTGACGATATTTTTGGAGAAACAACGCTGCGTTTCAAAAAATGAGCCGTGGTCGGTGATCGCTGTCACCACTTGTTTGACATCATAAGTACGTGATGGCTCCTTTGGCAAGATGTTCCCAAGATCGCTCGCATCATGCTTTTGCACCTTACGATGAATGACAGGCCGTCGTTTCGTTGGTATGTACGTTAAAAGCGTTCGAACTGCTTTTAACACGTCTCTCTCATCTTTCCCTGTATAGTGCACATTCCCGCTTGTTTGATGCTGAACTGCTGCACCTCCAAGCCGGTCAGGACAGACCGTCTCTCCTGTTGCTTTTTCTATCACTTTCGGTCCAGTTAAAAACATATGAGCTGTTTGCTCCGTCATGAATACAAAATCCGTCAGTGCAGGTGAATAAACTGCACCTCCCGCACAGGAGCCTAAAATAACGGATATTTGCGGAATTTGACCAGAGTACAGCACATTCCGTTTAAAAATCTGACCGTATCCCTCTAATGATACCACACCCTCTTGAATTCTCGCACCACCTGAGTCTTTTAGACCGATAACAGGCATTTGATTTTTAGCAGCCAAATCCATTAAAGCCGCTATTTTTTTCGCATGCATGTCCCCTAGCGAACCCCCGTACACGGTCGCATCTTGTGCATAAACGCCTACTTGTCTCCCATGAATCAGTCCCGTCCCAGTGACAACGCCATCCCCTAAATGTTCTGAGCGGCAGCCTTTAGCAAATGACTGAATTTCCATAAAGCTGCCTTCATCAAGAAGTTCATGAAGCCGCTGCCGAACAGTCAGCTTTCCTTTGTTTCGGTGAGCTGCTGCTCGTTTTTCACCGCCGCCCCTTAAAGCTTTCTCGCGCCATTCAGACAAGTCATTGAACGATTCATGCATCTTCCTGTTTCTCTCCTTTCAAAGGTTCACACAATTCAATTAGCACACCTGACGTTTCTTTTGGTGAAATAAACGCAATGCGATTTCCGTTCGCACCATTTTGTGCGCCCTTTTGAATGAGCTGCATGCCGAGCTCCTCAAGTTGACTGAGATCAGCCTGAATGTCACCTGACTTTAATGCAATATGATGAAGCCCCTCTCCTCTTTTTATTAAAAAGGTATGTAATGTGCTGTGATCCTCCATCGGTTCAATCAACTCAATGTGCAGATCACCTAGGGAAGCAAAAGATACTTTGACCCCTTGATTCGGAAGTACTTCTATGTCTGAAAATTCCCAGTTAAACAGCCTAGAGAACGTACGTGCTGTTTTTTGAATTGAGAAAACGGCAATGGCTATATGATCGATTTGATTCATCCGTTCACTTCCTTTGTACATCACTTGTCGCCTGCGTAAAAACGAGCTAGAATAAAGAAAGGTGCGCTCGTCGCAAAAACATTTGATTATAGGGGTGCGATATGTCTCAGAAATTCATGAAATTTATGGTATTGCTCATGATTAGCTTACTGTTAATTTCTTCACTTTTAGCAGGAGCGGCAGCCTTTTTATAAAGTGTTGATAAAAAAGCAGACAAGCAGGTGATTCGTTTTTTAACGAATGGCCTGTTTGTCTTTGGCCAGTTTTTCAAATGCATCGCTTGATGTCGTGATCCATACCTTTGTACCAACTGGAAGCTGATCAAATAGCCGTTCTACATCTTGATTATGAAGACGTACACAGCCTGCCGTAATAAATTTCCCTATCGATGTCTCATCACTTGTTCCATGAATGCCATAGGTTCTCCCGTCGGTTCCTAGCGCATCAAATCCAATCCACCTTCGGCCGAGTGGGTTATTCTTCGCACCGCCTTCAATATTTTTTCTTCTGTAATAAGGATCTTTCGCTTTGATCATAATCGTAAATTCACCTTCTGGCGTTAAATCAGCTGTTTTGCCAGTAGAAGCCGGGTAGACTTTTTGAATTTCCCCATGATCAATATACGCAAGCTCGTTCGTTTGTTTATTAATAATGACATACGGGTCTCCTGGAAGCGGGTTTTGCCCGAGCGGCCAGATGGGTGAAAGGGACATGGTCAGCACAGTATAAAATAAAAGACGCATAGGCTCCTCCTTTTTCATTAGATTGACCAATGAAGGAGGAACTCATGCGTCTTTATTCTTTCATCCCTTTAAAATAGCTTTTCAGCACCAAATATTGTTCCATTTCTCCGAGAAAATGAAAGAGTGCGGCTCTAGCCTCAAATTCTTCACGTGTTTGCGGAAGCGGCAGTGCATCAAACTCTTCTTTCATATCAATCAGGCGTCTTAAGAACTTATGCGCCGTGTTCCCTGGGTGAATATGTTCTCGTAAATCTCTAATATATTCTGCAATGATTTGCCCATGCTCCGTTGTAACAGATATGGACGTAATTTTCGGAAGCACCCGCTCAATGATTTCAAATTGCTTTTGTCTCATGTTGAAATAATGATAATACAGATTTTCATGTCTTAAGACATGATTTTCAACATCACGGTATGCAAGAGCTTTCGCTTCTTTAATCAATTGATGCGTCTCTGGTATTTCTTTTCCTGTCCAGTCTTGTTTTCCGGTCATTAAATATTGCTCGATTTCTTCAAAGATTTTCGCAAAATTCGCTTCAATTTGTTCACTGTATTGTTTCAGCTTTTTATCAACGCTAGGCATATACAGGTTCATAATGAGTGCGACCCCTACACCAATGGTGATAAGTAAAAGCTCATTCCAGATGAGATGAAGCGTAATGCCTCCAGACATATACAAATGAAGGATGATCACTGAACTTGTGACAATCCCTTCTTTAATCCGAAGCAAGACCGTTGTTGGAATAAAGACGAGCAGCATCAGTCCAATGACGAAAGGATGATACCCAATCAGATCAAAAAACAAATAAGAAAATAAGATGGCAAGACTGCATGCGGCAAAGCGGGCCCCAGATGCGAGGAGTGACCTTTTTTTCGTCACCTGAATACAAAGGATCGTAATAATGCCGGCAGCTGAATAGTTTTGCAGACCGAGCATTTGTGCAATGTAAATGGCTAGAGCTGTTCCTAATGCTGTTTTCAGCGTTCGGTAGCCGATTTTAAACATGATGTGATTCACTCTTTTCTGTCTACTTTTGTGAAATGATGAACTTTTTTTTACTTTCCCCATTATAATCAAAAAAAGAAGGAGATGTTAAGTCTCCCCCTCGTTTTTTTCATTATAATATTTTTTGCAAGAAATCTTGAGCACGCTGTGAAGACGGAGATTCAAAGAATTCTACAGGATTTGCATCCTCTACAATTTTCCCATCATCCATAAAGATCACACGGTCTGCCACTTCTTTTGCAAAGCCCATTTCATGTGTGACGATCATCAGCGTCATCCCAGATTGAGCGAGCTCTTTCATGACCTCTAATACTTCCTTTACCATTTCTGGATCAAGAGCAGACGTCGGCTCGTCAAAAAGCATGATGTCTGGTGTCATCGCAAGGGCACGTGCAATGGCGACACGTTGCTTTTGACCACCTGACAACCGATTCGGATAATCATCTTTTTTCTCTAAAAGTCCGACCTTTTTTAAAAGATCCTCTGCCTGCTTGATGCTGTCTTCCTTCGATTGGTTCTTTACATTCATTGGCGCATACGTAATATTTTCTAGCACTGTTTTGTGCGGGAATAAATGAAAATGTTGAAACACCATACCAATATTCTCGCGCACTTTTAGTGCATTTGTTTTTGGATTGGTAATTTCCGTCCCCTGAATCGTAATCACTCCAGAAGTCGGTTTTTCAAGTAAGTTAATACAGCGAAGAAATGTTGATTTTCCTGAACCAGACGGCCCGATGACAGCTACCACTTCGCCTTCTTTAATCGTGGTATCAATCCCTTTCAACACTTCATTTTTACCGAAAGATTTTGTGAGTTTCTCTATTTTAATCATTTGATTTTAACTTCCTTTCCACCGATTTGCCGACGAAGGTAAGAATAAGCACGATGACATAATAGATGAGACCCGCAAAAATAAGCGGTTCAAGATAGTTATAGGTGACGGCACCTGCTTGATAGGCTCGTCTCATGACATCGCCCAGTCCAATGACTGTGACAATCGCTGATTCTTTTGTCAGTGTAATCGTTTCGTTCACTAGTGCTGGGGAAATATTTTTGAATGCTTGCGGAAGCAATAAGTCCTTCATCATTTTAGCATACGGGATACCTAAAGCAACGGCTGCTTCTTTTTGCCCTTTATCAATGGCATTGATTCCCGCACGAATGATCTCAGAAACGTACGCCGCCGAGTTTAGTGAAAAGGCGGCTACAGCAGCCCAGTATTGATCAATTTGAAAGCCGAGCAGCTGGGGAAGACCAAAATAAATAATCAAAAGCTGAAGCACAAGCGGTGTGCCTCGGAAGATTGACGTATAAAAATCGGCAAGCCAGATAAGCGGCTTAAATACACTAATTTTACAGAGCGTTAATAAGATTCCTAAAATAAAACCAAGGAACAGTGATACCACAACAATAGAAAGCGTTACTTTAAGACCTTCTAAAATAAAGGGCATCTGAGGTATTACATCTTTAAAATCCATCATGATATTCTCCTTTTTTCCTTCAGATAAAATTAAAGAATAAACAGGAAAAAAGTTCAACACATGTTGAACTTTTCAGCGCTTTCTACTTGATTTTCATGAATGACGCTGATCCTTTTCCTGACTTACTTTTCATCAGCAAACCATTTTTTAATGAGTTTATCAAGTTCGCCATTATCCTTCATTTCTTTTAATGATTTATTGAATTTCGCTGTTAAGTCGCTATTTTTTTTGAATGCAATGGCTGAACCTTCGTTTGAGCTATTCAATCCAAATGCTTGGAAATCTTTTTCCTTTTTCAAGTAGCCAGCCGCTACTTTATCTTCAATAATGGCTGCATCAAAACGGCCTGCTTTAATTTCTTGAATGATATCAGAGATTTTATTACGATCTTCAACCGTTAAGTTATATTTCTTTTGCAATCCGTTTGCTTCATCTTGCTGGATAGAACCTAATTGAACGCCAACCGTTTTGTCTTTTAAATCTTTCTCTGTTTTTATACCGCTAGATTTTTTTGATACAACCAAGTTTTCAGCGTTGTAGTAAACATCTGAGAAATCAACTTGTTTTTTACGCTTTTCAGTAGGTGTCATGCCTGCAAGCACAATATCAGCTTTATTTGTTTTAAGAGCTGACACAAGGCTTGCAAAGTCCATATCTTGAATTTCTAGCTTGTAGCCGTTCTTTTTCGCTAGAGCTGTAGCAAGGTCGACATCAAAACCGATAATTTTATCACCGTCTTTTGATTCAAATGGCGGATAATCTGCTGAAGTCGCCATAATGAGTGTTTTGTCGTCTCCTGATGCGTTTGAATTATTAGAAGAAGTTCCGCATGCTGCTAATACAGCTGCAAGACCAGCTGTCATAAGTAATAATAACCACTTTTTCATATGATAATGCCTCCTAGTATTTACAATCATGAGTAGATTTGAATATTTATTCACTATAATGTATTTTAAACACTTTCTTTTTGATATGCAATAGTATTTTGCTAAAATTATTTTGATTCTTATGTCATATAAAACAAAAAAACAGACCGATCAAAAGACCGGACTGCCTCTAAATGATTCATTCAAAAGTAACATGTTACACTTCTTCGCAATACTCATCGAAAGCGGCTTGAAGTTTTGACACCACTTCCATCGGTTCATGTCCTTCGATTTCGTGACGTTCGACCATTTTAATGATTTTCCCGTCTTTTAATAGAGCAAATGATGGTGAAGATGGCGGGAAGCCTTCAAAGTATTCACGTGCTCTTGCGGTTGCTTCTTTGTCCTGTCCAGCAAACACTGTGAGCAATTGATCTGGACGCTTATCGTAATGAACAGAATAACCAGCCGCTGGTCTAGCAATACCGCCTGCACAGCCGCACACTGAATTCACCATGACAAGTGTCGTTCCTTTTTTCGTCAGCGCTTCATCGACTTCTTCAGCTGTTGTCAGTTCCGTATAACCTGCCTGTTTAATCTCTTCTCGTGCTTGTTTAACAATATCATTCATAAATAAATTAAAATCAATATTCATAACCGTCCACTCCTTCTACGTACCAAACCATTTTAACTACATCATATCAAGGAAAACGCCGGCGGGCAAATGTCTTGTTTCGCCCCCTTCACTTTTTTCAAACGTCGTTTATGACCTGTGGAATTGGGGAAAAGTGATAGTAAAGTGATGAAAGGGAGAACTGCGTGATGGCACAATTCAAAAAAGCGATACTCATTTATAACGGAAATGCTGGACAAAAAAACATGGAAAAAACACTAGGTCAAACAGTACCTCTTCTTTCTTTACATATTGATGAACTCATCCTTAAGCCTACAAAACAGCCGAATGATGCCTATCATTTCTGTCGTGAAATGGATGAGTCGGTTGAATTGCTGATTATACTTGGCGGAGACGGAACCGTCCATGAATGTATGAATGGAATTGGCGGTTTAGAAAAAAGGCCGACTGTAGCGATCTTACCTGGCGGGACGTGCAATGACTTTTCTAGAACGCTGGGCATCCCTCAGCAGATGCCAAAGGCCGCTCAAATGGTGATAGATGGCACTGAAAAAAAGGTCGATTTAATCAAAACAGAGGATCGATACCTTTTAAATTTTTGGGGGATTGGTCTCATCGCAGATACCTCAAACAATATTAATGATAAAGAAAAAGCTGTCCTCGGAAAAATCAGCTACTTCACGAGCGCTCTTCGAACCCTTCAGCAGACAGAACCTTTCTACGTACGCATTGAAACCGAAGAGGAAAACTGGGAAGAAGAAGCTGTGATTGTCCTTGTCATGAATGGGCACTTTATCGGTACAAATAAAATAGATCTGCCAAATGCTTCAATTGATGATGGAAAAGCCGAAATTTTAATTTGCAGAAATACGAGTTTCTCTGCTTTAAAAGAGATTTTTTCAATGAACCGCGAAGAGCTAGAGGATTTTAAAGGTGACCTGTCTCTTATACAAGCATCCCGCATTCATATTCATACTAAAGAGGAAATGGATGCAGATACAGATGGTGAAGTATACATGACCGCTCCTTCTTCCCTTGAAGTATTAAAACAGCATTTGACCTTTATCGTTCCGGCAGAATAAAGAAAACGCCTGCATCATTTCGATGCGGGCGTTTTTTTGATATAACGTCTGTATAAATATTCAAGTGCATACCCTAGCAGTGTACCTATCAGAAGGGAAATGCCTAATAAACTATTGGCGACTCCTTTAAATCCTCCTATCATCAACAAGCAATAGGCGATTTGAATGATTGAAACGATCGATATGATGAGCAGTAAGCGTTCAGGATGATTGCGTGATTTGGAAATATACCGAAGAAAAGCGAACGCAATGGCTGTGATAAACATCAGACCGATCGTAAGAAAAGCAAAAAAATCTAGTCCAGACATCTCATCGCTCCTTTCTGATTGATATGGAAATCCCCCTCTCATTGTGAGAAGGGGACATATAAATGAGCTTAATAGACGGACGTCTCTTCGTCAATGCCTTCAAGAATTTGTTTGATTCTTTGCAGGAATCTACCGCATACAAGACCATCGAGTACTCTATGATCTAATGAAAGACAAAGATTCACCATATCTCTTGCGGCAATCATTCCATTTACAATCATCGGGCGCTTTACAATAGATTCTACTTGTAAAATGGCTGCTTGCGGATAGTTAATAATCCCCATTGATTGAACCGAACCAAATGATCCTGTGTTGTTCACAGTAAAAGTGCCGCCTTCCATGTCACTTTGCTTCAGTTTGCCTTGTCTGACCTTGAAAGCAAGTTCATGAATTTCTTTGGCGATTCCCTTAATCGTTTTCTCATCCGCATCTTTAATCACTGGGACAAAAAGAGCGTCATCTGTCGCAACAGCAATGGAGACATTGATCGCTTTCTTTTGAACAATTTTATCACCAGCCCACATGCTGTTCATTTCAGGGAATTCCTTTAAGGCCTGAGCCACTGCTTTGACAAAGAATGCAAAGAACGTCAAATTAAAGCCTTCTTTTGCTTTGAATTGATCTTTTAGCTGATTTCTTCTTGTCACAAGGTTTGTCACATCCACTTCCATCATCGTCCAGGCATGTGGAATTTCATGCTTGCTTCTTAGCATGTTTGCGGCAATCGCCTGTCTAATCGGCGTGACCGGCAGTTCAACATCTCCAGGCATTGAAGAGATGGAAGGAGCCGCTTTTGCTTGTGACGGCTTTGCAGGTTCTGTTTGACCCGTACCTTCACTCACAGGTGCTGCCGTTTCTTTTACGCCTCCACTTTCGATAAGCTTCAGCAAATCTTTTCTTGTGATTCTGCCGCCAGCTCCCGTTCCTTGAACAGTCGCTAAATCAATTCCGTGCTCATCTGCTAAACGCAGGACTGCCGGAGAGTATCGTTTCTTTTGACTCTGATCCACATTTGTTTGGTCAGGTGCTGGTGCTTCATCTTGCGCAGGCGCCTCTTCTATTTTCGCACTCTGCTGCGCACTGCCTTCTACTTCAATTTCACAAAACACTTCTCCTACTTGAAGTGTATCACCTTCTGCAGCCGCTAGTTTAGTGATTGTTCCTGTAAAGGATGACGGAACCTCTGCATTTACTTTATCTGTCATGACTTCCGCAATCGGATCGTATTTATTCACATGATCACCAGGTGAAACGAGCCATTTGCTAATGGTTCCTTCTGTTACACTTTCACCAAGCTGAGGCATTTTCATTTGTTCAGTTGCCACTTTGAAACCCTCCTCTTTCTTAAAACGCCGCTAGTTCTCTCATTTCAGCTTCTACCTTATCCGGATTAACCATGAAGAATTTCTCCATTGTCGGTGCATAAGGCATTGCAGGGATATCAGGTCCTGCTAGACGTTTAATAGGCGCATCTAAATCAAACAAGCAGTGCTCTGAAATGATGGCAGCTACTTCACTCATGATGCTTCCTTCTTTTGTATCTTCTGTTAACAAGAGTACTTTCCCTGTTTTTGATGCCGCTTCAATAATCGCTTCTTGATCAAGCGGGTACACTGTACGTAAATCGAGAATATGAGCAGAAATTCCGTCCTTCGCAAGGCGCTCTGCTGCTTGGAGGGCAAAATGAACACAAAGGCCATATGTAATGACCGTAATGTCATCGCCTTCTCGTTTCACATCCGCTTTTCCAATAGGAAGCGTATAATCCTCTTCAGGCACTTCTCCTTTAATGAGACGGTATGCACGTTTGTGTTCAAAGAACAATACAGGATCTGGATCACGCACTGCGGCTTTTAACAACCCTTTGACATCATAAGGTGTAGAAGGCATCACAATCTTTAAGCCTGGCTGATTGGCAAAAATGGCTTCGACCGATTGTGAATGATAAAGCGCCCCGTGTACGCCGCCCCCGTAAGGAGCACGAATGACCATTGGGCAGCTCCAATCATTATTGGAACGATATCTAATTTTTGCAGCCTCTGAAATGATTTGGTTGATGGCTGGCATAATAAAATCCGCAAATTGCATCTCCGCGATCGGACGCATTCCATACATAGCAGCCCCAATACCTACACCTGCAATCGCTGATTCGGCAAGAGGCGTATCCATGACGCGTGCTTCTCCAAATTGCTCGTAAAGACCCGCTGTTGCTTTAAATACGCCGCCTTTTTTCCCGACATCCTCTCCGAGCACAAACACTTTCGGATCTCGCTCCATTTCTTCTTTCATCGCTAGTGTAATAGCGTCTATATATGACATAACAGGCATTTTTCTTCCCCCTTACTCCGCATACACGTAACGAAGTGCGCTTTCTGCATCGGCATAAGCTGCATTTTCCGCTTCATCAGTGGCTTCGTTTACGATTTGCATGATTTCTTTGGTCATGTCTTCTTTCATTTCAGAACTCATGACATTTCCTTCGATTAAGTACGTTTCATATTGAATGAGCGGATCTTTCTTTCTTGCTTCGAGCACTTCTTCCTTTTCTCGATAGCTAGAATCATCGTCATCACTTGAATGCGCAGTTAACCGGTAAGAAATGGTTTCGATCAATGTTGGTCCTTCGCCTCTTGCCGCACGGTCTCTCGCTTCTTTGACCGCTGCATACACTTCAAGCGGATCATTTCCATCAACCGTCACACCAGGCATTCCGTACCCTATTGCACGATCTGAAATACGCTCACATGCCACTTGTTTGTCATACGGGACAGAAATCGCATACTTATTGTTTTCACACATGAAAATAACAGGCAGCTTATGCACCGCAGCAAAGTTGGCGCCTTCGTGGAAGTCTCCTTGGTTTGAAGAACCTTCACCGAACGTAACAAAGCTAACAAAATTCTTTTGCTCTAGACGCCCGGCAAGTGCGATGCCAACCGCATGAGGAACCTGTGTTGTCACAGGTGATGATCCAGTCACAATTCGGTTTGATCTTTGCCCAAAATGACCTGGCATCTGTCTCCCGCCTGAGTTTGGATCGTCTTTTTTCGCAAAACCAGACATCATCAAATCTTTCGCCGTCATCCCAAATGCAAGGACAACCCCCATATCACGGTAATAAGGTAAAACGTAATCCTCTTCCCTATTGAGGGCAAAAGCGGCACCGACTTGCTGCGCTTCCTGTCCTTGACAAGAGATGACGAATGGAATTTTTCCAGAACGGTTTAAAAGCCACATCCGTTCATCAATTTTTCTTGCTAAAAGCATGGTTCTATATATGTCAATCGCTTGTTCATCTGATAATCCTAATTCCTGATGACGCATGTTACTCATCATGTTTCCCTCCTTGATTAAAAATGGATCGCCTTTCCGTCAACAGCCAGTGCTGCCTCGCCAATTGCTTCTGACAAGGTTGGGTGCGGGTGGATCGTCTGCCCCACTTCCCACGGAGTTGCATCTAATACTTTGGCTAATCCAGCTTCAGATATCATATCTGTTACATGAGGACCAATCATATGAATCCCTAAGATATCATCTGTCTTTTGGTCAGCAATGATTTTGACAAATCCATCAGACTCTCCAAATACAAGCGCTTTTCCGATGGCCATGAAGGGAAACTTCCCAATCTTGACTTCGTAGCCTTGCTCTTTTGCCGCCTGTTCAGTCAGTCCAACACTAGCGGTTTCTGGGTGAGAGTACACACATTTAGACACGAGCGTTTCATCAAGCGGCTTTGGATCTTGACCAGCCATATGTTCTACTGCAATCATGCCTTCATGTGATGCGACATGCGCCAGCTGAAGACCGCCAATGACATCACCTATTGCGTAAATATGCGACTCTTTCGTTTGATAATGCTCATTCACGACAATGCCTTGCTTTTCTGTCTGAATGTCCGTGTTTTCAAGTCCTATGCCTTCCACGTTTGGCACTCGGCCAACTGAAAGAAGCAGTTTCTCTGCTTCAAACGACTGAGTGTCTCCACCTTGTTCCACTTGGATCTTGACCAAATTCTCATGCTTTTCGGCAGTATCTGGCAGAACCTTCGCATTTGTCACTAAGGTAATCCCTTTCTTCGTCAAAAGCTTTTCCATTTCTTTAGAAATATCTTGATCCTCTGTTGGCAAAATGCGATCTGCAAATTCGATCACTGTGACTTTTACGCCAAAATCATTGAGCATAGAAGCCCATTCGATTCCAATCACGCCTCCGCCGACAATCAGCATGGACTGAGGGAGTTCTTGCAGTTCAAGTGCTTCGTCTGATGTAAGGATGTGTGTTCCATCTGCTTCAAGTCCGGGTAGGACGCGCGGTCTTGATCCAGTCGCAATGATGACTTGCTTAGGAATCAGCATTTCATTTTCATCACCATTCGCCATTTCTACCGAGATGGTGCCTGGCATTGGCGAAAAAATCGAAGGGCCTAGGATACGGCCTATTCCTTCGTATACATCAATTTTTCCTTGTTTCATTAAGTGTTTGACGCCGCCTGCTAATTTGTCGACAATCTCTGTTTTTCTTTTTTGTACGCTTGCAAATTGTAAGGCAATTCCGCTTGCTTCAATGCCAAAATCAGCGGCACGTTTGACCGTTTGATAGACTTCTGCACTTCTAAGCAGCGCTTTAGATGGAATACAGCCTTTATGAAGACATGTTCCACCGAGCTTTGATTTTTCTACGACTGCTGTTTTCAATCCAAGTTGAGAGGCACGAATGGCCGCTACATAGCCGCCTGTGCCTCCACCAAGAATGACGAGGTCATATTCAGTTGCCATGACTTGTCACTCCTTTCTCCGCCTTTTGATCATTTGGGTATTCTTTTGGTGATTCTTCTTCTTTTAAAATGCGAAGCGCCCCTTCTGCTAAGGATTGCAATTCATTTTCGCCTGGGTACACAACAACATCTGAAATCCAGTCAATGTATCCTCTAATGCTTGACGTAATTTGTTTGCTGTAGGCAAGGCCGCCTGTTAACACAATGACGTCTACAGCTCCTTTTAAGACCGCACTAGCCGCACCGATTTCTTTGGCGATTTGATAGCACATCGCTTCATAAATAAGCGCCGCACGCTCATCGCCTGTTTCAATCATTCGCTCTACTTTTACTGCATCTGTCGTACCAAGATAGCCTGCAAGACCGCCTTCGCCAATAATGCGTTTGAGCATTTCCTCTTGCGAATATTCACCAGAAAAGCATAAATTAACAAGGTCACCTGTTGGAAGAGTACCTGCCCGCTCTGGGCTGAAAGGACCCTCGCCATGAAGACCGTTATTCACATCAATGACTTTTCCTTTTTGATGTACACCAATCGTAATTCCGCCGCCCATATGGGTAATGATCATGTTCAAATCTTCATAACGTTTTCCAAACGAAGCAGCCGTTTTTCTTGCGACTGCTTTTTGATTTAACGCATGAAAAATGCTTTTCCGCTCAATTGTTGGCAGTCCTGAAATACGAGCAATCGGCTGTAGTTCATCTACGACTACGGGATCAACAATAAAAGCTGGGATGTTAAGACCAAGTGCAATTTCTCGGGCAATGATTCCGCCTAGATTAGAGGCGTGCTGGCCAGCATACCCTTCTTTTAGATCTTCAACCATTTGCTCATTTACTTCATATGTGCCACCTTCAATCGGACGAAGAAGACCACCGCGTGCGCAAACTGCATCAAACTTTGAGATGTTCATCCCCTGTTCATGCAGTGTTTTCAAAATGGTTTCTTTACGAAATGAAAATTGATCAATGATATGAGGAAACTGCTTGATTTCCTCATCTGTATGTCTTAATGTCGTTTCAAAAATAGATCGTTCATTATGAAACACACCGATTTTTGTTGAAGTAGAGCCAGGATTAATAGTGAGTATACGCCATTCTTTTGTCAGCAAAAACAAAACCTCCGTTTCAACTCATTCATCCATTTAGCGACGACTTAAAATATGTTGACCATTTTGCAGGAATTGGCTTCTTGATTTGCGCATTCTTTCAATCCGCTCTTCAGCCAATCGGTCTGCCGCTTTATAAGTTGGAATGGCATCACGGTTAGAGATTTCAATCACTCGCTCAATGTTTTGGTAAATGCCTTCTACTTTTTTCATTGCACGATCGGCATTATAGCCATAAAGCTCATCTGCAACGTTAATCACACCGCCTGCATTGATCACATAATCCGGTGCGTACACAATGCCCATTTCATGAATAAGATCTCCATGATGTGTTTCTCTCAGCTGGTTATTCGCTGCACCTGCAATGACTTTTGCCTTTAATTTAGGAATCGTCACATCGTTAATGGTTGCACCGAGTGCACATGGTGCGTAAATATCACATTCTTGATCATAAATATCATCAGGGTCTACCGCTTTTGCACCGAAGTCTTCTACAGCTCGCTGAACTGAGTCTTTGTTGATATCAGTAACGATAAGCTGTGCGCCTTCTTCATGCAGGTGTTTACATAGGTTGTAAGCCACGTTTCCAACACCTTGAACGGCAATTGTTTTTCCTTCTAATGAATCTGTACCGAATGCTGCTTTTGCAGCTGCTTTCATGCCTTTATATACACCGTAAGCAGTCACTGGAGATGGGTTTCCTGAAGAACCAAATGCAGGAGAGATGCCTGTGACAAAGTCTGTTTCTTCATGGATAAGATCCATATCTTCTACCGTTGTACCGACATCTTCAGCAGTGATATAACGGCCATTTAATCCTTGAATGTAACGGCCAAAAGCACGGAACATTTCTTCATTTTTTTCTTTTCTCGGATCACCAATGATGACCGTTTTACCGCCGCCAAGGTTAAGCCCTGCCGCCGCATTTTTATAAGTCATACCTCTTGCAAGACGCAAGGCATCTTCGATAGCTGCTTCTTCATTTTCATATGTCCACATTCTTGTTCCGCCGAGTGCTGGCCCAAGTGTTGTATCATGAATGGCAATGATGGCTTTTAAACCAGACTGTTCATCCTGACAAAATACAAGCTGTTCATAATCGTATCGTTCCATATATTTAAAAAGTTCCATTTTCTATTCCTCCTAATACTTTCGCTTAATTAGATGTACAGATGGCAAGTGCAATTGAATAGAGCTTGCTTTCAGCTGAATCAGACCGGCTTGTTAAAGCAATCGGTGCTTTCGCTCCTGCCACCACAGCTCCCACTTTTGCATGAGCAAAGTAGATGAGAGATTTATAAAGAATGTTGCCTGCTTCAATGGTTGGCACAAGCAAAATATCTGCATGACCAGCCACATCACTCGTAATATTTTTATGAGAAGCTGCCGTTTGAGAAATGGCATTATCTAAAGCAAGCGGCCCATCAATCAGGCAGCCAGAAATTTGACCTCTTCGATTCATTTGCGCAAGACTTGCAGCTGTGAGCGTCGAATCCATCGCTGGGTTTACGACTTCTACCGCTGATAATACCGCCACTTTGGGCATATCATTTCCGACAGCTTGCGCGACTTGAACGGAATTCACCGTAATTTCTTTCAGCATATTTAAATCAGGCGCAATGTTCATCGCAGAGTCCGTCACATAGATAAAACGGTCAAAGCCCGGTACTTCGAAGGCTGCAACATGTGAAAGGACACTCGCTGTCCGAAGACCATATTCTTTATTTAGGACAGCTTTTAACAGTACGGCTGTCGGGACATGACCCTTCATGAGAATATCTGCATGATTTTCACTTACTGCCTGAACGGCAATTTTTGCAGATTCTTCTGGTGAATCTGAATGAATAATATCTATCCAGTCTTCATTGATCTCATGCTGTTTGACTAGCTCCTTTAGGTTGCGTTTGTTTCCAACCAGCAGGAAGCGAGCGACTTTTCGTTCGATTGCCATTTTGATGGCATGAAGCACTTCTTCGTCTTCTGCATGAGCCACAGCCGCTGTTTTATTCTGCAGCTGCGAGGCTTTGATAATCAGATCGTCAAGCTTCATACTTGCCCACCTTTCCTTGTGCTCGGTTCCTCTTTTTATATGCAAGTTCCGTGCCAGCTTGAAATGTGTGAAAAATAAGCCTTTTTGCAAAGAAATTATGCAATTTCTTGCAGGTTACGTGCATGTTACTGCATGCTATCTTTTGCAAGCTGATACTTATCCATTTTATAGTAAAGATTTCGAATGCTGATCCCTAACGTTTTCGCTGTTTTTGTGCGATTGAATTGATGTTTTTCAAGGGTTTGTTTGATCAACTGCGCTTCAAATGCTTCTACAGCATCCGAGAGCGTCTCCCCCTCAAATTGACTAACAGCCAGTTCCTGCTGCTCTTTTTCCTCATGCTCGTCTGACTCCATGAAGGCGATATGCGCTTCATCGATCCATTCTTCTTGCGGATTCAAAAAGATCATCGCTCGTCCAAGCACATTTTCAAGCTCTCTCACGTTGCCTGGCCAGCTATATGATCGAAGTCTATTAAGCGCACGATCTGTTAAGCCGCTGACGTTTCGCCCATAGTCTAAATTGATCTTCTGGATGAGGCGTTTACTTAATGATTCAATATCTTCGAGACGCTGTCTGAGCGGTGGGATCGATATCGGGTATCTGTTCATTCGATAATATAAATCCTCTCTGAACTTTCCTTCTGCCATCGCCTTTTCAATATTGACATTTGTCGCTGTGATCACACGCACATCAACCGGTATCGCTTTCGTTCCGCCTACCCGAACAATTTCTTTTTCCTGCATGACACGCAGCAATTTCGCTTGGGTACTTGGCGTCATTTCACCGATTTCATCTAAAAAGATACTGCCGTGATTGGCTTCTTCAAACAGCCCTTTTTTCCCGCCACGCCTTGCACCAGAAAACGCTCCTTCCTCGTAGCCAAACAGTTCTGACTCTAAAAGAGTTTCTGATAAGGCAGCACAGTTGACACGGACAAAGCGGTTGTACTTGCGATCACTTTCATTGTGAATGGCATGCGCAAACAGCTCTTTCCCAGTACCTGATTCTCCGCGGAGTAAAATGGTTGCCGGCGTTTTTGCACCCAGCTTTGCCTGCTCAAGTGCGACAAGCATTTGTTCACTTTCTCCAATAATGTCTTCAAATGTGTACTTTGCTTCAAGTGTTCGAATGAGCTGTCTTGCTTTATTTAATTCATTCGTCAATGATTGAATTTCGGATACATCGTGAATGACCCCGACACTGCCTTTTAGAATGCCGTCCACAATAACAGGTGCTACATTGACGATGACATCTTTTTTATTTGGACCAACCTTCATTCTGACGCCTCGAACTGGTCTTCTTGTTTCAAGCACCTTTAAGTGCATGCTTTCCCCTTCGGAAATATCAGCGCCTGCCGGTTTCCCCACGACCTCTTTATCCGTTAAACCGGTCATTTTCGTATAAGCACGGTTGATCAAAATACCTTTTCCCTGCTCATCGACAACCGATATGGCTTCATCTGATGATTGAATAATGGCCTCAAGCATCGTTCTTACTTCTTTGAGGTTCGTTACTTCCTCCGCAAGCTCCACCGCATCTGTAATGTCTTTAAAGATGGATAAAGCACCTAACATTCTCCCCGCGTCATCAATAATCGGCAGACGGGTGGTCACAATTTGAATTTGCTGATTCAAAAATTGCTTTTGGTTAAATTCTGGCTCCCTTGACCTTAATATATCGGGAAGTTTCGTGTTCGGAATCACTTCTCGAATGTGACGGCCAATCGCATCCTTTTGCGAACACCCCACCATTTTGGCAGCCGATCGATTAAACAGGACCACTTCTTCATCCATATTAATAAAAATCATGCCATCATTCGTTGCATTAAAAATGCGGTCATGTTTATAGGTTTGTTCCTTCAATATTTGAATAAGCTGTTGTTTCTCTGCCATTAATTCTGAAATGACGTATGCCATCGAGCTAGGCACAATCACAGCATGCTCTGGTTTTTGTTCAATTAGTTCCTTCAGTACAGCAGAACTGCCTGTGGTTTCAATGATGATATCAATGTCATCTTTTATGTATTCTTTCCAATCCGTCGTCGTCTCAATTCCATTCTTTTTCGCTTCATCCATCCCCGGTGCCTCGAGATCAAGGTCGGCGATCGCAATGATTTGAACCGTATTTGTTTTCAGCAATGTTTCAAGCAGTGCTGATCCACCTTGTCCTGCACCGACAATCAAGACTCTCTGCATCCCGTTACCCCTTTATATGAAAAATTTTGCACACCATATTTTTCCGTTGCAAAAAATTGCACAACACCTATATTACCACGTTTTCCTTTCTTGACAAAATATTTTTTGAATTAGACAATGGAAGTAAATGACGTTTAAGGGGACATTTGATGGGGAGAATACTGGCATTAGTGATTATTTTAATACCTGGAGCCTTTGCAGCACTTGGCATTAAGCTGCTGCGTGACACTGTTTTCGGCATCATCATTGCACCATTTCCATATTTATGGCTGCAAGGAATTGCAGGGTTGTTATTTTTAGGGGGAGGTCTTTACGTTGTTGCAGGATTTATTTTATATAGGGACCGTAAACGAAATAAAGTAACAACTCGTTTTAAGCAAAGGTAATCATGAAAAAGACCCGCTGTTGATAGCAGGTCTTTATTTCATTTCTTCTCTTATTTTGACGGCTCGATCAGGAAAATCAGTAAAGATTCCATCAACACCCAATCTCAACATATTTTTTATTTGCTTCTCACTGTTTACAGTAAACGGTCTAATCACTTGTTGGTCCGCATGGAGAGCGGCTACTACTTCTTTTATCACCCCAGCGCCCTTTATATTCGGATGGTAGCCCTTAGCCGGGATTGTTTTTAAATACATGTCCGGCTGATGAATCACATCCATCGTGAGGACTGCCAGTTCAATGTGCGGCATCAGCTTGTGAAAAAGAGCTAAACTGCCGTGATGAAATGATGAGACAAGTACTCGTTCCTCTATTTGAAAGTGCTCAATTTGCTCTTTTACTTTTTCTTCAATCCCTGGATATCGATAAATAGAGTTTTTTAATTCGATGTTGATCATAAAGGATGGTCTCTGCGTCACTAGCTCTAATACTTCTTCTAATAGAGGAATGGAGACCGCACCCGTTTCTTCATAGAAAGAATGACTCGCATCTCCTCTTTTTAACTCTTCATATGTATAGTCTTTCACTAACCCTTTCATATTGGTCGTTCGGTTCAGCTTTTCATCGTGAATGACAGCTAGTCTGCCGTCTTTGGTGAGCTGAACATCAAGCTCAATCCCATCCGCTCCAGAATGGAGTGCGTGCTCAAAGGCAATCATGGTGTTCTCTGGATAGTTTCCTTTAAAGCCTCTATGTGCAAAAATTTTCGTCATATGCCACCTCTAAATATGATGATTACCTATATTATGACGTGTCTGTTTTCGTTTTGCCAGTTTGAGCACATAAAAAAACCTCTTCTAATAAGAGAGAAGAGGTTGACAGGTAAATTCGATCACGTAATCGCTCTGATGGCTTGCTCTGTCGTCTCTGCGTCAAGAGCAAAAAGGGAAGAAACAACTGCGACTGCTGTAACGATTGTTACACCTAACAACAACTTTTTCATAAGATAACCTCCACTTTCTTTTGAAGTATTTGCGCATCGAATTTCTTTTCAAGAAAACGAATGGCATTTTGATAATCATTTCGTTCCTTGAAGTATTTCGATATTTGTTCAGACAAATCCTCAAGCTCCACATATAATCTATTTTTTTCTATGTAGTCTAATTTTTCAGAGAATACGTCTGCTGCTCCACTATTTTCGCACATCAAATCCAAAATTTCAAATTTTACTATATATTCATTATTTTGGATATCGCAGCTATATTGAATCCCCTCTTTAATATATTCTTTCGCCTCATGATCTCCTAAATGAACTAAGGCATTTGCGAGAACATATAAAGATTGGATGAAATAATGGCTATTGTCGCGATGAATTTGAATGCTCATCCCTTTTTTGGCGTATTGCGCACTTTTTTCATAATCATGTTTTGCGTAATAAAGAACCGCTAAATTGTGATAGCACTTCCCAATCAGCACTTCATTGTTAATGCGCTTACTTTTCTCAAGTGCCTCTTGGTACTTTTCCTCAGCTTCATCAAACTGTAGTAAATCGATACAGTTGCTCGCATGTAAGATCAAGCTGTCAATCGCCTGTGCGGTATATTCTTCATGCGCTTTAAACGTATCAATGGCTTTTTTAATATGATTAATGGAAATGAAATTTTGCTTCAGTTCGTAATAAATGGAAGCGACTTTATGATGAAAAGTTCCGACTTCAAGATCTTCATTCACACGTTTTAGCCGCTGCTCAGCAATCTTATAAAAACTAATCGCCTCATCATATTTTTTGACATAGGCAGCATATTGGCCTTTATAAAAGTAAAAATAAAAATTAATAATGTCATCTGCTTTTTCATCCAGCGTTCCGACACTTTTCATAATCTGATTGGCTTTTTCAATATTTCCAAGTAACATTTCATGTCTGCCGTCGACTAGCTGATAATAAAGAAGAACTTCTCGATCCTCATCTGTATTTTTTAGCAAATTCTGAATTTTCTCTTTATAGACAGCAGATTTTTCTAGGTCATTCTGAGAAATGACCCTCGTCCACTTGCTAATTTCGTTCGCAACCTCAGCAGAGTGGATTTTCAGCTTTCCCATAACCTCACCCTCTTCTTTTCATTATTATAGCATAGTAAAAGAATGTGAAAATTATTAAATTCGACAATGGGAATATTCAGTTCAAATGGCACAATCTCTAAGAAGCCAGTGACTTTAAAACGCCAACCAATCAGGTCAATAGAAATAGAACTTTCGATCTCATTTACTTTATTTACTAATTACATAAGACCTTTTCCTCTCATCCTTTTTCTTACGAATGAGCGTTTTCTTCTTCTATAAGCCAATTGATTAGCGTAGCTGATTACCACTATTTTATGTCCTATTCATTTCTTTCATGCTTTATTTTTCATTTTATTCTGAAAATAAAGCGACCCGTTTGTCCAATTTAAACATTAAAGATGATTTTATCAACATATCCATTTTTTAGCAATATTTTACAAAAATAAAAAAACGCCTCATTGAAGAAACGTTTTTTTATGGAAGGTGACTTAGCTTGCTCTATGCTCTAAACGCAGACGATCAGCCACCATGGCAATAAATTCGGAATTGGTCGGTTTGGCTTTTGACATGCTGACTGTGTAGCCAAAGAGTGACGAAATGGAGTCAATATTCCCTCTGCTCCAAGCCACTTCAATGGCATGACGAATCGCTCGTTCTACCCTGCTGGCTGTCGTGTTAAATTTCTTTGCAATGTCTGGGTACAATACTTTTGTAATACTGCCGAGTAGTTCTATATCATTGTACACCATTGAAATGGCTTCTCTTAAGTATAAATAACCTTTAATATGAGCTGGCACGCCAATCTCATGAATAATCGTCGTAATGCTCGCATCTAAGTTCTTACGTTTCGATTCAGGTTTGCTGCGAAGGACACTGTTTTGGATAGATGAAGATCGATGGCTGACTTGTGTGCCGTTTCCACTGACTTGACGAATATGACCTACGAGGTTTTCCATATCGAATGGTTTCAAAATGAAGTAGGATGCGCCCAAATCGACTGCTTTTTTCGTTACGTCTTCTTGTCCGAAAGCCGTCAGCATAATGACACTTGGCTGTTTGGTCATTTCATTGTTTTCACGGAGGCGTTCCAGTACAGCAAGACCATCTAAATGAGGCATGATAATATCTAAGTGGAGAACGTCGGGCTCTTTATCTTTAAATAATGTCAGACATTCCTGACCATTATACGCCACGCCAAGTACTTCCATATCTTCCTGTCCCTCAATATACTCTGTCAAAAGGCCAACAAGTTCTCGATTGTCATCAGCTACACACACTTTAATTTTCTCCACGTTCTTTCCTCCCCAATGTCGATTCCTTAGTCTTTTGCATTTCTCTTCTGAGTGTTCAAT
Source organism: Bacillus sp. 22483 (assembly GCF_052044605.1). Lineage (NCBI taxonomy): Bacteria > Bacillati > Bacillota > Bacilli > Caryophanales > Bacillaceae > Bacillus > Bacillus sp. 22483. The sequence goes on along the minus strand of NZ_JBQENU010000003.1, from coordinate 19,480 downwards.
TCGACAAAACCATGCTATCCCCTTTAAAAAAGTTTAATTTTCCGAATAATAGAGCATTATCTAGCTTTTTCTACGTTTTTCTTAATGAATCGACGATTATTGCAATTTGACAACACACTGTTTTCCATTTTGTCGAAAAATCTCTTTTCCCTTATTTTATAACATGATGGAAGAGAAAGAAAGGGTAGAAAAAAACTGCCGGAAGATTCGCGGCAGTTTTCATCAGCTTGCTTTTTTGTTTTTTTGATAAAGGTCAATTCCTGCTTCTGACAGCATCCATTCAATGTGTACGCCGTATCCGCTTGTCGGGTCATTGACGAACACGTGAGTGACCGCTCCAATGACTTTGCCATTTTGGATGATCGGACTACCGCTCATTCCTTGAACGATCCCGCCCGTTTTGCTTAATAAGCGTTCATCTGTTACTTTAAGCACCATTCCTTTTGTTGCCGGGAATTTTTGTGGTGTTGTGCTGACGATTTTAATATCAAATTTCTCTACTTTATCATGGTCCACAACCGTTAATATTTCGGCTGGACCTTCTTTTACTTCATTTGATAATGCGACTGGAAGTGGTTTGTCTGCTACATGATTTTCAAGTTTTTCGGTTAACGTACCAAATATACCGAATGGACTGTTACGTGAAATATCACCTATCGTTTTTCTTTCGGAAGAAAACCTGGCCAATTTTTCTCCAGGGTTGCCTCCTGTCCCTTTTTCAATGGATGTGACAGTTGATCTGACAATTTCACCATTGTCGACCACGATTGGTTTTTTTGTATCCATGTCAGAAATCACATGCCCAAGGGCGCCATATTTTTTAGAAGATGGTTCAAAGAAGGTCATCGTCCCGATTCCTGCTGCGGAATCACGAATATAAAGACCGATTCGATAAGTACCTTCACTTGCATCTTTCGCGGGTGTTAATGTCGTTTGAAAGGTTTTATGGTCTCTTTTTATGAGTAAATGAAGGGTTTCCCCCGTTTTTCCGGCTTTCTGAATAAATGGGGTGAGGTCATTCATCTTCTCCATTTTCTGACCATTGATCTCAATGATCATATCCCCTGATTGAATGCCTGCGGCTTCACCTGGTGATTTTTTGCCGTCTGCTGTTGTGATTTGATGAAAACCGACAACGAGAACTCCGACAGAGTGGAGTTTGACGCCAATGGATTGTCCTCCAGGAATGACTTTTAATTCGGGAAGAACATCGACTTTTGTTTTCTTAATAGGAAATCCTTTAAAATCATAAACAATTTCGGCTTTTCCCGCCTTTTGTCCCGTTACTTCAAGTTGATTCTTTTTCTCTGAAAGACTAAAGGCTGGTGAAGAAGCATTGGCTGACGCTTCAATGGATGTATCAATCGAATGCTTCTCGTGTTCAAATACTGCGACAGTTGTTGGAATGCTGATATATTCCTTCACTATGCTCATAAACCCTGTACTTATTAAAGAAACAAGGAGAATCACACCAATGGCTTTTCTCATCTTTTCGGGCATTCATTTTTCACTCTCCTCGCTCCTTACCCACACCAGAACATTAATGTTTTGGCTACATCTTTACTTTTGCCTTCTTAGCGAGGATTTATAACCGGCACCTTTAGAAAATGATTGGATAAATTGATAAAAGAAAAAGACGATTTCATGCGTATATACGGCGAATATGAGACAATATAAAAAAGGCAGCTGTTGTTTCAGCTACCCTGTCGTTTTGACATCATTTGCTTGGTGCAGTAATTCTTTTGCATGCTGTTTTGTGAGCTCAGTGACTTCTACACCAGCAATCATTCGGCCGATTTCACTCACTTTTTCATCATCACTTAGTGGTTTGACGTTCGTCATTGTTCTACCAGCTTTAGCGCGTTTAGAAATAAAAAGATGTGTATCAGCCATTGCTGCGACTTGCGGCAGATGGGTAATACAGAGTACTTGTGAGCCTGCTGCTACTTTATAAATTTTTTCAGCAATGGCTTGTGCGACTCTGCCGCTAACGCCCGTATCCACTTCATCAAATATAATGGACGTCACTTCTTGTTTCGCTGAGAAAATACTTTTCACTGCCAGCATGACACGCGAAATTTCTCCTCCAGATGCTACTTTTGACAAAGATTTCATCGGTTCACCCGGATTTGTAGAAATGACAAATTGCGCTTGATCTATGCCATTTTTCCCGAGCTGTACGGGTTTTCCATCTAAAAGCGGGCAGTCCGTACTGCCAAATGGTGCATATCGAATCGTAAAAGCGGTATCAAAAGAAGACTTCTCCATATATAAATCCTTCAATTCAGCTTGAATTTGCTTCGCCAGTTTTTTCGCCCATTTTTTACGGAGCTCTGACACGTTGAGCGCTTCAAGCAATGCATCCCGGCTTATCGCGTCAAGTTTGTTTTTAAGTGTCTGCAAATGGCTGTCTCGATTTTGGATTTGGTCTATCTCCTCTTCAATCTTAGCCGCATATTCTAAAATTTCCTCAACGGTTGTGCCGTATTTTCGCTTCAGCTGCTTCATCTCATTTAACCTAGACTCAATAAAATCAAGACGGGCTGGGTCAAATTCTAATTGATCAAGCATGCTGCGCATTTGAAAAGTAGAATCTTCTAATAAATAATAGGAGTTTGACACTTGCTCAGAGAGCTTTTTCAGATCGTCGTTGATCTCAGAAACTTGCTCAAGCTCGCTTGAAGCCATTCCAACCCAATCAAGTCCTCCCTGCTCATTACGCAGAGCATTATATGCGTTTTGAAGCGAGGAAAAGATTTTTTCAAAATTGCTAATTTGATGACGTTCCTCTTGAAGCTTCTCATCTTCTCCAGGCTCTAATTGTGCCGCTTCAATCTCTTCCAGCTGAAATTGCAATAAGTCTAACCGGTGAACCATTTCCTGTTCATTTTCAGACAGCTGTTTGAGCTTTTGCGCTGTCTTCATATATTGATCATACGCTTCCTGATACTGTGAGAGAGCAGGTGCAATTTCATCTGCTCCAAATTGATCAAGCAAATGCAAATGATTTTCATCTTCCATTAACAGCTGATTATCGTGCTGTCCATGTATATCAAGCAAAAGCCGGCCAACTTCTCTTAAAAGCGAGATGGTGACAAGCTTACCATTAATGCGGCAAATGCTTTTCCCGCTTTGATTGATATCACGGCGAAGAATCATCATTTCATCAGATGCATCAATTCCTTGCTCCTCACAAAGGGCAAATACAGGATGATCTGCTGGTACAAGAAAAAGACCTTCAAGCTCTGCTTTTTTTTCGCCATAACGGACAAATTCGGATGATCCTCTTCCCCCTACGAGAAGTGAGACAGCGTCAATCATGATTGATTTTCCGGCACCTGTTTCCCCTGTTAGAACTGTGAGTCCTTTTTCAAACGAAACCGTTAACTCCTCAATGATTGCAAAGTTTTTAATGGTTAGTTCTGCTAACACTCATTTGACACCTCTTTTTGTAAACCTGATCTCTTTATAGAAGCTCTAAAATTTTGGACGAAACGGTATCCGTATCGTCTGGCGTGCGGCAAATGATTAAGATGGTATCATCCCCACAAATGGTTCCCATAATTTCTTCCCAATCTAAATTATCCATTAAAGCACCGATGGCTTGAGCGTTCCCAGGCATTGTTTTTAGAACGATTAAATGACTGGCAGCATCCATTTTAATAAATGCGTCCATTAAGGAACGCTTTAATTTTGATAGCGGGTTAAACCGCTGATCTGCAGGAAGGCTGTATTTATATGTTCCATTATTTGTTGGCACTTTGACTAAATGCAGTTCTTTGATATCTCTTGATACGGTCGCCTGTGTGATGTTATATCCATCCGCTTTCAAAATATCGACTAATTCGTCTTGTGTTTCGATTTCTTGGCTTGCGATAATTTCTCTAATCTTAATATGTCTTTGACCTTTGTTCATTTTGACCCCCCTAGGCGTTAGAATCTCAGTTTGTCTTTACGTTCTATGTTATATGATGCACACTTCAAAAAACAAGCATTACGTGAGAAACGGTTAATTCTGATCTTTTGACCATGTAAAAAGGAATAATAGCGAGATATTATTCCTTTCAGCATGTAGACAAACCCTCGCATTCTTTGTCAGTCCTGCGCTCTGGTGCTCACGAATCCAAAATTCGCTCCGCGCCAGTACTCGCCCTTCCTAGACTGCAAAAGTTTTCTATCACGCTGAAAAGAAGACAAAGGGCTAAAATCAGGTTCATTTTAGCCCTTTGTCAACAATCTAAAAGGAATAATAGCGAGCTATTATTCCTTTTGTTTCAATAATTCATGTGTCAGCCGGCTCAGGACTGTTTTTCTTTTCTTTCAATACGGCATGGGCTTCTTTGACGACTTTTTCAAGTTCAGATACTGGAAGTGCCGTATTCTCTTCTTGATCAGGATGCAGGACCAAGTGGAGGAGAAATTCGATATTTCCATCTCCGCCTGTAATGGGTGAAAAAGAAACATCCTTTACATCATAGCCTTCTTTTGCAGCAAATTGATTCATTTCTTCTAGCACACCAAGATGTACAGAAGGTTCTCGCACAATGCCTTTTTTTCCAACAAGCTCTCTGCCCGCTTCAAACTGCGGCTTTACTAGCGCAATACAGTCGCCGCCTGGGATAAGAATATGCTTTAATGCGGGAAGAATGAGTTTGAGCGAGATAAATGATACATCAATAGATGCAACCTCTGGTAATCCTTCGGTGAAATCTGCCGGAACAGAATGGCGGAAGTTGGTGCGTTCCATGACGATCACCCGATCATCCTGTCGTAATTTCCACGCAAGCTGATTGTAGCCAACATCCACAGCATAGGATTTGACTGCTCCATTTTGGAGTGCGCAATCTGTAAATCCCCCTGTTGATGAGCCGATATCAATTAAAAGCTTTCCTTCAACGGTTAAATCAAATTCTTGAAGTGCCTTTTCGAGCTTTAGCCCACCTCGGCTGACATATTTCAGCGGATTCCCCTTCACAGTCAGCGGGGTATCACGAGCGATTTTTTCTCCTGGCTTATCCAAACGGTTTTCATTTGAGTAAACGATCCCTGCCATAATGGCGCGTTTTGCTTTCTCTCTCGTTTCCATTAGTCCTTGTTCGACTAATAAAACGTCAAGTCGTTCTTTCTTTGATGTCATGATCCAATTCCTTTTCTTGGTGCTGCGGGAAGCAGGTCACGTAACGTTTCAGCAGCCTGTGTTTTCGTCAGTCCAATTTCCTCAAGTAGCGCATCGACACTTCCATGCTCAATAAATTCATCTGGAATGCCCATACGTTCTACTTTTATATGAGACGCTTTTTTGTCGTGAATATATTCTAGTACGCTGCTGCCAAATCCACCCTGTAGCACCGCTTCTTCTATTGTTAAAATTGGCAAACCTTCAGACAGTATCTCATTTAACATGCCTTCATCAAGAGGCTTAATGAAACGTGCATTGACAACACGAATTGATTTTCCTTCTTTTTGCAGTTCTTCTGCTGCCTGCAGCGCCATTTTAATGGTTGTACCGAATGTTAAAATGACAGCATCTTTCCCGGGACGAAGAACTTCCCAAGAACCAATTGGGATGGTTTTCAGCTGTTCATCCATTTTGACGCCTAGTCCATTTCCACGCGGGAAGCGCATGGCAATTGGACCATCATCATATTGAATGGCTGTGTTGACCATATGCTGTCCTTCATTTTCATCTTTTGGCATCATGAGAACCATATTCGGCATATGACGCATGAAAGCAATGTCAAACACACCTTGATGCGTTTCTCCATCTGCACCGACAAGACCTGCACGGTCAATTCCAATGAACACATTGAGATTTTGACGGCAAATATCATGCAGCACTTGATCATAAGCTCTTTGGAGGAATGTTGAATAAATCGCTAAAAATGGCTTCATGTCCTGTGTAGCAAGTCCAGCTGCCATTGTTGCAGCGTGCTGCTCTGCAATTCCAACATCAAACATTCGCTCTGGGAATTCTTTTGCAAACCCTTCAAGCTTTGAGCCAACAGGCATTGCAGGTGTAATTGCGACAATCCGCTCATCTTGCCGTGCCAGCTTTCTGACGGTTTCACTGACGAGACCACTCCATGACGGTGCAGCTGCTGTCGGTTTCACAAAGTCACCTGTATCAATTTTGTATGGACCTGTTCCGTGCCATGTGCCGATCTTATCAGATTCGGCCGGCTTATAGCCTTTTCCTTTTTTCGTGATGACATGAAGGAGAACCGGGCCTTTTGTTTTCTTTGCGTACTCAAGATTCTCAAACAAATCTTCATAGGAATGTCCATCTACTGGTCCTAAGTAAGTAAAGCCCATTTCCTCAAAGAACATACCAGAGACAAGCAAATACTTCAGACTGTCCTTGATACGTTCTGCTGTTGCAGCAAGCTTCCCGCCTACTGCTGGGATACGCTTGAATAAGTATTCAAGCTCGTCCTTTACCCATTGGTATTTACCAGCTGTACGTAGTCTGCCAAGCATTGTATGGATCGCACCAACGTTTGGCGCAATACTCATTTCATTGTCGTTTAAGATCACAATCATGTCTTTTTTTTCATCCCCGATATGGTTCAGTGCTTCTAACGCCATACCGCCGGTTAGTGCACCATCGCCGATAATCGGGAGAATGTATTCATCTGTTCCTTTAATGTCACGCGCTGCCGCCATTCCCATTGCACCAGATAATGAGGTTGAACTGTGTCCAGTCTCCCAAACATCATGTTCACTTTCATTTCGTTTAGGGAAACCGCAGAGCCCTTTATATTGACGAAGTGTATCAAACTCGGCGCCTCTTCCAGTTAACAGCTTGTGAACGTAAGACTGATGTCCAACATCCCAAAGAAATTTGTCTTTCGGGCTGTCAAATACTTTGTGAAGTGCAACAGTAAGTTCAACGACACCAAGGTTTGGACCAATGTGCCCACCAGAGTTCGCTAACGACTCAATTAAAAACGTGCGAATGTCCGCACTAAGCTCCTCTAATTCTGCATTTGACATTCCTTTTAGAAACGTTGGATTTTTTATTGATAAAAGATCCAATCAGGATCAACTCGCTTTCAACAAAATTTCTATCTACATATATAATGCCTTATTCCTATGAAAACCAATTCAGGAATAAGAGTTGTCTCATCATGATAAACTGTTTACAGTTTACCACAATTGCTCGAGGACCCTCAAATCTAGGCTGTTTTTAGTGATCTCGTGAGGCAATCAGATCGCATAAATCATGCAGCAATTTTTGCTCTAACTCAAGATTTGAGACAATTTCTTTCGCACGAGTAATATGTTCATCCAGCTTTTCTTTTGCTCCTGAAAGCGTTAATAAAGAAGGATATGTCGACTTTTCATTTGCTGTATCGGAGCCGATCCGCTTTCCTATTTTCTCTTCGCTGCCTTCAAGATCTAAAATATCATCACGGATTTGAAAAGCAATGCCAATATGATAGCTGAATTCTCTCAGCTTTTCGATCTCATCATCAGGTGCACCTGCCAGTATCGCACCAGCAACCACACTAAAGGTGAGTAGCTTTCCTGTTTTGCGAGCATGAATCGATTCTAATTCAGAAAGAGGGATTTGTTTCTGTTCTGCTTCCATATCATCAAATTGCCCGCCAACCATTCCGAGTGCACCTGCTGATGTAACAAGTTCATCGATGATTCTAAGCTTTTGATCAGCAGGTACATCGTCAGATAATTGCGATGTAATCAGACGGAAGCTTTCAGTGAGCAGCGCATCACCTGCAAGAACGGCTGTTGCCTCGCCATAAACTTTATGGTTGGTCGGCTTTCCTCTGCGCAGATCATCATCGTCCATACAAGGAAGATCATCATGTATCAAGGAATACGTATGAATCATTTCCACTGCACAGCCTACTGGTATACCGTCTTCTTCCCTTTTTCCATACGCATCTAAAAGAGCAAGAACAAGAACAGGACGCAGTCTTTTTCCGCCAGCTTTCAGAGAATAAAGCATAGAAGATTTCAGTTCTTCTGGAATAGACAATTCCTGCACGTATGTAAATAAATAATCTTCAATTGCTTGTTTTCGTGTTGTTAAAAATTCGTTTAAGTTACTTGTCACCAGCATCTGCCTCCTTCACTGAAAAAGGAGCCAGTTCACCGTCCTCTTTTAAAATGAAATCCATTTGCTTTTCAACATGCTGTAATTTTTCATGGCAAAGTTTTGAGAGTGTCATGCCCTCTTGGAAATAGTGGATGGCTTGTTCTAGCGGTACATCGCCTTCTTCGAGCTTTCCCACAATCTCTTCAAGTCCTTTCATGGCCTCTTCAAATGTCATTTGTTCTTCTTTTTGTTTATTTGATTCTGTCATGATGATTGCCCTCCTTCTCAATAACCTCACAAATCAGACGTCCATCCTTCATTGTAATCGTCAGTTGATCCTTCATTTCTACTTGATTCACACTTTTAATGAGCTCATCTTCTTTATAGGCTAAACTATAGCCTCTTTCCATGACTTGAAGCGGATTTAATGCATTTAGTTTACCAAGAACCGATTGGAACTGCGAATGAATTGATTTCATTTGCACATTCATGCTCCGAATGAGCTGTTCTGTTTCATTGGCGTGGCGTTTTTTCGCCTGAAGCAGCTGCTCTTTTGGATGAAGCGGCTTCAGCCTATATGTTTGGCGGTCAAGTTGACTGCGTTTTTGTTCCATTTGTCTTGTCAGCTGTTTTTGAAAACGATCAAATACCATATCAAATTGCTGCTCTTTTTGCTCTTGTAATCGCTTTGGAAAACGGAAAGCATAAGAGGATTGAAGTGCCACAAGACGGTCTTTTGCTTGTGACGTTCGATTTTTCACTGCTCTTGTTAACCGAATGTCGATTGATTTGATTCGTTCGATTAAGTCGGCGGTGCTTGGAACAGCTAGTTCTGCTGCTCCTGTTGGTGTGGGTGCTCTCATGTCTGCAGTGAAATCACTAATGGTAAAGTCTGTTTCGTGCCCAACCGCAGAAATGATTGGAATGTCTGATGCGAAGATCGCTCTTGCGACTGCTTCTTCATTAAAGGCCCAAAGTTCTTCAATCGATCCTCCGCCTCTCCCGACAATCAAGACATCACAAAGCTGTTTTTCATTGGCTTCTTTAATCCGTTCCACAATCGAACGCGGAGCATTTTCTCCTTGGACTAATGCCGGAAGCACAATGATCTTGGCCTGCTGATAGCGCCGATTGATCGTGGTAATGACATCTCGAACAGCTGCTCCCGTTGGGGATGTAATAACACCAACAACCTCTGGAAATTCAGGAATTGTTTTTTTATAGCGCTCATCAAATAAGCCTTCACTTGCTAGTTTCTTCTTCAGCTCTTCATAGGCAAGATGAAGAGCACCAACACCATCAGGCTGCATTTCTTTTGCATATAATTGATAGCTTCCGCTCGGTTCGTAGACTTGAATTCCGCCACGTACGAACACTTTCATTCCGCTCTTTGGTGAAAAAGGCAGCTTGGACGCGGAGCGCTGGAACATGACAGCTTGCATACGTGCATTTTCGTCCTTTAAGGTGAAATAAACATGACCTCTTGAATGAATCTTCACATTTGATAACTCACCTTTGATCCAAATATCTTCTAAATGAGGGTCAACATCAAATTTTCTTTTTATGTATTTTGTAAGGGCTGTGACCGTCACAAAGGCTTTTTCACTCATGACGTATTCCTCCTCTTCAAAAACGCACATTCATCCACCGGCAGCACGCAGGTGGATGAATGGATCAAGCTTATGATAATGTACGTTTTGCTGATTTAACCGTATTGTGTGCAAGCATCGTAATTGTCATTGGACCCACTCCGCCAGGGACTGGTGTGATGTAAGAAGCTTTTTCTTTTGCTGCTTCAAAGTCAACGTCCCCTACAAGTTTCCCCGTTTCTAGACGATTGACTCCTACATCAATGACAATAGCGCCTTCTTTAATTTGGTCAGCTTTAATAAAGTTTGCTCGACCGACGGCAACAACTAAAATGTCCGCTTTTAACGTATGTTCTGAAATGTTCGCCGTTCTTGAATGACAGTAGGTGACGGTTGCATTTTCGTTTAATAGCAATTGTCCAACTGGTTTGCCGACGATATTGCTTCGTCCTACAACGACCACTTCTTTACCAGAGAGATCCACACCTGTTTTGTTCAATAATTCAACAATACCTGCTGGTGTGCAAGGGAGGAATGTGTCTTCCCCAAGTAGCATTTTCCCGATATTCAGCGGATGAAAACCATCTACGTCTTTCTCTGGTGAAATTCGTTCAATGACGGCTTTTTCAGAAATATGTTTTGGCAGTGGAAGCTGAACAAGAATTCCGTGGAATTGATCATTTGCATTGTACTGATCAATCATCTTTAGCAATTCCTCTTCTGTTAAAGAAGCATCTAAATGATCAAGCTGGAAATGCATGCCCATGGCTTCTGCTGCTTTTTTCTTCCCGCGTACGTAAGAAAGTGAAGCCGGATCATCACCGATTAGAATAACGGCAAGACCAGGTGTGACTCCTTTTTGTTTTAGCTCTTCTACTTCTTTTGCTAATTGTTCACGCTTTTCTTTTGCTGTTTCTTTCCCATCGATGATTGTTGCTGTCATGTCGAATCCTCCTATTACTGCTTTAGGTCGTTTTTAATGTTTGAAAGTACACCATTTACAAATTTCGGCGCCTTATCGTCACCGAACAATTTAGCCAGTTCAATGGCTTCATTCATTGAAACACTCACCGGGATATCTTCTTGATATACCATTTCGTACACAGACAGCCTTAAAATGGCTCTGTCTACGTTCGCAATACGATCAAGTTTCCAATTCACAAGATGCTGTGAAATCATGTCATCGAGCTTGTCCTTTTGTTCGAGCACACCGAAAACCAGTTCCTCGAAAAAAGGATCTGATTCTTGTTCATCCAGCGCATGTGTAATGGCCTCTTTCGGATCAATATTGCTGACATCAATTTGAAATAATGTTTGTAGCGCCTTTTCTCTTGCAGTTCTTCTTTTCATTATTTACTCCTTTAACCACTTTATCCGCTTGTCGTTAAGCCATACAGAGATCATAACATATTTTGACCGTAGTCGCACCAAGATCCATGCGAGCTATGACGAAAAACGAATCACTCCATGCGTGACGTAATCATCATGCGGAATTTTCCCAAAAATGGGCTTTAAAAAACCAAAGAGGCAATGCCTCCTTGGTTTCACTTCAACCCTTTTTACATTTCTTGATCAACTTCAGCTTCAGCTGTTTTTGTATCAAATTGAATGCCGACGACATGAATGTTGATTTCATTAATCGTTAAGGCCGTCATGTTTAAAAGGGTTTGACGGATATTTTCTTGAACAGCAGTGGATACCTTTGGAATGGATAGGCCAAATTCAACCACACAATACACATCAATTGTGATGCCTTCATCAGAGACATCTACTTTCACACCTTTACGGTGATTTTTCTTCCCAAAGCGTTCTGCCACATCAGCAGCGAAGTTGCCGCGCATTTCCGCAATTCCTTCGACCTCTGATGCAGCGATCCCAGCAATGACTTCAATCACTTCTGGCGCAATTTGCACTTTTCCCAATTGATCTTCATCAAGGTTCATTTCAAGCAAATTGTTTTCTGACACGATCATTCACCTCCGAAAGCTGTTATTATTTCATAATTTGATACGTTTCTAAAAACTTCGTATTAAAATTACCGCTCACAAATGTTTCGTGCTCTAGTAATCTGAGGTGGAATGGAATCGTTGTGTAGACTCCTTCAATGACGAATTCTTGAAGCGCACGTTTCATTCTTGCAATTGCTTCTTCTCTCGTTTTACCATATGTGATCACTTTCGCAATCATACTATCGTAATATGGCGGAATCACATAACCAGGATAAGCGGCAGAATCAATACGTACTCCTAAACCGCCTGGCGGGAGGTACATTTTAATTTCACCAGCAGAAGGCATGAAGTTTTTCTCAGGGTTCTCTGCATTAATACGACATTCAATCGCCCAGCCTTCGTATACGACATCCTCTTGCGTAAGAGAAAGCTTTTCACCTGAAGCTACTTTGATCTGTTCTTTGATCAAATCAACACCAGTGACCATTTCCGTTACAGGATGCTCTACTTGGATACGTGTATTCATTTCCATGAAGTAAAACTTCTCTTCATTATAATCGTAAATGAATTCAACCGTTCCAGCACCTGTGTATTCAACAGCTTCGGCTGCTTTTACGGCAGCTTCACCCATTTGCTCACGAATATCTGCATTTAGTGCAGGTGATGGCGTTTCTTCCAAAAGCTTTTGCATTCTTCTTTGGATAGAACAATCACGTTCACCTAAGTGAATGGTATTCCCATGCTGATCAGCAAGGACTTGAATTTCAACGTGTCTAAAGTCTTCAATGAATTTCTCCAAATAGACACCTGGGTTCCCGAAGTTTTGTGCTGCTTCCTGCTGCGTGATGGTGACACCGTTAATGAGCTCTTCTTCTGTGCGAGCCACACGGATACCTTTACCACCGCCGCCTGCAGTTGCTTTAATAATGACAGGATACCCAATACCAGCTGCTGTTGAAACAGCATCATCAAGATCTTTTACAATTCCTTGAGAACCAGGGACAATTGGAACACCAGCTTGCTTCATTGTTTCTCTTGCCACATCTTTCGTTCCCATTTTGGAAATTGCTGACGCAGTTGGTCCAACAAAGATGACATTACATTCCTCGCAAAGCTCTGCAAAGTCTGCATTTTCAGCAAGGAAACCATATCCTGGATGGATGGCATCTGTACCTGTTAGTTTTGCCACACTGACAATATTTGTCACATTTAAATAACTATCTTTTGAAGCAGTCGGTCCGATGCAATATGCTTCATCAGCCATTTGAACATGCAGCGCATCACGATCCGCTTCAGAAAATACCGCAACTGTTTCAATTCCAAGCTCTTTACAAGCACGGATGATTCTAACTGCGATTTCTCCTCTGTTTGCAATTAATAGCTTTTTAATCATGATCGTACTCCTTACTCTGCTTTCACTAGAAAGAGGGGTTGTCCGAATTCTACAAGCTGACCGTTTTCAGCTAATACTTCGACGATTTCGCCTTTTACTTCTGCTTCGATTTCATTAAACAGTTTCATCGCTTCAACGATACATACAACTGAGTTTTCCTTCACTTTAGAACCTGTTGTCACATATGGATCTGCTTCTGGTGAAGAAGAAGCGTAAAATGTGCCAACCATTGGGGATGTGATTTTATGCAGGTTTTCAGACGCAGTTGCCTCTTGTGCAGGGGCTTCGGTCTGAGCTGGAGCTTGTGCTTTAGGAGCTTGTTGAGCTGGAGCTGCTTGGACAGGAGCCACTGGTGCTTGTGCCGCAACTTGCTGAACGACTTCTTTATTTTTCTTTAACTTGATTTTTGCACCTTCGTTTTCGTACGTAAATTCATCAATTGTTGATTCGTCAATTAATTTAATTAGTTCATGAATCTCTTCAATTTTTAACATGGATTTGCACCCCTATGTATGGATTTATCTTTTTTTATAGGCTAGTACTAAAAGTACATACTATAACCATCTTACAGGAGGATTTCGTTGAATTCAACTATTAATGTGATGAGACTCCTCGCACAAGCACCTGAAAAAGGGCGTCAACCCGCATGAAAAAACGCCCTTTTCAGAAAAGGGCGCTTGTGCATTTTTTATTGATTCGATGGCTCAAAAGTGACGGCTACGTTATCAAGCCCTCTCATTTCTTTTGTGACCAAATCAATAATATCTGCTGCTTGGGACTTTGATTTTTTATCAGAACGAACCGTGATGTTCACTTTATCTCCTTCTGCACTGACGAGCGCATCTTTATATCCTTTTGTTTTGATTAATGTCTCCAGCTGACGCTCTGTTCCTTCTGCCTCACTAAGTGCTGTCATTTGATCATAAGCTTCACTTTTCTCTTGCGCTGTTGCATCATCGCTAGACACGATTTCGTTATACTCTTCACGCTGCTTGCTGCGCTTATCTTCCAGTTCAAGTCTGTAGGTTGTGAAAAGTTCATCGTCGGTCTGCTCTGAAACAGCCTTTCCTTCTTCTCCACTTGTTTCAACATCTTCTTGTTTCGCATTGGTTTCTTTGTCAGTTGATTTCTCTTCTGCGTTCTTTTCGGTTCCTTTGTCAGTCCCTTTTTCTGGCTCAGCCTTTTTCTCTTCCATTCCTTTTGATTTTGTATCTTCTACTGTCACAGCATTCTCACCTTGTGGAGACATGATATAGTACACACTTAATACGACAACTAAACTTAGCATCGTTAATAGCCAAACCGTTTGTTTTTTTAACATCATTCCGAATCCTCCTTGATTTTTTTAGGGGCAACAGCCACTCTATGGCTCGGTACATCAAGCACTCGTGTAACCGCTTCAATGATGGTTTTCTTTATTTGAACGTTGTCTACTCCTTGAGCAACAACGAGGACACCTCGAATGGCTGGCTTTTTCGTTTGGACAACAACAGGTGTTTCTTCATTTCCATTTTTAATAATGACAATCTCTTCTTCTTTTGTTTGATCCGTGACACTTCGCACGCCGCCTTCTTTGTCTGTTTCCTCGGTCGTAGTGCTTTTATTGGATTTGTTTTTTTCAAACACTTTTAAAGAAGTTGCGTCTACATTTACTACGATAGAAACATCCTCAACACCAATGATCGTTTCTAAAATCTCTTTCAGCTGATTTTCGTATTCTTGTTCAACATCCTCTATCGAGTTGTTTGACTTACCTGAAGAGGATGGTTTGAACACCGCCTGCTCTTCTGAGGATGTTTTTTTAGACGCAGGAACAGCAGCCTCTTGTTTGCTTGATGGCGGTGACAAAATTTGACTGACTAACATGAATGACACGCCGATGATGAAGACAAGCAGTAAGTAATGGTGCTTCGTTAATTTTGGTTTCCCTTCACCTTTTTCAGGTGCTTGGAACATTGATTTCAGTTTTTGTCTCCAGTCTTTGTTATTCATGATCTGCTGCGTCACCTCCCTCAATGTTCAGCGCAATGTGTTCAGGCCGTGTATTCCATACATCTGCAAGCGTCTCTTTCACCCTCGCCATCTCTTTTGCTGACGCCCCGGCGCTTTCCTCCTTTTGCCTGGAGAGATCAATGTCGACCTTTGCCACCGTTTCTACAGCATCACCTGTGAGCGGGACAAGGACTGCTTTGATGCGAAATTGATCTGCCTCCATATTCTGATCAAGGTGCTCCTCATCTGCCAACACTTCTACGTGTTTCATTTCATAGCTCTCCTTCTCCAGTGGCTCCTTTGCGCTTTTTTCTAGTTGGACAGCCATTTGCTTTAAAATATATGCACGCTGTGAAGCTTGTATTTCTTTTTTTTCTAAATTCACCTGATTTTTTATTTCTTCTGATTGCGCTTGGTCCTTCCCTTTCATGATTTCTGAGAAAATTTGGTCCGGATCTGCCCGGAATAACGCAAAGATCGGATTGAGCATCACCACAATCAACAATAAGCTGACGACCATTTTTGCATACTTCTGCATGCTTGAATTGGGAAGCAAAAGATCAATCACAATCGCAAATAAAATAAACAGAATAATACTTGTGATCCATTCTGTGAGAAAACTCAAATGGTGTCCCCTCCTTACTTCATCATCATGGTGAGGTTGCCAGCTGTGATGATAACGGTAATGCTTAAAAAGAACATAAGCGATACAACAGCTAATGCAGCAAATATATAAAGAACACTTTTTGAAATGACATCAAGGCAGCTTATAATCGGCCCGCCCCCTAAAGGCTGAAGAATCGCAGCGGCCAGTTTATAAATCAGAGCGAGCGACAGCACTTTAATCGCTGGGAAAGCCGCAATTGAAATCAAAATGGCGACGCCTACAAGGCCAACCGTATTTTTCAGCAGCACAGAGGCGCTGATAACGGTATCTGTCGCATCAGTAAACATTCTGCCAAGGACAGGGATGAAATTTCCGGTAATAAACTTGGCTGTGCGAAGAGCGATTCCATCCGTGATAGCAGCAGATGCCCCCTGTACAGAAATGACGCCGAGGAATACAGTTAAAAAAACAGCGAGCCCGCCAATGGCGACATTTCTTAACAGCTGGGCAAGCTGGGTCACTTTGTATTGTTCGGTCAATGTACTGACGATGCTCAAGATCGCTGATAAAAAGATGAGCGGAAGAACGACATATTGAATAAAAACACCGCTCGTGTTCATTAAAAACAAAATCACAGGATGAAAGAATCCGGCTGAGACAAGCCCGCCTGATGAGGCAATAAGTGCTAATAAAAGAGGAATAAGAGCAAGAATAAAACTAGTCATCGTTTGAATGGCTTCTGTTGCATAAGAGATCGCAACATGAAAACTGTTTAATGCAATAATGATAAGCACCATATAAACAAGAGCGTATGCAACTTTACTAACAGTGCTTTGTTCAAACGCATTTTGCAAAAGCTGCAAAAGCGAACAAAAGATGGTGAGTAATATAAGTGTGCCTAAGAGCTTTCCATTGGCAATCAGCTCATGAAACAGATAATGAACAAAAGCCTTCAGCCACGTTTGGGGAGATAGCTCTTTATCGCCATCGATCATTTCCTTCACTGTACCTTTTTGGCTTTCAGGCAGAAATCCGCCATACTCGTCCAATATCGTTTCCCAAAAGTCACTGATAGAATGAAGCTCTAAGGCATCAGCCTGTCCACCCGCAACTTCTTCTGCGACCGGTTCTTCACTTGATAAAGGCACACTTTCTTCTGCACCTGCATACGGAACGATCATCCAAAAGAACATCATAAACCCTAGCACAGCTGTCACCCGTTTCATCATCATCACCTCTTTTCCATCAAGTCATGGACGGGATCATACCTAGGATCGTCTCAATGATGACCGTTAAAATCGGTACCGCCATGACCAAAATAAGAATCTTGCCGCCAAGCTCTATTTTTGAAGCGATGGCGCCTTGTCCCGCATCCTTTGTGAGCTGGGCACCAAATTCTGCAATATAGGCAATGCCAATGATTTTCAAAATGGTTTCAACGTATTTCATATTGACGCCTGCGCTTGCTGCAATTTTTTCAATCATGGAGATAATGGCATAGATTTGATCGATTAGATAAAGGAAAATGACACACCCAGTAAACACAATAAGCATAAAGGCGAAGGTTGGCTTTTGTTCTTTGACAATTAATGCTAGAAAAGTAGCGATTAAACCAAGTCCAACAATTTGAATGATTTCGATTTGTAAGCCCTCCCCTATCCTTGAAATAGAAATACGGCTTTAATCTTCTTAAACAAATCATCCACAATGGTAGCAACCATAAATAAAATGTAGATAAATCCAAGCAGTGTCACCCACTGTGCGTACTCTTTTTTCCCCATTTGATCTAAAATCGTATGGAGAAAAGCCACAACGATACCCACTCCCGCAATTTGGAAAATGACGTTTACATCAACGCCCATGCTCTCGACTCCCTTCTTCTCACATCAATAACAGAATCAGTAGTAACCCACTTAGAAAACCAAGACTTCTCACCATTTTTTCATTTTTCGCTTGGGCAACTTCAGCTTCTTTTTCCTCTGATTCCAAATGGCCTAAAGCTAGCTTGATATATTTTTGCTGAGCCGTCACATCATGCTGACCAAGGGTTTCTCCAAAGTGCTTCAGCGCCTCATATTCGCCTTTTTTTAATACGGTTTTTTTCCATACATCCTCTAGACTTTCATTCCATGCATGCCTCGCAGAAAAGGTTCCGACGTTGAGTTTTTCTGCAAATTGTTCAAATAGCCGATTCACAGGTGGTCCTACTTGGGACGCAATTTGGTCAGCGGCTCTAGCTAAAGGTGTTTGACCATACATAATTTCAGCTTCAAGAGATTGGAGTGCAAACCGGAGCTGGCGGATTTGCTTTGGCCGATCACTGTACCGCTTCGCAAACTCGAATCCTCCCCATGTCGTAGCCGCAACAATGAAAATAGCACCAATAAGCTTTAACATACGTCCACTCCCCGCCTCCTCTTCAGCTCTTGTCCCTCTTGGTCAAATATCCGTCCGATCGTGCCAGGCCCCTTTTCTCTATTTAATTCCACATATCGATCAAACACACGAAGCTGCCATAACGGTTCAAATGATGGCCGTTTAGATAAGTCTTCAAGAGAATACCCATGAGCTGAGACGATAATGGTGACTCCAGCATGGATTGCTTCTAGCAGTGCCTGTACATCTTCACTTTTTCCGATTTCATCGACAATGATGACTTCTGGGCTCATGGACCTGATCATCATCATTAACCCTTCAGCCTTTGGGCACGCATCAAGTACATCAATCCGGTGTCCAAAAGAATGCTGCGGCACTCCTCTTATACAACCTGCGATTTCAGATCGTTCATCTATAATCCCTGTTTTTCTAGGAGAAATGGCTGTTGTTCCTGTACTGACAAGACGTGCTAGATCACGCAGCAATGTCGTTTTCCCGGTTTGCGGCGAACCTATAATCAGTGTGTTACACCAATGTTTTTCATATAAATAAGGGAGAAACGGCAAAGCAATTCCGATCTTCTCTTTTGCGATGCGAATATTAAATGAAGAAATATCTCTTAAGCCTTTGACGAATCCATTTTCGACGATGACCTTTCCAGCAAGCCCAACCCGATGTCCGCCAGATATGGTGATATAGCCCTGTTTTAACTCTTCCTCCAGTGTGTACATGCTGTAATTACTGAGCCTGCCTAATAGCTGAGCCGCATCTTCACCTGTTGTATGATAGGAAAGAAAGCGGGGTTTTCCTCCTTGCATCAGCTCAATTGGGCGATCGGTGCGAATGCGGATTTCTTCTATTTGCGCCCACTCTGCTTCTTTTAACATGCTGAGTTCTTGTCCAATTGAGTGCGGGAGAATATCCAACAAACTCCGCAACGAATTCCCCTCCTTTTTTTCTTCTCTAAAATGTATGATGCATGCCGTTAATTATGCCAAGCCATTTCACTTATAAATTCCAACAAGAATAAATACGACACCAATGAAAATAAACACAAGCTTCGCATAGGATAACTGCCCTGCAATTTGGTAGATTCCAATCGTCATCGTGATAATAAAAATGAGCGGCCCGATGATCGCTAATATACTATTGATGACAACCGCTTTACGCACATCATTTGTCACTAAAATGAGGATGGCGGCCGTTAGTTCAATCGCGGCAGATAAAAACCTCATCCCTGCCATGGCAGCGACTGATGGGTGTATACCCGGGAGAAATTGTTTCATATAGAACCTCCAGCTTTTTTTACACTATATGCTTCACTAGCTAGAAGTAGTCTTGTTTTTCAAAAGGAAGAGAGATGGATGAGAGAATAGAGTAAGGGGTGTCATAACGAGGCGTCCTATTTTTCAAATAAAAAAAGACTGTAAACACGAAGTTTACAGTCTCAGATAGTTGACAAAGGGATAAAATGAACTTGATTTTATCCCTTTGTCTTCTTTTCAGCGTGATAGA